>NZ_CP072801.1:1854375-2163437 GCF_017901135.1 Thiothrix litoralis | reverse complement strand
AATTGGAAGCTATCCGCCAACAGACAGCGCCCGGTTTACGCCTGACGGTGCTGGATGGCCAATCACGCACCTTGATGCAAGCAGCCGATTACATCCTGCTGGCTTCTGGCACAGCAGTGTTGGAGGGAATGCTGGCAGGTCGTTTGATGGTGGCCGCCTATCGGGTTGCGCCGTTGACTGCTTGGCTGATCCGCACCTTCAAATTGTTGAAAGTGCGCTTTGTGACTTTACCCAATAATCTAGCGGGCGAGGAACTCGTGCCGGAACTGCTTCAAGAACAGGTGACCCCCGCCCATTTGGTGGTAGCATTGGAAAACCTGTTTACCCTTTCAGCCGAACGTCAGCAGTATACCCTGCAACGTTTTCAGGCTTTGCACCAACAATTGCGAAAAACGGCTAGTGACAGCGCCGCTAATGCTATTCTTACTCATTTTTCGACCACGAAATTCTAGAGACAGCAACACATGGTCTACCTAACCAAACTCAAACACACCGGCTCCGTTATCAGTTCCAGCGATAAGTTCGGGGCGAAAATGTTTGACGTCGCGGCGCGTTATTTTTCCCAGTATGCCCGTGGTATTTTTATTGGCACAGGCAGCGGGGTGGTGGCGCAATATTTCATGCAAGCCCCTGTACCGTTTGCCTTTGTGGAAAAACACCCGGCGTTTGTGCGCCAGTTCCACGAACGTTTCGGGGCAGATACCCCCTTGTTGGCGAAGGACTTTTTCACCTTGCCGATTGATGAAAGCGGGGAAGGTTTAGCCAATTGCGTGATGGTGTCCTGTATGCCAGTGACGGGTATGTTCTATTCCGAAAAGCTGGTGGAGCAATTTCGTGATGCCCTCAATAGTGGCTCAACCATTGTGCAAATGAGCTATACGCCGTTTATTAAGCAAATTCGTTTGTTTGACCGCTTGCAGCGCGAGGGCTTTAAAGTGCAGCGGGTGAGCACGGTGTTTTTCAATATTCCGCCTGCCTCGGTGTTTGTGCTGAGGAAAGCGTAATGCTGATTGCAGGTGTTGATGAAGTCGGGCGCGGGCCATTGGCGGGCGCGGTGGTGGCGGCGGCGGTGATTCTTGATCCGGCTCGCCCGATTGCGGGTTTGAACGATTCCAAAAAGCTGACCGAAAAACGCCGCGAGAAACTGGCGGTGGAAATCCGTGAGAAAGCACTGGCATGGAGTTTGGGGCGAGCGGAAGTGGAAGAAATCGACAGCATCAACATCCTGCAAGCCACCTTTCTGGCAATGCAACGCGCATTGGAAGGGCTGCATATCCAACCCGATCTGGTGAAGATTGACGGCAACCATTGTCCGAAGCTGGCTTATAACATGGAAGCGATTATTGGCGGCGATGCGACGGTTGCGGAAATCAGTGCTGCGTCGATCATCGCCAAAGTAGCGCGGGATGCGGAACTGGTGGCGCTGGATGCGGTGTACCCGGAATATGGGTTTGCCAAGCATAAAGGGTATGGGACGGCGGTGCATTTGGCAGCGTTGCGGGCGTTTGGCGCAACACCCATCCATCGGCGAAGTTTTGCACCGGTTCGGAAAGCCCTAGCCAATACCGAAAAATAACCTAAACTCCCCGGATGCTAAGAAAACCCCTTAAGATCCTACTCATCCTCGCCCTGTTGCTGTTCCTGCTGCAACTCGGCCTGTATCTCTACCACGAATGGCGCAAACCTGAGCCTGTTGCGCCGACTCCCTCGCCGCCCATCGGGAAGGTGGAGTCTCCTGTGATCAAGCAGGAGCCCCTCCTCGGCATCAATACCAATGAAATCAGCTATAACGATGCCAGTATTCCCTTCATTGACCTGTTCCGTTCTGCCAACCCGTTTCAGGAAAACATCCTGCGCTTGAAGGCTGAAAACGTCACCTACGACGCCAACGGTTGGCCGAACAACCTCAATGGCGGCGAAGTGGGAACCCGTTTCCTCGGCGAATTGCCGCCGGATACCATCCCCGCTGGTGAATACACCGTGCTGTACGACGGTGATGGCGAGATTCGCTACGGCAACGATGCAGTGCTGGTTAACCACCAACCGGGGCGCGACACCATCACGCTGGATGCCGGAACCAATGAACGGTTGGATGCCAGCCTGATTATTGCCCGCAGCAACCCGGATGATTACCTGCGCAATATCCGCATCCTGCCGCCCGGCGGCATTTGCCAGAATAACCCGTTCCAGCGCGTCGCCGATGCCAGCGCGTGTTCTGGTAAAACAGGCATGTATTTATCGTTCGTAGACCATTACAGCAGCATTGTTTTCAACCCGGACTATCTGGATTTCATGAAAGACTTCGGCGCTATTCGTTTCATGCCGATGTCGGGGATTACCCGTAACCCGGAAGCGCACTGGCAAGATCGCCCGAGTCTAGACGAAGCCACTTGGGGCGGCACGTATGGTGCACGCGGCACTCCACTGGAAGTCATGGTTGATCTCGCCAACCGCTTGCATAAGGATGCGTGGTTCAACATTCCCCACGCTGCTGATGACGATTACGTGCGCGAATACGCAGCCTACGTGCGTGACCACCTCGACCCGGAACTGAAAATCTACCTCGAATATTCCAACGAAATTTGGAACACCAATTTCAACCACGGTGAATACACCCAGAAAAAAGGCATCGAAATGGCGCTGGGCTTGAATGCTGCTGATGTTGGTTACGAGTATTACACCATCCGCGCCCGTGAAATTTTCGCCGCATGGGAACAGGTGTTCGGCGGGCGGGAACGCTTCGTGCGGGTGCTGGGCGGCTGGGATACGCGCCCAGATTTTGCCGAAAAAATACTGAGTTACGACGATACCTATAAGCAAGTGGATGCGCTGGCGATTGCGCCGTATTTTGGTGGCAATATCAAAGGCTACCGCGAAACCACCACGGTGGATGATGTTTTTGAGCTGACTACGGCAGAAGATTCCTACCGCTCCTTACCAGAAGTGTTGGAAAAAGTGCAGAAACACGCCGAACTGGCCGCCAAGTTTGGGGTGGATTTGCTCGGCTACGAAGGCGGGCAGGGGCTAGTGGACTGGGCAACCCGCAAACCTGATCAGCACCCCAACCCGTTGTTTTTCGCTGCCAATCGTGACCCACGCATGGGCGAGCTGTACACCGAATTCCTGAATGGTTGGGGCAAAGCGGGTGGTAAGCTGATGATGTTATTTTCTGCCCCGCGAATCTGCCAGTGGTACGGTTGCTGGGGTTTGAAGGAATACATTCGCCAGCCGCGTGAGCAAGCACCCAAGTATGCCGCTGTGCTGGATTTTATCGCTCAACATCCTGCGTCTGCGCCAACGTCAACCCCGCCAAAACCAGCACAAAATCCGCTAGCAACAGCACCGCGTAACCCAGATGATCCGGTCATTGTGTGGCGTCCGGCCTTTGATCCAGAGCGGGTATTCTTCATCGAAAATCCCATTACGCTGGATTTGCTGCTGGAAGGCAACGCGTGGGACAAGCGTAACCTGTTTGGTAAATGGCAAGGCCGCTGGGATGATGATTCCCTGTTCCTGACGGTGCGGGTCTACGACAGCAAGCGGGTGTGGGATTCGGAAGATCCTGAGGAGGATGATTCCGTGGGATTCCTGATTGATACCGACAACAGTCGCGATGCCAAACTGGATGGACGCAAGGATTTCCACCTGATTTTTGCCTGTGACCGTGATCAGGTGGTGTTGGCGAAAGACTCCGCACCCTTGTCCGCTGCTGCCTTGCGCAGCATCCGCTTTGATACGCGTGAGCTGTACGATGGCTATGTGCTGGAAGCGTGGATTCCTTGGCAGGCGTTGGGCATGAAACCCGCTATCAAAGATCGGGTAAGCGTCAATGTCGAAGTCAACGACGACGACGATGGCGGTACACGCGACGGCAAGATCGCGTGGATGGCGCAAGATAAACAGGCACTGACCGACCCCAAACAATGGGGGGTGGTGCTATTTAGCGGGCGGTGAAGCATTAATCAGGCGTGGCTTGCTGGATGGTGCGGATGGCGTGGGCAGGTTGTTGGCTTTGGCCTTTTCCTGACGAATGCGCATAACGTAACCACCCAATGCGCCGCCTGCGGTGGTCAGCATCAATAAACCCAGTGTGATGAACTGGGTCAGCAACAGTAAACCACCAATGCCCGCCGCGCCCGCAAATGCCATGCCCACCTTGATATTGGCTTCCGTGGAGGTACGGCGTACCTCCTGCATGGTTTCCTGATGCGCCTGTTTCATCACTCTGGTTTTGGCACGTTCAGCATTCACCCGCAGGGATTCACGCTCTTTAGCGTGGCATTCCTGTAAACGGCTGATGTCATCCTTATGCTTGTGCGCCACGGCTGCGCCCAGCCAGAAGGCGGTGAGCACGCCCACGATCACGACCGGAATCAGCAGCCGCAACCAGCCCCAATTTTCTAGGTCGGTGGGAGCCATCAGCACCAGTGCAACGGTCACTGCCTGTAACAGCAGGATGCCGGGAAGAAATTTCAACACAATGACTATCCTTTTTTATTCTGTCAGGTTCACATTCGCGGATTATAATACGGATTGTGCTTCAATAGGATATCACCATGTTACCGAAAGACCTTGTGGACGAACTCATGCAGTTCCGCGCCGAACGCGACTGGCAGCAATTTCACACCCCACGCAACCTTGCCATTTCGCTTTCCTTGGAGGCGGGCGAAGTGCTGGAGCTGTTCCAGTGGGAAGACCGGCAAGGCGAAGCGCTGGAAAGCGTCATGCCGCGTCTGCGCGATGAAGTGGCCGATGTGGCGGTATACCTCACCTATCTGTGTACTGACCTTGGTATTGATCTGGAAGCCGCCATCCGCGAGAAAATGCTGAAAAACCGGGCGAAGTATCCAGTAGCTTTGTCCAAAGGATCAGCGAAGAAATACACTGAATTGTGAATCGACATTACCCCTGTCATGCATGAGGTATTTCCAGTGATATAACTTGCTATAACAGAAAATATAGCGCTTAATGGAGATAGCCCTTCTTAATATGTTAATTTAGTACACGTAGTGCCGCTTAATACAAACCCTATTAAGCCATTGAAAGCTTTAGATTATTGAGTATTGGCGCGTAAATTATTTTATGTTAAGCGACATTATATCTTAATTCGGTATTTGCCAAATGTCTGGCGAAGTGAGAATTCGTATGCTCGAAACGATTGCAATCATTTTAATTGTCCTTTGGCTGTTGGGGTTTGTGACCTCATACACCATGGGTGGACTCATTCATATTCTATTGGTTATCGCCATCGTGGTTATTCTGGTGCGTGTTATTCAAGGCAGACGCTTATAACCCCTGGCAATCAGGATTCTGATAATTTTCTATAAGGAGAATAAACCATGCCACACCACAAAATAACAGCGACGGAAATTGACTTCCGAGAGGAATTTGACGCACTACGCACCCAAGTAAATGACCTGTTACAGTCCCTGAAAAGCAAGTCCGAAAAAACCGCCGACACCTTGGTTGAAAATATCGAAAGCAAAGCCGAGCATTATCAGGATCAAGCCGAACAAAAGCTGCATGACGTGTACGAAGCTGGTAATGCTGGCTTGCATGATGTAAGTGAGCATGTCCGTAAAAACCCGGTTGCCAGTATGTTGATTGCCTTCGGCGTTGGTTATGCCCTTTTTAAGGTTTTAGGGCAAGGCAAATAAAACCGTGAAAGCCCTGACTGACGTTGTTATTAGTCTATTTGATTTGGCTGAAGCTGAAGGACGTTTGCTACAAAGCAAAGTATTGCAGACCACCAGCCAGATTTTATACCTGATGATTGCCACCTTATTTATCATCGTGGCAGCAGGGCTTTTTATGACTGCCAGCTATCAAGTGCTAAGCCTTTATTTATCGCCAGCAGGCGCTTTATTTATCATGGGAACGGTTTGCTTGCTAGTAGCAGGAGTAATGATATGGTTCACGAGGTATATAAATCGCCAACAGTAGCAGAAGCCAAACAACAATTACGCACCGCATCTGCCAATACTGACTATTTTGATTTTATCAAAAAGCATCCCCTTGAATCACTCGGGGTATCACTTCTGGTGGGCGTTTTATTCGGAAAGCTTAATAAAGGTCAATTATCCCCCAGTTTGTTGGGGTTGGGGGTGCAGTTATTAAAGCATGTTTGAACATTGGATAAATACTATGGAAGGCAATTCGGCCAATACATTGAAAGTTCCCGTATGGGGTATTTTCATCATCAGCATGGGGGTGGTTCTCTACCTTGCCAAATCCATTTTTATTCCGATTGTACTGGCAATCATTGTCTCATTCTTATTGGCTCCTGCGGTCAATTACCTGAGAAAAATGCGTATTCCCAGCACGATTGGCAGTTTTCTGATATTGCTATTGTTCTCCACCTTGATGGTCACGGCATCCAATTATCTTGTCGACCCTGTTGGTGTTTGGGTAGAGCGTTTACCTGCTGAACTGACACATATTGAAGATAAATTGCTCATATTCAAAAGCTCTATTGCCAATATGCGCGAGACGACGGATAAATTCGGGGAAATAGCGGCTGCCGGGAATAATGCCCCGGTACGTGAAGTCGTGATACGTGGGCCAAATATGTTGTTCATGCTGCTGGACAATACCCAATCCTTTTTGGTGTCGGTCGTCTCTTTTGTGATGTTGCTGTACTTCCTGTTGGCCTTTGGTGATTCAACCATCAACAGCGCCAACCAGTATTGGGGCAGCAAGGAATCCAGTGCAACGGTCATCCGCATTGTTCAGGCAGCCCAACAGCAGGTTGGTCACTACCTGTTGCTGATTACTGCCATCAATATCGGCCTTGGCGTACTGGTAGCCCTTGCCATGTGGGCATTGGGTATGCCTAACCCGATTGTTTGGGGAGCCTCCGCCACCGTCCTCAATTACATCCCCTATGTTGGAGCGGCCATTAACCTCGTGATCATCACGCTGGTTTCCTTGCTGACATTCAATCATTTTGGCCAGATATTACTGCCACCCCTAGCCTTGGTGCTGCTGAACCTGCTGGAAGAGTTTGTATTGCCCTTGTTCGTGGGCAAGCTGTTTACCATCGACCCCATCCTGATTTTTCTGTTTATCCTGTTCTTGGGATGGTTATGGGGCATGGCCGGTATTTTCATGGCTGTACCGCTATTGATGATCATGAAAATCGTCTTTGACCAAACCCACCAAGCAAGAGATCCCGCATGAAAGCCAAGCCTAAAACCCTGTTAAGCAGTATCCGTGTCTGGGGGGCGCAATCTTTCCGTGTCAATGCAGTGCGGGATCACACCAAAGAAACCCAACCGTTACGTGCCGAACTCTTCAGCGCCGACCAGATGGAACGCCACGGCAGAACCTTGGCAGACACGCACCACCTCACCCAACAATCGGTGCAGGATCAACTTCTTGACCGCCTCTCTGACAACGAAGCCGTGCTGGTGGAATGTTCCCGCGTGTTAACCGCCACGGTCAGTGCCAACCGCAGGCTCACCCCGGCGGGTGAATGGTTGCTGGACAATTTCTATTTGATAGATGAGCAAATCCGCACCGCCAAACGCCATTTGCCGCAAGGTTACAGCCGCGAACTGCCGCGTTTGTCGGACGGCGTATCCAGCGGATTGCCGCGTGTGTATGACATTGCGCTGGAAAACATTGCACACGGCGATGGGCGCGTTGACCCTGACAGCCTCAGCCGTTTCGTCACGGCTTACCAGAGCGTCACACCCCTCAAGCTGGGGGAGTTGTGGGCAATCCCCATCATGTTACGCTTGGCACTGATCGAAAACCTGCGGCGCATTGCCGCACGGATTACGGCTGACAAAATTGACCAGGATCTGGCCGATACGTGGGCAAATCGCATGGTTGAGGCAGCGGAACAAGACCCCAAAAGCCTGATTATTGTCATTGCGGATATGGCGCGTTCCAACCCGCCGATGACCACCCCGTTTGTGGCGGAATTGGTGCGCCGCCTGCAATGGCAGAGTGCCGCGTTGGGCTTGCCATTGAGCTGGATCGAGCAATTGCTGGCAGAATCACACCTGACCATTGAGCAACTGGTGCAGATCGAAAGCCAGCAACAAGCCGCTGATCAAGTGTCGATCGGCAACAGCATCGGCAGCCTGCGCTTTCTTGGCTCGATGGATTGGCAGGCATTCGTCGAAACCATGAGCGTGGTCGAGCAAACCCTGTGCAACGACCCCGGCAGTGCTTACCGCGCCATGGATTTTGCCACCCGCGACCGCTACCGCCACGTAGTGGAAAAAATTGCCAAATACACCGATTATTCCGAAGGCGAAGTCGCGCAATTAGCCGTGCAATTGGCGCACGCCGCCGCAGCAAGTCATGGCGAAACTGATCGTACCGCACACGTTGGCTTTTACCTGATCGACGCGGGCTTACCCCAGCTCGAACAAGCCGCACAAACACGGCTACCCTTACTCGCGAAACTGCAACGGGTGGTTTGCTGCTTACCTCTGCTCTCCTTTGTGGGCGGTATTGCGCTGCTGACGCTGCTGTTTACCGGCGGTTTATTGCTGCAAGCCCATGCCGAGGGTGTACAGGGTTGGCATCTCGTGCTGCTGGGTATCTTGTCGGCGCTAGCTACAAGCTACCTGTCGGTGGCGCTGGTGAACTGGCTGGCAACCTTGCTGACTACCCCGTATGCCTTACCGCGCATGGACTTTTCCGAGGGTATTCCGCTGCCGTCGCGCACCTTGGTGGTTGTGCCCACTATGCTGAGTAACGCTGCCAGCATTGAAAGCATGATGGAGACGTTGGAAGTCCGCTTCCTCGCCAATCGGGATGCCCACCTGCATTTTGGGCTGTTGACCGATTTTCTGGACGCGCCGGAAGAAGTGCTGGCAGGCGATGCGGCGCTGTTGCAGCTAGCCCAAACGGGCATCGACCATCTGAATGCCAAATATCCGGGCGAATCGGGTGACACTTTCTTCCTGTTTCACCGCCCGCGCCGCTGGAATCCACACGCTCAAGTGTGGATGGGCTACGAACGTAAACGCGGCAAACTGGCGGATTTGAATGCGCTGCTACGCGGCGGTGCAAAAGACGCTTTCGCGCTGATCGTGGGGGACATCACGCCGCTCGCTGGGGTCAAGTACGTGATTACCCTCGACACCGATACCCAGCTTCCGCGTGACGCTGCTCGCCAATTCGTCGGCACGCTGGCGCATCCGCTCAACCACGCGGTTTACGACCCTGCCAAACAACGGGTGACGCAAGGTTACGGCATCTTGCAACCCTGCGTCAGCGTGAGCCTTTCCGCTCCGAACCTGTCGCATTATGCCCGTTTGTATGGCGGCGATTCTGGCATCGACCCTTACACCCGCGCCGTTTCTGATGTGTATCAGGATGTGTTTAACGAAGGCTCGTTCATCGGTAAAGGCATCTACGACGTGGATGCGTTCGAGCAAGCCTTGGGCGAACGGCTGCCGGAAAACCGCATTCTCAGCCACGACCTACTGGAAGGCTGTTATGCGCGATCAGGGCTGCTCAGTGATGTGTTGTTGTATGAAGAATATCCCAACCGTTACAGTGCCGATGTGAACCGTCGGCATCGCTGGATTCGCGGTGACTGGCAGTTACTGGGCTGGTTATTACCCACCGTGTCGGGCTTGGGGCAAAAGCGCCACAAAAACCCGTTGTCGTGGCTGTCACGCTGGAAAGTATTCGACAACCTGCGGCGCAGTCTTACGGCGGCGGCCTTGACGCTGTTGTTGCTGCTGGGCTGGACAGTGTTGCCAGACGCGGGTTTCTGGACGCTGGCAGTGCTGGCGATTTTGCTGATTCCCTCGGTGAGTGCGTCCTTGTTGAGTCTGGTGCGCAAACCGACGGATCTGCTACTGAGCCAACACCTTGCGGCTGAAATGCGGGCGGCGGAAGGGCATTTTTCCCAAGCAGCACTGACGCTGATTTGCTTGCCATACGAAGCCTATTTCAGTCTGGATGCGATTCTACGCACGCTGTGGCGGATGGGAGTTTCCAAGCAACGGCTGCTGGAATGGAACCCGTCGAGCGAAGCCAACCGCGACAGCACCAAGCTGGTGGATACTTACCGCACCATGTGGATTGCGCCATTCATTGCCGTGACCGCTGGCTTGTATTTGGTACTGACCCGCCCGGAAGCCTTGCTGGTGGCAGCGCCTATCCTGCTGGCGTGGTGGTTAGCGCCTGCCATCCTTTGGTGGGTGAGTGAACCACTGGCTCGGCGTACCAGCAAGCTTACACCAGACCAGACCGTGTTTTTGCGGAAGACTGCCCGCAAGACGTGGGCTTACTTTGAGCATTTGGTCGGGGTGCAAGATAACTGGCTGCCGCCGGATAACTATCAGGTGTACCGTGAGGTGGGCGTGGCGCACCGTACTTCGCCGACCAATATGGGCATGGCGTTGTTGGCGAATTTGGCGGCTTACGATTTTGGTTACTTGCCGCTGGGTGGGCTGATTGAGCGCACTGCGAATACGTTACGCACAATGGAGCGTCTGGAGCGTTACCACGGGCATTTTTACAACTGGTATGACACGCAATCGCTGCAACCCTTGTTGCCGATGTACGTGTCCACGGTGGATAGCGGCAATCTGGGTGGTCATTTGCTGACCTTGCAACCGGGGTTGCTGGCTTTGCCGGATCAACCGATTCTGGCGGTGCGTTGGCTGGAAGGCTTGCAAGATACGGTCGGGGTTTTGCTGGATAATACGTCTGATCTGACGCCACCACCCTTGATTCCGCTGCGCACGGCGTTGGAAGCGGCGGCTAGCACGCGCCCAACCACACTCACAGCGGTCAAGCGCTGCTTGGAACACCTCAGCGACCTTGCGGTAGGCGATACCAGCGAATGGGCGCTTGCTTTGGCTTGGCAGTGTCGGGCGCATCTGGATGATTTGCGCCTGCTGGTGCCGGATGGGGTGGGTGATGACTTTGCGGGCATTCCGACCTTGCGGGAATTGTTGCTGATTCCGGCCAGCCGTCAGCAGGCGCAGGAGCGCATCGCGGCGCTGGAACAATTGGCGTTACAGGCCAGTGCTCTGGCGTGTATGCAATACGATTTCCTTTACGACAAGCCGCGCCGCTTGTTTGCTATTGGCTACAACGTGACGGAACGCCACCGCGACGCGAGTTATTACGACTTGCTGGCCTCGGAAGCGCGGCTGTGCAGTTTCGTGACGATTGCACAGCAACAAGTGCCGCAAGAAAGCTGGTTTGCCTTAGGGCGGCTGCTGATTACCACCGATGGCGAGCCAACGCTGCTGTCGTGGAGCGGCTCGATGTTTGAATACCTGATGCCCTTGCTGGTGATGCCAACCTATGCCAATACCCTGATTGACCAGACCTACCATGCAGTGGTGCAACGCCAGATTGCGTATGGCAAGCAGCGCGGCGTGCCGTGGGGTACGTCGGAATCCGGCTATAACATCGTCGATGTGCATCTCAATTACCAATACCGAGCGTTCGGTGTACCCGGTTTGGGGTTGAAACGCGGGCTGGCGGAAGATTTGGTGATTGCTCCGTATGCCTCGGCGATGGCGCTGATGGTTGACCCCGAAGCGGCCTGCCAAAACCTGCAACGCCTCGCGGCTGATGGCATGGTGGGCAAATTTGGCTTTTACGAGGCGGTCGATTACACCCCCTCCCGGCAACGGCGCGGGGAAGAGCGGGTCGTGATCCAGTCGTTCATGGCGCACCATCAAGGCATGAGTTTGTTGGCACTGGCTTATTTGCTGCTGGATCGGCCGATGCAACGCCGTTTTGCGGCGAATCCGCCGTTTCAGGCGACGCTGTTGTTGCTGCAAGAACGCATTCCCAAAGCCACCGCCTTCTATACGCAAGCGGCGGAAGTTTCCGAAATTCTGCTGGCTTCCAGCGAACCGCAAATCCCTATCCGCGTCCTCAATAACCCGAATACGTTGCTCCCGGAAGTGCAGTTGCTTTCCAACGGGCATTATCACGTCATGGTGACCAATGCCGGTGGCGGTTACAGCCGTTGCAAAGATTTGGCTGTCACGCGCTGGCACGAAGACACTACCCGCGATCATTGGGGCACGTTCTGTTACATCCGTGACGTAGCGAGTGGCGCATTCTGGTCAACCGCACATCAACCCACACTGGTTCCGGCAGAGCATTACGAAGCGATTTTCTCGGAAGGTCGTGCGGAATTCCGTCGCCGTGACCACGATTTCGATACGCACCTCGACATTGTGGTGTCGCCGGAAGACGACATTGAATTGCGCCGGGTGCGTATCACCAATGACTCACCGCTACGCCGTACCATTGAAGTCACCAGTTACGCCGAAGTTGTGTTGGCTTCAGCGGCTTCTGACACCTTGCACCCGGCGTTCAGCAAGCTGTTTGTGCAAACCGAAATCGTTGACCCGTTGCAAGCCATTCTGTGTACCCGTCGCCCGCGCGCCCTCGATGAACACAGCCCGTGGCTATTCCATTTAATGGCGGTACATGAAGGCGATTCCAGCGGCATTTCCTATGAAACCGACCGGGCGCAATTCATTGGGCGGGGCAAAACCCTCGTTGCCCCGCACGCCATGACCGCCGTCGATCATCTGTCCGGCAGCGTGGGCGCAGTGCTTGACCCCATCGTCGCCATCCGCCACCGCATTACCCTCGAACCCGAAGCCTCGGTCACGCTCGATATGGTCATCGGCATTGCCGCTACCCGTGAAGCTAGCTTGCAACTGGTGGAAAAATACCGTGACCGCCGCCTCGCTAACCGCGTATTCGATCTGGCGTGGACGCACAGCCAAGTGGTATTACGCCAGCTCAATGCCAGCGAAGCGGAAGCGCAACTCTATGCACGCTTGGCCAATTTAGTGATTTATTCTCACGCCTTGCTGCGGGCGGATGCCAGCACCTTGATCAGCAATCACCGGGGGCAATCCGGCCTGTGGGCGCACGCCATTTCCGGCGACTTGCCGATTGTGCTGTTGCAAATCAAGGATCTGGACAATATCGAGCTGGTACGCCAGTTGGTCAAAGCCCATGCGTACTGGCGCTTGAAAGGCTTAACGGTCGATCTGGTGATCTGGAACGAAGACCGCGAAGGCTACCGTCAGGTGCTGCAAGAACAAATCATGGGGCTGATTGCGTGGGGTGTGGAAGCGCACGTGATCGACCGCCCCGGTGGTATTTTTGTACGCCATGCTGACCAGATTTCCAGCGAAGACCGCATCCTGATCCAATCCGTTGCCCGCGCCATTCTCAGTGACAGCAAAGGTTCGCTGACGGATCAAGTGAATCGCTGGAGCTTGACGGAGGTGCGCGTGCCGCCTTTCAAACCCAGCCGTTATCCTTTCCATGACCCGCAAGCTGTGGGCAGTTTGTTGCCGCGTGACGACCTGATCCTGTTCAACGGCTTGGGCGGCTTCACCGCTGATGGGCGCGAATACGTGATGACCCCCGCCGCCGACCAGACGACACCCGCGCCGTGGGTGAATGTGCTGGCTAATCCTCACTTTGGCACGGTGATTTCCGAGAGCGGACAGGCGTATACATGGCGCGAAAATGCCCACGAATACCGCCTGACCCCGTGGCATAACGACCCGGTGAGCGATTTAAGCGGCGAAGCCCTGTATTTGCGTGATGAAGACAGCGGCGAGTTCTGGTCGCCCACCGCGTTACCGTGTCCGGGAGCGGGGGCGTATATCAGCCGCCACGGTTTTGGCTACAGCGTGTTTGAACACAACGAAAACGGCATTTATTCGGAACTCACGGTGTTTGTAGCGCTGGATGCCTCGGTCAAATTCTCGGTATTGAAGGTGCGCAACGCCTCAGGCCGCACCCGCCAGCTTTCGGCGACGGGTTACGTGGAATGGGTGCTGGGCGATTTAACCCCGAAATCAGCCCCGCATATCATTACCGAATGTACCGCCCCTATCGGCGCATTATTCGCCCGCAACCCTTACAGCATGGAATTTGCGGAACGGGTAGCGTTTTTCGCCGTGGATGATAGGAATCACACCTTCACGGGCGACCGTGCCGAATTCATCGGGCGCAATGGCACGCTGCGTCACCCGGCGGCACTGCAACGGGCTTACCTGTCCGGCAAAGTCGGCGCAGCACTTGACCCTTGCGCGGCTATTCAGGTGTCGTTTGAACTGGCAGCGGGACACGAGCGGGAAATTGTCTTCAAGCTCGGCGCGGGGCGTGATATGCACGATGCTCAAGCCTTGGTGCAACGTTTCCGTGGGGTAGAGGCCACCCGCAATGCCCTCAAACAGGTGCAGGATTATTGGGTAAAAACCTTGAGCACGGTGCAGGTGGAAACGCCCGATGCGGCGGTGAACATGCTGGCCAACGGCTGGCTGTTGTACCAGACGCTGGGTTGCCGTTTGTGGGGGCGCAGCGGTTATTACCAATCCGGTGGCGCATTCGGTTTCCGCGATCAGTTGCAGGATGTGATGGCGCTGGTTCATGCCGAACCGGATAAAGTTCGTGAGCATTTGCTGCTGTGTGCGGGGCATCAGTTTGCGGAAGGCGATGTGCAGCATTGGTGGCATCCGCCATCCGACCGGGGCGTGCGCACCCAGTGTTCCGATGATTATTTGTGGTTGCCGCTGGTGACGTGCCGTTACATCCTGACTACGGGCGACAGGGCAGTGCTGGATGAGCCACGCGGTTTCCTCAGCGGGCGGGCGGTGAATGCCGGGGAAGATTCGTACTACGACTTGCCGGGGCATTCTGCTGAAGTTGCCAGCCTGTACCAGCACTGTGTCCGCGCCATTTTGCACGGCTTGCGCTTGGGTGAACACGGTTTGCCGCTGATGGGGTCGGGCGACTGGAACGATGGCATGAATCTGGTCGGCATCGAGGGCAAGGGCGAAAGCATCTGGCTGGGCTTTTTCCTGTGCGAAGTGCTGGGGCAATTTGCCGAACTGGCACGGCTGCACAATGACATTCCTTTCGCTGAACGTTGCCAGCAGGAACGTTACCAATTGCACCAGAATCTTGAGCGTCACGGCTGGGATGGCGAATGGTATCGCCGCGCTTACTTCGATGACGGCACGCCGTTGGGTTCCAGCACTAACCCGGAATGCCAGATTGATTCGATTGCACAAAGTTGGTCGGTACTCTCCGGGATCGGTTCGCCGGAACGCAGCTTACAGGCCATGCAATCGCTGAATACCCATCTGGTGCGCCGCGATCATGCGCTGGTGCAATTGTTAGACCCGCCGTTCAATACGTCTGACTTGAACCCCGGTTATATTCGGGGCTATGTGCCGGGGGTGCGCGAAAACGGTGGGCAATACACCCATGCCGCGATTTGGGCTGCGATGGCGTTTGCCCGTTTAGGCGACAGCGAACGTGCGTGGGAATTGCTGGGCATGATCAATCCTGTGAACCATGGGACATCCGCAGATGGCATCGCCACCTACAAGGTCGAGCCATACGTGGTAGCGGCGGATGTGTATGGCATTGCACCGCATACCGGGCGTGGTGGTTGGACGTGGTACACCGGTTCGGCAAGCTGGATGTACCGGCTGATCACCGAATCGTTGCTGGGATTGCGGCGCGAAGGCGATAGCTTACGCTTTGAGCCGTGTTTACCGCCAGACTGGGCGGGATTCAAAATGCTGTATCGTTATCGGGAAACGCTTTACCACATTGTGATTTCGCTATTAAACGCTGAAGATAATGACAGTAGGGTGACATTGGATGGTGTGAATCAGCCTGACGGTATTATTCCCTTGCTGGATGACCATATTGAGCATTACGTTGAGGTTAAAATAACCTCTATTTATTGAGTACCTAATGGGCTTGGATAGCTAGGATTATTTTTATTTTTAATGAACTTGATTATTTGATTTTCTCTTTATGATTTGCCTTGCTATAGTAAAAAATATAGCGCCTAATATAGGTATAAGGTTTTTAGAAAAAATTAATATCACCTCCGATAAGGGAAATGCATTATGAATACTAAAGAAGACTATCAACAAAAAGTCGAAGCCGAGTTAGCCTTGGCTCAAGCTAAATTAGCCGAGTTCCAAGCCCATGCCAAAGTAGTGTCAGCCGATACCCGCATCAGCTATAACAAGCAGATGAGTGAACTTGAACAACGGTTTGATGACACCAAAGCCAGATTGAAAGAGCTGGGCGAAGCCAGTGATGGCGCATGGGAGGATCTTAAAGAGGGTGTGGAAACAGCGTGGAATGCGTGGAGTACTTCCGTTCAACATGCTGCCGCCAAGTTCAAAGCCTGATTCTACTCCTCTTCTGATAAGTTTTACTGACAGTCTGGCATATTTAAGGTAACTCACTTATTTCTCCCCTCAAAGAAAAAAGTGGGTTGCCTTACTCTTTAATTTCTATCAAAAAAGCTAACAAGCGCTTTAAAGGATCAACACCATGAATACGAACTATATGTCAGCAAACTGGCATCAAGTGAAAGGCAAAGTGCGCGAGAAATTCGGTAAATTGACTGATGATGATTTACTGGAAATCGGCGGCAAGGTTGAAGTGCTTGTCGGTAAATTACAAGAACGTTATAACTTTAGCCTTGAAGAAGCTGAAGCCGCCATCACTGGCTTAAAAATTGATGCCGAAGGCATGAAGCTCGAAACGAATCTTTAATGGAGTTTTTATGAAAATTAATCTTGTTTTATTTCCCCTGTTAATTGCAGCAACTTTGCTTGGCTGTGACAATGATACTGAAAAGAAGGCAATGGATGCTGCTCACAACGCGAATGAAAGCGTGAAAGATGCCGCACATGAGGCCAAAGAAAACATGCAAGATGCGGCCGATGAGGTTAAGCAGAAAGCAGGTGAAGCCGCCGATGCGATGCGGGAGGAAGCCAATAAAGCTAAAGCCGCCACTTCGGATGCTGTCGGGAATACCGCTGAAAGTATTGCTGAAAAAGCGGCACGAGAAAAACAGGAAGCAGAAGCTGCCTTGAAAAAATAAAGCTCTACGGAACTTCCCGTGATGAGTTTTGGTAGTGACTTATGGATATGAATAAAATGAAAAAATCAATGCTAGCTCTCGGTGTTGCCTCTGCGCTGTTGGGTGCAACTGCGCCTGTTATGGCAGAAGAGGTGACGCTATTCGATTATGAACAACCCACTAGCGCCTATGAAGATGCTTATGTGTCAGGCCGTTTGAATGTGAATAGCGGCAATCAGGATCAAACCAGTCATGATTTGAATCTGGACATGAACTATGAACGGGTTTTCAGCTCGCCTGACCGTGATATTAAAATCAACGGCGATCTGCAAGGCTCTTCCAAGCGTGGCTCTAATGCCGGGGATGCCACTCAGGAAAATTATATTGGCACGGGCGGGGGAAGTATGAACAAATATTTCCAGCCCAATAGTAAAGGTGCTTTCTGGTATGGTGCGGGCGAAGTCGGTGTTAAAAAGGGTGCGGACGACCCGCGTGTGAAAGCGGGTGTCGGTATTGGTTATGGTCGTGTCGTCAATGTTACCCCGATGGCACAAGCGATTCGCATGGTAGAGGCATTGACGGATAAAAAACGCCTGACTGGCAGCTTAACCAAGGCGGAATATAACCAAGTCGCCAATATTATTGCCAAAGAGGCCGAATACCGTACCCAATATGGTGCAGTGGATTACCAGCAATACTGGATGGCCGATATTGAGAAAGTCCTGCAAGCGACAGGTAAAACGGCAGGTGAACTGGGTGCTATTGGCATTCTCAAAGCGCGTGACGTATTGGTGAACGAACGTATTTCCACCCGTAAATACGGCTGGTTAGCGAAAGTGGGCGTGAGTGAAGTCCTCAAGGATTATGATGGCAGTGATACCAAACCCGCTTTGGATGTGGGTGCGGAATATCACCGACCGCTGAGTAATTTGACGCAGTTTTCCAATGAAGCGTCCGCCTCGGCTATTTTGCAAGACAGTGATAAAAGCTATACCGCCAAAAATGCCATGAGCCTGACACACGAATTATCGGATCGCGTGGATTGGTTGAATAGCTGGGCACTGGATTATGACCATAACGATATAACGGATCTGGATACGACCACCAATGCGGTGAGTTCTACCTACCGTTATTACATTAGTAATAAACTGGCATTTGATACGGTAGCTGCTTTATCCAAAGTCAGTGACGACATTGCTGGCAACGGTAATGACGAAATCGACAAGTCATTATTCATGGGCGTTACCTATCGTCTGAAGTGATAGTGATGCTGCCTGAATAATTTGTTTTATCGTTTTCCCTATTAATGGGTATGAGGTATTTGAAATGAAAACGTTACGTAAATTAACTGCTAGTGCAGTGACTCTTACAGTCTTACTGAGTATCGCGGCTTGCGCCGATATGACAACTCGCGAGAAAAATACCGCGATTGGTGCGGGTGTCGGCGCGGTTGCCGGTAGTGCGGTGACAGGTGGATCAACCGTCGGTACTGTCGGCGGTGCAGCCGTCGGTGGGGTCATCGGCAATAGCGTCCGCTAAGGTCGCTACGATTTAAGCAAGGAGACATGCGCTATGCGTAGCAAAGAAAAAGGCAAAATAGGCTGGATATTGCTTTGGCTCGTAGGAATTCCGGTTCCGATCTTGCTAGCGCTGTATTTCCTACGTGGATGCACCTGAGTAACACTATGCGCTTATATACAAGTTGTGATTTGGCGTTCGAGATTCCTACACCGACGCCGTTTGTGCTGATGTTGCGACCCCGCAGTGGTATGCAGCAATGGATTACCCGTGAAGAATATCGCCTCGTGCCCAGTGTACCGGTGTTTGAATTTACTGATAACTACGGCAACCTTTGCCAGCGGTTGGTTGCACCGCCGGGCATTTTCACGGTGTACACCTCGGCCGAAGTAGTGACCGCTGATGAGGTGGATCAAGCACCGGGAGCGCCGTTTGTTGCCGTTCAAGATTTGCCCGATGCGGAACTCAGTTACTTGTTGCCCAGCCGTTACTGTGAATCAGACCGCTTTGGGGAAATGGCAACCGAAATTACCGCAGACCAATTGGTGGGTTACGATCAGGTCGCCGCGATTGTGGCGTGGTTGCGTGCCAATATCCTCTTTGCACCGGGCAGCAGCAATGTTCCAGTGTCGGCGGTGGAAGTTAACATTAAGCAATCGGGTGTTTGCCGCGACTTTGCGCACCTTGGTATTGCGCTGTGCCGCAGCTTGAGCATCCCCGCACGCATGGTAGTGGGGTATCTCTACGAGCTGGAGCCAATGGATTTACACGCTTGGTTTGAAGCCTATGTGGGCGGGCGCTGGTATACATTTGATGCGACGCAAGCTGAGCTAAAAGGCGGCTATGTGGTGCTTGGCTACGGTCGGGATGCGGCGGATGTGGCAGTCTATAATCAGTTTGGTCCTGCGGTACACGCCACCTCTCAGAAAGTTTGCGTGCAGCGCCTCAAAGAAAAGTAGGTTTTTCACATGAAAACGTCATATGCATCTGCTGTGCGGGCAGTCATTATTATGGCTATAGTAGTCGGTATAACAGCGTGTTCCGAGACGCCTGTCCGCGAAGCAGCAGACCAGCGTTGGAAGCCTGCTTCAGCGTGTCCGCTCAACTCTGGTTTTCTGTGGAATCAACCAGATAGCGAATGTTTAATCAAGGAGCAACAACAATGGACAACTGGATATATTACCTGATACCACTAGCTTTCATCGCCGTTGTGGTTTACGTGTATCGCCCAGGGGCAAAAAAAGGCTATCAAAAAGACGCCAAAATCCCGTTTGCAGATGATGACGATAAAAGTGACAAAAGCGCTAAGTAACGTTTCGGCAAAAATCGCCGTTCCCACCATTGCTCCGATTCCCGCCGTCACCAGAGTTCCACTTTATTGGCTGAAAATCGCCATTGCCGTTTTGATTGTGCTACTCCTCAGCGGCTATGTCGCCCGCAATCTGATCTTCGGCACACCCGTTGAAGCCCATGCCGTCATGAAGGGCGAATTGCGCCAAACCGTCGTTGCCAGCGGGCGCGTCACTTGGCCGCAGCGCGTCTCCGTGGCGGCGGAAGTCACCGGGCGTGTTAGTCACATTCCGGTGCAAGAAGGCCAGCAAGTCAAACGCGGGCAATTACTCATCCAGCTCGAAGACAGCACCGACCGCGCCAGCCTCGCGCAAGCAACCACCGCTGTGGCATTGGCCGAAGCCAAGCTGCGCCAGCAACGTGAAGTCAGTCTGCCCACCGCGCAAGAAACACTGCGCCAAGCACAAGCCGATGTCGACCAAACCCGCTTGCAACTCACCCGCATCCGCACGCTCAACAACCAAAAATACATCAGCAAAACCGAACTGGATACCGCCCAGCGCAACCTCGATGTCGCCAACAGCAAACTGGCGGCAGCCCAATTACAAGTACAAAGCAACCAACCCACCGGCAGTGATGCTCTGCTTGCCACAACCGCCTTGGCACAAGCCCGCGCTTCCTTGCAACTCGCACAGGTCAAGTTGGCGCAAGATACTATCCTCGCGCCCGCTGACGGCACGCTGATCAGCCGCAGCATCGAACCGGGCGATATTGCCAGCGCAGGCAAAGCCTTGATGGTGTTGGCGGCGCAAGGCGAAACCCAGATCGAAGTGCAAATCGACGAAAAGAACCTCGCCAAACTCGCCCTCGGGCAAGCCGCGTTGAGCTCCGCCGATGCCTTCCCCCAACAACGTTTTAATGCCGAAGTCGCCTACATCAACCCCGGCGTAGATGCCACACGCGGCGCAGTAGAAGTAAAGCTGCGCGTCAAAGACCCGCCGGATTATTTGCGCCAAGACATGACCGTTTCAGTCGACATAGAAACTGCCCAAAAGCCTGACGCACTGGTGATTCCCACCGGGGCATTACGGGAGGCCAGCAGTGATGCGCCGTGGGTGCTGGTGGTGCGCAATAACCGCACTGTCCACCAAACCGTCACACTGGGCTTGCGCGGCGACGAAAACGTGGAAGTGTTAAGCGGTCTAGCCGCAGGCGAACCCGTGATTCTGGCAAGCACCCCTCTGATCAAAGCTGACCAGCACGTGCGGGTGACATTGCCGCCATGAATACTGTCTTCCCGTTTGAATGGATTCTGGCGATTCGCTTCATGCGTGAAGCCCGGATGCAAACCTTGCTGATCATGTCCGGTGTGGCGCTCGGTGTATCGGTGATTGTGTTTATCTCTGCCCTGATTAGCGGCCTGCAAACCAATCTGTTTCGCCGCACGCTGGATTTTCAGGCGCAAATCGTGATTCTGCCCCCCAAAGAAGTGTCCCGCCCCTTGCACAAAGCGGGGGAAGGGATGCTCGCCACGCTGGTACAACCACGGGCGCAACGCTTGCAGTCGGTCGACCAATGGCAAACCGTACTCGCCCAAGTAGCTAAAATGGACGGGGTTAGCGTGGTCGCTCCGGTGGTAGCGGGGGCGGGTTTTATCGTGCGCGGCGAAGCTAACAAAGCCGTCGGCTTGACCGGTATTGAACCCGAAACCTACCTGCAACTTATTGCCCTCAATAGCAAAATCATCGCAGGCACAGCCAATATCACTGGCACGGACATCTTGGTCGGTATGGATTTGGCGAAAGACTTGGGCGTGTGGACAGGCGATAAACTCAATTTGCAAACCGCTTCCGGCGGCACGGCAACCTTGAGCATTCGCGGCATTTTCGATTTCGGCAATAGCGGGATGAATTCACGTTCGGTGTACATCGCGTTGCGTACTGCGCAAAGCCTGCTCGATTTGGCGGGCGGTGTCACCAGTGTCGAAGTTAATCTGGAAGCGCCGTTTACAGCGGAAACCGTGGCGCAAACCATTCAGGCGCAAACCGGCTTGAAGGTCGACAGTTGGATTGCCACCAACGCGCAATTCTTTAGCGCATTGGAGGCACAGTCCATGTCTAACACCGTGATTCGCTTTTTCGTGGGGCTGACTGCCGCCTTGGGTATCGCTAGTGTACTGGTGGTGTCAGTGGTGCAGAAATCTAAAGCGATTGGCATCTTGCGGGCAACGGGCACGTCGCGGCAGCAAATTTTGCGGCTGTTTTTACTGCAAGGCGCGTTGACGGGCTTGATGGGTTCGCTGTTAGGTGCGGGGGTCGGTTGGCTGTTTTTAAATGCGTGGCGCAAGATTGCGGTTAACGCCGATGGTACCCAATTGTTCCCGATTACGTTTGACCCGATGCTGTTTGTGTACGCAGCCGTGGGCGCAACATTGGTGGGAACACTGGCCGCGCTGTTCCCGGCATTGCAGGCGGCGCGGCTTGACCCGGCGGTGGCGATTCGTGGCTGACCTTAACGCCATTACCCTGCAACTTAAGGGTATCCGTAAAGCCTACAATATCGGTTTGCCTGCTGAAACCGAAGTGCTGCACGGGCTGGATTTGACCATTGAACGTGGCGAATTTGTTGCGCTGATTGGCCCTTCGGGGTCGGGCAAAAGCACGCTGCTAAACTTGATTGGTTTGCTCGACAAACCCACTGCGGGGGAGCTGTTCATCACCGGGCAGGCGACTAGCCACTTGCAGGATCGTGAACTCACGTTGCTGCGTGCCAAAGCCATCGGCTTTGTGTTCCAGTTCCACAATTTACTGTCTGAATTCACCGCGCTGGAAAACGTGATGTTGCCCATGCTCGCCGCTCGTGGTCGTCCCGATGAGGCGATGCGCTTACGCGCTGCGGAGCTGATTGAGCAAGTAGGGCTGAGTAAAGTGGGCAGGCACATGAGCAATGATTTGTCGGGTGGGCAACAACAGCGCGTTGCCATTGCCCGTGCGTTGGTGATGCAACCTGCGCTGGTGCTCGCCGACGAACCCACTGGCAACCTCGACACCCAATCTGCCGATAACGTGTTTGATTTGCTGCGCCGCGTGAATGCAGCCAGCGATACCAGCTTTTTAATCGTCACCCACGACCCGCGTTTGGCGCAGCGTTGCGACCGCATTATTGAGTTGGTGGACGGGCGCATTGATTCGGATAAAGCCAATAGCGTCGAACGTTAGCACGCTTCCCATAGCACCCGCTCAAAACCCAGTGCGACTACTGCCAGACAATGCAGACGTTCTGGCTGCTGGTATTTGGTTTCCAATGCCTGCCGGTAATCCCGCAACTGGGTCAACGCTGCCTGCATCGCTGCCTGTACCACGGGCAATGCTGCCAAGGTTTCACGGGATTGATTGCGCACTTGTTCTGCGGTGAGTTTGGCATCTGCCAGCGACACGTATTTGAATTCCAGCACAATGTCTTTCAGCAGCGGAAAACGCCGCATATTGGGGCGAATAATCATCAGCAGATCGGAATAACGCCGCTGGATCACCGCTTCCGAATCCATGATGTAATACAGATCGTTGAACAACAGTGTCATGAAGGCGGTTTTCACCGTGAGTTCGTTACTCCAGCGGTAATCACGGTTGCTGAACACGGCGAAATATTTGTTCTCGACGAATTCGACGACGGGTTGTAAGTCAGCCGTTTGGTAGAAGTCTTCTGCCAGATGTTGCGCGGTTTGCTGGTCTTCAAAGCGTGGTAGGGTTTGCTCTTTGAGTTGCTCCACGTATAAACCACGGATCACCAGATTGGGAATGGCCAGTACCAGCCGCCCCATGCCATCCACATCCGCTATCGTCAACACCCCGAAAAAGTACAATAGCGAAAGCATGTAGCTCGGATCGTGTTGCACCCGCTGCAATTGCTCAACTCCGAAACGGGTTTCCAGTTGTCGCAGGGGCGTGGTGCGGGTTTCATCCAGAATTTGGTCAATCACGGCTGCACCCACCGGCAGGTTAGCAATGTAACGGATACGCCCCGCATCCATGGCCAAATTACCGTCGAGCATTTGGTCGGGCAGTTGGGCTTTTTTCTGGTAATGGCGTAAAGCGTAAAAACACAAGGTCGGGTTATACACCGTGGCTTGCGTCAAATCTTTACAGAAGCGGTAGCCATTGTAAAAGCGGCGCAAGGTTTCCATCACCTCGGTGACGTGTGTTTCGGCTAAACCATGCCCGTGCATAATCTGTTGCACAAGCCCCTGTAATTCCACTTCGGGGATGCCACAAAGTGCGTTGAAGTCTTCATCCAGATAAATACTGGTGGCGACGTTATAACCGCTGGTCATGTCGCTCAAGACCACGGGGGAAACGCCGGTGATGAATACCCGTGAAATTTTGCTCTCGGAAGCACTGGCCTTGATCACTTTGAACAAGGTTTTCAACACGCCTTCGCCTTCCAGCAGGTCGTGATAACGTACCCGATCATGCGGGTCACTGGTGAGGATTTCATTGGCGAAATTGTCGTATTCGTCGATCAACAGGTAGAGAGTATGCCCGCTGTTTTTCACACTGTTGGTTAAAGAATCAAAACTCGCCAACGCATCTTCTGGATAAACCGTGATCGGAAACTGGAGGATTGCCTGATACTTTTGCGCAAAACCCTTGATGCACTCGTTCAGATGGCGGAATAGGTTGCCAGTAATGGCGGCAAGATCACCCTGAGCCGACACTTTGGAAAAATCCCAACGCAGGATCAGGTACTGGTTATGTTCGGCGGTAGGATTTTTGCCAATGGCAAGGTCGCCAAACAGTGCTGGAAATTCATCGGCGGTGTGGCGGTCGTAGTAATTCGCCAGCGTTGACAACAGCAGGGATTTCCCGAAACGACGCGGGCGTAGGAATACCAACTGATCCCCAGCGGCTTCTATCGCCGGGATGTGGGCAGTGCGGTCAAGGTACAACATACCTTGGGAGCGAATTCGCTGGAAATCACTGATACCGTAAGGAAATTGGATCATAGCGTGGCAACATTTTGGTTGGGGTATGCAGAGAGTTTAGCACGGGCTGCCACAAGGCTTAGGTCATTCATGCAACACCCTCCGCACAACCATCAACCACTTTATTTTTATCCAATGGATTGTCTAGCTGATATAATTCGCAAATAAAAGCAACGGCAACTTCGATCATGTCCATTTTTTCTGTTGGTTTGAGCCATGCCTTTCCAGCTTCTATTTGAATATTAGGAAGATTGGTAATCAACCAACAGTCGATGAAACATGTATTGTTATGAGTAGGAATGTCAGTAATCTCTACCCTCCAGCCATTTTCTTCACAGAATAATTTTATATCATCTTCTTTCAAGCATAATGGATTCTCTTCATTGCCTGAAGAAAATGTTTTGCTCTCATCAATATGCTTATTAACTATAGATTTAACCGTTCTAGCATACGGATTCACATGTTCTGCACTTGATCTAATTCCTGAGAAATCTTGCACTCTAAATCCATATTTATTTTTCCAAGCAAATATATTTTTATAACGCCCTCCCGCACAAGTCATCCAACTATATTTTATAAAGTAATATTTCCACTCTAGCTCTCCTTCACGATCACATGAATTAATATAATTATTTATTAAATCATCAAGCGATAAATTATTTTTGCAGCATTCACTCAAATACTTTACCAAGAAATCTTTATTTTCGTTATTGGTGTTCTTTGCAAGAATAACATTCCAATTATTTTTAATCCCAAAAAACCACAAACCGCCTAAATTAGAAGATCCACCTGCCCAGGTGCTATAATTGCTAACTACCAAAAATCCTCTTACAATTCGCGAACAGTTTTGACTCCATATCTCATTAAATGCTTTTACACGTTTTTGAAAAGTTACAATGAATTCACTACTGAAGCTTTCTTCTATTTCTGGCATGAAGTTATGAATAGCTCCCTTAACTTCAAGATGATCTTCAAGCTTAAAGATAGCCTCCCTCAATTCTGGATATTGTGTTATCAATTTAGCTTTCTTAATTTCAGAATGAATAGAATACAACTGCTCATTATTAATCAAGAAATTTTCATGAGGTTCATTTTCTAGTATTCTGTAAACATTTCCATCACAAGTTAGGCTACGCATGACATTAATGCAATTATACATTTTTTCATCATTTAAATCTGAGAAAAACGAAATGCCAGATTGTTTTCTTACTCTAACTAGTAAATTCCTGACAACACGAACTAAATCATGTAAGTGATCATCACCTAGCTTTTTTTCATCAAAGTCATGATATACATAATTTATTATTGCAAACAAAATTAACTTGCTTTGATGATCAATTCTTTCTGTCCCCTTTTCTGTTTTCATGACTTTAGCAAGAAGATCAAAGTTCTTTGTAAATAAAGAAACTTTTCCTTCTTGATGTTCATAGGATAAAACACCATCAATTAAAGACTTTATTATTTTTATTTTATTTAAAATCTTGAAAAGATAGTGAATATTTCCTAGATTACCATCATACACTTCGTCAACAACAGCATAATCAATATCTGGATCACCATCATGATCATATTTGAAATTATGTATCTTTAATTTCCCACTATTGCTTTTTAAAAAATTGCCACTTTTAAAATAAAGCATTTCAGTGATATACCAAAAGAAACGCATGAATGACTTATCAATCGTCAAGTATTTAAGATCACAAATTTCTTTTTCTTCAACATATTCCCAAAGATTTTCAACCCAATCAGTTTCAATCTTATTTGAAAAATAGTCTTTTAGAAAATACTTCTTTGGATTTTCTTCAAATGTTTCTTTTTTTAATTTATCAGATAAAAGTAGCTTTTCAAATTTTGACTTAAAATTTTCAAACGGTGTTAATGGAACACCTCTCGCATTCATTTTTATATATAAATCATCGGTTAACTTGAAATCATCAAGATTTATAAAATCGAATGTTAGCTTGTTAATATTTACTAAAGAATCAATTTTTCCACAGAATTTCTCATGGATTGCATCCAGTATTACTAACATCGCCGATACTGTTGGGTCATGTTCCCAAGATGAAAAAAACCATGTGCAATCTTTGATTTTTTCACTAAGGTTTTTCTTAGATGTATTTTCTACTGTTATACTTCCAATACTATCAACCAGTGCTGCTATGAAATCTGTGGAACTTATTCTTGTTTCGTATCGAAATTTTGTTAGCCTATTCTTTTCATTATCATTCAAATAGTTATTTCTCGCTGCCACATACCAATGTAACAAGAATAACGTTGTTAAACGTTGTTGGCCATCTAAGGGAGTAAATATGAGCAGTTTCTCGTCAACAGAACCGTATATAAAATCAAGATGTAGACCAGTGTTAATATTTTTATCTACATCAGACAATAGTTCCCTCCTGATGTTTCCTTCTGCTGCTGATTTCCTCCCTTGAGCATAATCACGCTGAATCATAGGAATCGTAATGGTATATTTTTCAATAAGCTCACAAAAATTCATTTATTTTCACCTTCTTCAATCAGCAAAGACTCTTCTAAATTTTTCTTAATAGCTTTTAAATAAGAATCTGCATCAGATTTACTCCAAAAATAAAATTGAGAAGGATAGTTAGTAAAGTACTTAAGAAACACATGACGAGTACAGGGAGGAATAAAAACATTATTCTTATTCAAATCCATTTCAATAATTTTTTGACGTTTTACTGCAAAAATCGAATTACTCAGTGCTGTATTTGAACGACCATCTAACAATGCAAGATTTTCGATGCCATCTGATTCAATACCAAACAATGAGAAAACTTGAGCATAAATGCCTAAAAACCTTTTCATGGTTTCACTTTGATAATCTATTTCCTCTTGAATATTTTTATCTTTACGTGCATCATCAATATTTTTAATTTCATTTTTAATTTCGGCAATAATTACTTCGTTAGAGTTTGTGGTATCTTTTTCCAAAAAGAGTAAATGATCTGAAAACCAAATTCGCCACTGCTCTAATTTTTTGAGATGTTCGGACTTCTGTGCATGTATATGCTCTAAACTCCAAGGCGTGCTTTCACAAACACGATTGTAATATCCGAAGGGGAAGCGGTATATTTTATTGTCTTTATATTGAAGAGATGTATATGTCACATTAAACCATAGCAGAATATTTCCAATTAATTTTTTATTATCCTTATCATAATATTTTAACTTATCAATAAAGCTCAAATCCGAATGACTATTCCACAAAGTCTTTTTTATCTCTTCTTTTAGATTTTCTTCAAAGAGAACTTTTGACTTGTTATTACTGTTCAATTTAATCAAATCATGAGTTTTATGTGTTTTTGCAGCAATCATAAAACCAATCAATTGATAAAGTTTATCATCTTCAAACCATTCTTTAAATATCATATATTTATTTTTAATACAACTCCACATAACCTCAATTGGATCTTTTTTAAATCTCTCCTGAAAATAGAAAAACGTGTAAAACTTATCGGAATTAATATACTTATTTTTCTTTTGATTTTTTGCTTCATCTTCATCAGAATCTCTAATCAAATCAAAGATGAATTCGATTCTAGTTGGTGTTTCGCACTTTTCTGTATTCAAGAAATACCAAAAATCATCATCTTGTAGAGCAAGTTCAATCGTATCCCACTCCATAGCTATTTCAAGTTGCTTACGTCTAATCGTTTCCGCATGATCACCAAAGTTCTTTCGTTGCAAGAACAATGCTTTAATAAGTTCTGCATTAGTCAGTTGGATTTTTCCCATATTTAAGCGGGCAAAGACATAATGAGAATCTTCTTCTTTATGATCTTTTCTGTTGACATCGTACCAAATAAATCTAACATTACTCAATAAAACATCGACATTAAACTCATATTTTCCACACCATTTTTCTATGGTTTTGTAAGCGTTAGACATATGTAGAAAATCAACGTTATTTTTCGCTTCAAAATCTGACTTTCTATTGATATTTTTTAGAAAATCAGCACTATTGCACCCTTGTTGCTCTCTAGTTTCATAACGAATTTCAAACTCTTCAAGGTCAATGCAAATGGGGAGTCTTTCTTTGGATAATAAATAACTAAAAATAATGTATATAGTTGTCAGACGTTGTTGACCATCTATAACCTCCCAAAAGCCTTGATAGTCACCATTTTCTGTTTCTTTAACAATTAAAGGTTGTAGACAATAGTAACTGTCTACATTATTTTGGGAGAATTCTAAAATATCATCGAGTAAATCGTTGACCTGACGACACGTCCAGCGGTAGCCACGTTGGTAGGATGGAATTAAGAATTTTTTATTCAATAAATCTTTAACTGGTACAAGTTTATTGTTTTCAATTTGTTCAGACATAGCCCTATTTCCCGTCAAAATGAATTTAGCCTGAACACTTTATCATCAATTAGTGAGTACGCTCAATCATTAGAATTAGTTATCGGGATGCTGGTAACCCTTTCACATCATGACGCTTCCCACAGCACGCGCTCAAACCCCAGTGCCACCACTGCCAGACAATGCAGACGTTCTGGCTGCTGGTATTTGGTTTCCAATGCCTGCCGGTAATCCCGCAACTGGGTCAACGCTGCCTGCATCGCGGTTTGCACCACGGGCAAGGCTGCCAAGGTTTCACGGGATTGATTGCGCACTTGTTCTGCGGTGAGTTTGGCATCTGCCAGCGACACGTATTTGAATTCCAGCACAATGTCTTTTAGCAACGGGAAACGCCGCATATTGGGGCGGATAATCATCAGCAAGTCGGAATAACGTCGCTGCACCACCGCTTCCGAATCCATGATGTAATACAGATCGTTGAACAGCAGTGTCATGAAAGCCGTTTTTACCGTGAGTTCGTTACTCCAGCGGTAATCACGGTTGCTGAACACGGCGAAATATTTGTTCTCGACGAATTCGACCACGGGTTGTAAGTCAGCCGTTTGGTAGAAGTCTTCCGCCAAATGTTGCGCGGTTTGCTGATCTTCAAAGCGCGGCAGGGTTTGTTCTTTGAGTTGCTCCACGTACAAGCCACGGATCACCAGATTGGGAATGGCTAGCACCAGCCGCCCCATGCCATCTACATCCGTTATCGTGAGCACCCCGAAAAAGTACAGCAGCGAAAGCATATAGCTCGGATCGTGTTGCACCCGCTGCAATTGCTCTACCCCGAACCGGGTTTCCAGTTGTCGCAGGGGCGTGGTGCGGGTTTCATCCAGAATCTGGTCAATCACGGCTGCACCCACAGGCAGGTTGGCAATGTAACGGATACGCCCCGCATCCATGGCCAAATTACCGTCGAGCATTTGGTCGGGCAGTTGGGCTTTTTTCTGGTAATGGCGTAAAGCGTAAAAACACAAGGTCGGGTTATACACCGTGGCTTGCGTCAAATCTTTACAGAAGCGGTAGCCATTGTAAAAGCGGCGCAAGGTTTCCATCACCTCGGCGACGTGCGTCTCGGCTAAACCATGCCCGTGTATAATCTGTTGCACAAGCCCCTGTAATTCCACTTCGGGGATGCCACAAAGTGCGTTGAAGTCTTCATCCAGATAAATACTGGTGGCGACATTGTAACCGCTGGTCATGTCGCTCAAGACCACGGGGGAAACGCCCGTGATGAATACGCGTGAAATTTTGCTCTCGGAAGCACTGGCCTTGATCACTTTGAACAAGGTTTTCAACACGCCTTCGCCTTCCAGCAGGTCGTGGTAGCGCACTCGATCACGCGGGTCGCTGGTGAGGATTTCATTGGCGAAATTGTCGTATTCGTCGATCAACAGGTAGAGAGTATGCCCGCTGTTTTTGACTGCGCCTGCCAAGGATTCAAAGGAAGCAATCGCATTATGTGGCAAGATCGTGACGGCAGAGGTCAGGGTGTTGCGGTACTTTTCCACAAACTCCTCTACCGCAGCGTTAATATGCTCAAACAGATTGCGCTTAATTTGTTCAACATCACCTTGCCCCGACACTTTGGAAAAATCCCAACGCAGGATCAGGTATTGGTTACGTTCGGCAGTAGGATTTTTGCCAATGGCAAGACCGCCAAACAGCGCAGGAAATTCATCTGCGGTGTGGCAGTCGTAGTAATTCGCCAGCGTTGACAGCAGCAAAGATTTCCCGAAACGGCGGGGGCGCAGAAAGACCAACTGATCCCCAGCGGCTTCTATCGCCGGGATGTGGGCAGTGCGGTCAAGGTACAACATACCTTGGGAGCGAATTCGCTGGAAATCACTGATACCGTAAGGAAATTGGATCATAGCGTGGCAACATTTTGGTTGAAGTATGCAGATAGTTTAGCATGACCTTGACCGCTTGCCGCTAACAGAGGATAAGAGATGTTAACGGGCAGAATATGCCGGAAATTCGGGATGAGGTATGAAAAAAAATATAACGGGGCTTAGCCAAGCTGAAGCCGCCCGCCGTTTGGCATCTGAAGGCGGCAACCTGCTTCCCGGCAGTACCCCCAAATCCTTGTTCAGCATCGCCTTGAACGTATTCACCGAACCTATGTTCCTGATGCTCTTGGTGGCGGGCGGTATTTACCTCGCGCTGGGGAGTCGTGCCGAAGCTTTGTTCCTGCTCGGTTTCGTGTTCATCATCATCGGCATTACCTTGGCACAAGAGCGCAAGACGCAACGGGCGCTGGAATCCTTGCGTGACCTGTCCGCGCCGCGTGCCTTGGTGATACGTGATGGGCAGGAAATTCGCATTCCGGGGCGCGAAGTGGTGCGCGGCGATGTGCTGGTGCTGCACGAAGGCGACCGCATTCCCGCCGATGCCTTGCTGCTGGACGGGCAGTTGAGCGTGGACGAATCCCTGCTCACGGGCGAAGCCGTGCCCGTCAACAAGTCGTCCGCAGCGGCAGGAACCCGCTTTGCCCAACCCGATGGCGAAAGCACCGCCTCCCTGTATGCCAGCACCGTCGTGACCAAAGGCGTGGGGATGGCGGAAGTATACATGACCGGCATCAATACCGCCGTCGGGCGTATCGGGCAAGCGTTGTCCTCCACACAGGAAGCGCCGTCCGGCTTGCAACAAGCTTCACGTAAACTGATTCTCACCCTGACCATCGTGGGTTTGGCGCTTGCCACATTGCTGGTGTTGCTCGGCTGGTTGTGGGATGGGCGGGCGTTTCTGGATAGTTTGTTGTCCGGCATTGCGCTGGCCATGGCGATTTTGCCGGAAGAAATTCCAGTAATCCTCACCGTGTTTCTGGCTTTGGGTGCATGGCGTATTTCTCGGCAAAAAGTATTAACGCGACGGGTGACAGCCGTTGAAGCTTTGGGCGCAATCACCGTATTGGCGGTGGATAAAACCGGCACGCTCACCCAAAACCGCATGAAGATGGCGGAATTGCTGGTAGCTGGTGAAACCTTCCGCGACGACGGCGCAAACGCTTTGCCCGAAGCCTTCCACGAACTCGCCGAATTCACCCTGTTAGCCACGCCGCTTGACCCTTTCGACCCGATGGAAAAAGCCATTCAAGTGTTCGCGCAGCAATGGTTGAGGGACACGGAACATTGGCATTCGCAAGCGCCGGAATTTCAGTACGATTTGTCGGCGGAAATACTGGCGATGACGCAGGTGTTCTCCAGCACTGAACCCAGCAAACACTTACTGGCGTGCAAAGGTGCGCCTGAAGCGGTGGCGGATTTGTGCCATCTGCCTGCCGCTGAGCGCGACACGATCCAGCAGCAAGTAACCCAAATGGCAGAGCGTGGCTTGCGTGTCTTGGGCGTCGCCAAAGGCCAATGGCAAGGCACTGAGTTGCCGCAAAGCCAGCATGATTTCACCTTTACGTTTCTGGGGCTGGTGGGCTTTGTTGATCCGCCGCGCCCGGAAGTGCCTGCCGCGATTGCCGAATGCCGCGCCGCTGGGGTGCGCATTATCATGATGACCGGCGACCACCCCGCAACAGCTCGGGCGATTGCACAACAGGTCAGCCTGAGCACGCGTTCGGCAGTCATGACAGGCGCGGAAGTCGCCGCACTTAGCGATGCGGAATTGCATGAGCAGTTGCAGCAGGTGGATATATTCACCCGCTTGCAGCCAGAACAAAAACTGCGGCTGGTGCAGGTACTGCAACAAGGTGGCGAAGTGGTCGCCATGACCGGCGATGGCGTCAACGATGCGCCTGCGCTCAAGGCCGCCAATATCGGTATTGCAATGGGCGAACGCGGTACGGATGTTGCTCGCGAAGCCGCCGCGCTGGTGTTGCTGGATGACAGTTTTGCGAGCATTGTCGCGGCAATCCGCCAAGGGCGGCGCATTTACGACAATATCACCAAGGCAACCGCGTTCACCTTTGCGGTACACATGCCGATTATTGTGCTGGCACTGATTCCGGCCTTGTTGCATTGGCCGTTGTTGTTGTTGCCCATGCACATTGTGTTGCTGGAATTGCTGATTGACCCTGCCTGTTCGATTGTATTTGAGGCCGAACCGGAAGCCAGCGGCATCATGACCCGCCCACCGCGCCAACTAACGGATTCGCCGTTTGCTTTTAGCACGCTGCTTTATCCGCTGCTGCAAGGCATCGGTGTGGCGGAAGTGTTGCTGTTTGGGCATTGGCTGCTGGATGGTCAAGGTTTCAATGCGGCGGAAATGCGCGGTGTTATCTTCATCGGTCTGGTGCTGGGTTTATGCTTGCTCATCCTTGCCAACCGCAATGTATCGAAATCGGTACTGCATGGCATCACGGGTGGGAATCCGTGGATTGCGGGGATATTTGGGGCAGTCGTGGTGTTGCTAAGCGTGGTATTTACCGTGCCTTTCCTGCGCGACATTATGGGGTTTACCGCGATGGGTGCACCCCAGTTGCTGGCTGGTTTTGCCTTGCTGTTGGGGATTGGCGTATGGCTGGAAATCTTGCGCTGGGTCAGTGGCCATGTCAGGGGCTACAACCCCTGACATTCAGGCGTTTACGGGTGCGCGATGGGTTTGTCGGTGAACAGGTAATCCTTGAGTTCCTTGGAAAACCTCGGGTCTTTGCGCCGAATCCATTCCAGCACCATCGAGGCGTGTTCCTTTTCCTCGTCACGATTGTGTTCCAGAATGGCTTTGAGTTCTGGATCTTTGCAGGCATCCGCCCGCTGGTTATACCAGTCGACCGCTTCCAGCTCTTCCATTAGCGAAACAATGGCGCGGTGCATATCGCGGGTTGCATCCGACAGTTCTTCGATGGGTTCGTGATAACCGACACTCGACATTTTCTACTCCTTAACATCCATTAAAATTTGCTGAATAGGCTTGAGATTGTGACGCAATACCTTGATTTCATCCAGTAATTCCACCGCTAATGCTGCGCCCGCCAGATTCACGCCCAAATCTTGCTGAAGGTGGATCACGGTACGCACCCGTACCACACTTTCCCCGGCAAATTGCCATTGGGTGGTGGTTTGCTGGTAGTCGAGGGGTTCAATAATGCCCTCGTCCACCATTTGCAGCAGTTCTTCCGCAGGCAATGCGCAGGTACGGCACAGATCTTCCAGCGAAAACAGCGCGTCTTCTTCGAGAATAATGCCTGCCAGTGCTTCCAGTTTGCTTGTTTTCATCACTTACACTCCCATTCCGGCGCGTGGATTGAAGGTTCGTTCCTGTGCCAATTCACTGTACAAAGCCTTGGCCTTGTCGCTGAGGGTATCCGGTAGCACGACTTTCAGCGTGACGTAAAAATTGCCCGGTGACTGCGCTGGAATACCGCGCCCTTTCAGGCGTAACTTGCGCCCGCTGGATGAACTCGCCGGAATCTTCATGTCTACCGACCCATCCGGGGTGGGGATTTTGACACTGCCGCCCAGCGCGGCTTCCCACGGGGTAATGGGCAATTCCAGATACACATCGAGTTCCTCAACGCGGTACAGTGAATGCGGGTTAAAGGCAATTTCCAGATACAAATCACCCGCGCTGCCACCCCCGACGCCGGGATTGCCTTGCCCTTGCAGACGGATATGCTGGCCTTGCTTAACCCCTTTGGGAATTTTGATATTCAGGGTACGCTCTTGCAAGAAGGGGCGACCATCCGCACCGCGTTCGGTGGTTCGCATAGTCAAGCTGCGGGTAGCGCCGTGATAAGCATCTTCCAGATCAATCGACACCTTGGCGTAACTGTCTTCACCGTTGGCTTGATACGCCCGACTACCTGCACGCGCTCTTTGCGCAAACAGGTCGGCAAGGAAATCATCAAAGTCGGCGGAGCGCCCCGCACCCGCATTGCCACCCGGCGGCGGGCGGGAATGGCGCTGGGCTTTCAGGTCTTCGCCCAATTGGTCATAGGCAGCACGTTTTTCCGGGTCTTTCAGCACTTCGTAGGCTTCGCCCACTTCCTTGAACTGTTCCTCGGCGTTGCTTTCCTTGCTGATGTCAGGGTGGTATTTGCGCGCCAGCTTGCGGTAAACACGCTTGATGTCATCCTGCGTGGCTTCTTTGGTCAGCCCGAGAACTTTGTAGTAATCCTTGTATTCCATCATGCTCCCCCTGGCATTTCATTACATAAAATCAGGCAGATGGGTGCGGATGTCTTCCACCGCATGTTGGGTAAGGTCTTTATCCAGCGTATCCGCAATCAACTGCGTCACACCGTTGCTGAAATGCCCGCGCAACAAGCCAAGGAAATGCGGCGAAGCGATGATATACAACTTGCCATAACGGTTGGCATTGCGCATTTCTTCTAGATAGTTGCTCAATTCAAGCGCAAATGCTTCGGCTTGTTGCTCTTTTATATCGGTGGGTGGTTCCACCGCATGACGACCTTGCCCCTGCGAATCAAATACACTCGAAGGTGAATCGGTTTCCAGATCGCGCCCATGTAAACGTGAGCTGGGGTGAACCCTGTCTTCCAGCTCAATAAGCGGAGCATTGGCGTTTAAGGGTGCGACGCTAAAAAAACGCGCCCGTGCTGCATTGGCAACAATAATCCATACAATCATGATGTTAACTCCTAATATTACTAAAATAGCGCACTTAACTCTTTCATTTACGGGTAAGAACGTATTTTCCATGCTACAAAAACCAGCACTAATACGATTAATACAACAGCCACTAACACGATGATCCACAGAAACTGCCAGACATAAGCAGCCATGAGCAGTGTCAACAGCAACAGCGCACCCACCACATGCAGTTTCCACGACACCAGCATCCCGTCGACAAACGTAGCGAAGGTCAACATGAGTAACACCAGCAAACCCGTCGTGCTAACGTTGATGCGTCCTGCATCCCGCAGCCAATAAATTACCACCACAGCGACCAATGCCGCACCCCACAAAACAGCTTGCTGGTACAAGAATTTGCTAGTTTCCAATAATCCTAGTTTTTTTGAGCGCCACATACCCCACGCGGTGGTCATCAGTGCCAGAAATACCAGCATGTAGCTCCAGTAGCTGTAGGCACTGTCTGCGCGGTAATTGGTAATGCCCACGCCTAACAGGGCAAGAAAAACGATGCCGATAAACAGCACAGTATCCACTTTCAAAACTTGTTTAAACGTAGTGCTCGGTTCTACCACCGGCAAATTAGCAGGAGGCTCAGGAATAGCAGTGTCCATCACTTTCTCCATTTAATGGTTATTATAGTGCGAAATAGGTTAATTTTATTAAAATAGACAACTTCTGTATATAAGAATGACAGAAGCTTGCAACATAAGCAAATTTAGCGCCTAATGAAAATAGATTTAGTTTTTATGGTTATCTAAAAAATCCTCTGGCATTTTAATGTAAAAATCTATGTGTTTTTATCATGACTCATAGAGCATCATTATGCTCAAAAATACCGTTCAAAAAGGTGTTGTTATGTCGAATCTTGGACCAAAAAATGAAAGACTGTTGTACCACTCGGTTGAAGGCGTATCGCTGACAGAAATTCACCAGCGGGTGAAGCAGAATGCTGCATCCCTGAATGTTATCCCCAGCGCAGAAGTGCTTGAGGTAGTGGAGACCCTGTTCAAGCATTATCAGGCAAATACTGACAATGACCAGTGTGAGGATGTCCACGCTGATGCGCGTTTCCTTGATCAGGCGTTTGCCCATAAAGGTGGCAGCAAGTATCTGGAAGAGCTGTTTCCAACAGGGCAGGGCGTCATTCACACCATTCATGCTTTGGCGGGTTTATCCCAACTGCAAATGGATGTCGACAAAGGCATTGGCACGGCTTTCTGATAAGCACTGTCTCTGGACAGGTACCTTGCTGAGAATGTGACCCCGTTCATCGTAGGTGTAAATCATCGCTCCTCTCCGTACATGGACGACAGCAGAAGTATGCCCCACCAGCCCGTCATTGGGGGAGCATCCTGTGGATGAGAGTGACGTGGTTTGTTTGAGATTTTCATCATAAACATAAACCAGCGTTCCGTGCTGTACTGCATTTCCGATTGCCATGTTAAGTTCCTCTCAAGTGGTTTGATAATATTTTTACTAGTCATTTCTTAAGGCGGAGACGGCATGATATATAACACATGTGACACTGCTATTTAAGCATGGTTAACTAAATTTAATGTATTGCGTTATTGCAACAGGTGTTGGAATAAACTCACAGTTTCTCTCGTCAATCCAGGTGTTGCTACACGAGTAAATAGAGCGCCATAATAGAAGCTGCGTAACCTTGTTAAATAACCACTGTGGCAGTGGATACGTTTTTATTAATCCGACTCATAATAATTCAGGTGCTTTATGTATTATATCGTTGAAACCCCAAAATCCTTCAGTCAAGCATCGACAGACCTTGAAGCAGCCGTCATCCGGCATGGCTTTGGGGTGCTACATGTACACGATTTGGGAAACACACTGCGCAGCAAAGGCATGGCTTTTGAAGACGAATGCAAGGTGTTTGAAGTCTGCAATCCCGGTCAGGCCGCCAAAGTATTAGCCATCGACATGCGCCTGAACATGGCCTTGCCTTGTCGTATTTCCGTGTTTACGGAGCATGGCGCAACCAAAATCGGCATGATCAAGCCCGCGCCAATGCTGGAATCGCTATCCCAGGATGCTGCGCTCGTGCAAGTTGCCCGAGAGGTTGAGGAAAAGACCATCCAGATGATTGACGAGGCAAAATAAGCGAGGGAAACATGAAAATTGACCCAAAGGATTTTCGGGTAAAGGAAGGCGAATCAGTCGACCTCAAAAAGTGGCCAACGTTGGTAAAGCCAGCCTACAAGTCGAAGGAGCAGTACCACGAACTCCTCGACGAGCAGGTGAGTGAACTCAGCGACCTGCAACGCCTGCTCTACGCTTCCAACCGTTACTCCGTATTGCTGATCTTTCAGGCGATGGACGCGGCAGGTAAGGATGGCGCGATCCGGCATGTGATGTCTGGCATCAATCCGCAAGGTTGTCAGGTGTTTAGCTTCAAGCACCCCAGCGCCGAAGAACTGGATCACGACTTTTTGTGGCGTACCACGCAAGCACTGCCAGAACGCGGGCGCATCGGCATCTTTAACCGCTCTTACTATGAAGAAGTGCTGATCGTGCGGGTGCATCCAGAAATTCTGCTCGGCGAAGGGCTGCCCGATGAGGTGCTCAACGAGGAAACGATCTGGCAAGAGCGCTACCGTTCCATCACGGATCTGGAGCACCATCTGCACCGCAACGGTACTCGCATCATCAAGTTTTTCCTGCATCTGTCCAAGGAAGAGCAGCGCCAGCGCTTCCTTGCGCGTATCGACGAACCCGACAAAAACTGGAAATTCAGCCTTGCCGACATTGTGGAGCGGAAATTCTGGAAACAGTATCAGCAAGCCTATGCTTCATGCCTGAGTGCAACCAGTACAAAAAATGCACCGTGGTATGTGGTTCCAGCGGATGACAAGAAAAACGCCCGGCTGATTGTGTCCCGCATCCTTCTGGAGACCTTCAAGGCGCTTGACATGCACTACCCCGAAACCGATGCCAAACGCCAACAGGAATTGCTGTCGATCCGCCAACAACTGATGACGGAAGCGCCGGATGACGACTGAACACTAAGGACAAAACCATGACAAGCAACACCCTCACCCCCGAACTGCTCAACAAAATGAATGCCTATTGGCGAGCCGCCAACTACCTGTCAGTCGCGCAAATTTACCTGTTCGACAACCCGCTGTTGAAACGCCCGCTGGCGCTCGCGGATGTGAAACACATGCTGCTGGGGCATTGGGGCACAACGCCGGGGCAAAATTTCATTTACGTGCATCTGAACCGGATCATCAAGCAATACGATCTCAACATGATCTACGTCTCCGGCCCCGGACACGGCGGTCCAGCGCTGGTTGGTAACACCTACCTGGAAGGCACTTACAGTGAGATTTACCCCAACATCAGTCAGGATGAGGCCGGTCTACAGAAACTCTTCAAGCAGTTTTCGTTTCCCGGCGGCATTCCCAGCCATGTCTCGCCCGAATGCCCCGGTTCAATTCACGAAGGCGGTGAGTTGGGCTATTCGCTGAGCCATTCCTTCGGTGCGGTATTCGACAATCCCGATCTTGTCGTGGCCTGTGTTATCGGTGATGGCGAGGCGGAAACCGGGTCATTGGCAACCTCGTGGCATTCCAACAAGTTTCTCAATCCCGCCAGCGATGGCGCGGTATTGCCCATCCTGCATTTGAACGGTTACAAGATTGCTAATCCGACAGTGTTCGCCCGCATTGAGCCGGAGGAACTGGATCAGTTTTTCAAAGGCTGTGGCTGGACACCTTATTACGTCGAGGGTGACGATCCCGCGCTGATGCACGAAGCGATGGCCACAACCCTCGATACGGCGATGGCGCAGATCAAGGACATTCAGCACGAGGCTCGCGTCAACGGCAATACCGTGCGTCCGCGCTGGCCGATGATTGTGCTCAAATCCCCCAAAGGCTGGACGGGTCCCGAATGGGTTGATGGTCTGCAAATCGAAGGCACCTTCCGTGCGCATCAGGTGCCGATTGCCGTTGATGCCGAGCATCCCAAGCATCTCAAGTTGCTGGAAGACTGGCTGAAAAGCTACCGTCCCGAAGAACTGTTCGACGAATCGGGTCGTCTCAAACCGGAACTGGCGGAACTCGCCCCCAAGGGCGAGCGTCGCATGGGTGCGAATCCCCACGCCAATGGCGGTTTGCTGCTGCGTAACCTGATCATGCCGGACTTCCGCGAATACGGGGTGAATGTGCCGTCGCCGGGTGCAGTGATGGCATCAGACGCGCATGAACTGGGCGTGTTTCTACGCGATGTCGCCAAACGCAATCAGGCGCAGCGCAATTTCCGCATTTTCGGTGCCGATGTCACACTCTCCGACCGCTTAGGTGCTGTATTCGAGGTCACGAACCGGCAATGGGATGCCCGCATCCAAGACAACGATGAGTTCCTTGCTAAGGACGGTCGTGTCATGGAAATGTTGAGCGAACACCAGTGCGAAGGCTGGCTGGAAGGCTATTTGCTCACCGGGCGGCACGGGCTGTTCACCAGCTACGAAGCATTTATTCACATCGTGGATTCGATGTTCAACCAGCACGCCAAATGGTTGAAGGTCTCGGCGGAATTGCCGTGGCGGCGCAAGATCGCCTCGCTTAACTACCTGCTGGCCTCCCATGTCTGGCAACAGATGCACAACGGTTTGACGCATCAAGACCCCGGTTTTATTGATCTGGTTGTGAACAAGAAAGCCTCCGTGGTGCGCGTCTACCTGCCGCCCGATGCCAACTGCCAGCTCTCGGTCTGGGATCACTGTTTGCGCAGTCGTCACTACGTCAACGTGGTAATCGCGGGCAAATATCAGGCTCCGCAATGGCTGACGATGGATGCTGCTGTGAAGCACTGTGCCGAAGGTGTCGGTATCTGGCAGTGGGCGAGTAACGATCAAACGGATGAAACCGATGTGGTGATGGCCTGCTGTGGCGATGTGCCGACGTTGGAAACCCTCGCGGCTGTTTCCATCCTGCGTGAGCACCTGCCCGACCTGAAAATCCGCGTGGTTAACGTGGTCGACCTGATGAAACTGGAAACGCCCAGCGAACATCCGCATGGCTTGAGTGACGCGGATTTCGACACGATTTTCACCACAGATAAACCGGTGATTTTCGCCTTCCACGGCTACCCGTGGCTGATACACCGCCTGACCTACCGCCGCACCAACCACGAGAACTTCCATGTGCGTGGTTACAAGGAGGAGGGCACGATTACCACGCCCTTCGACATGCGGGTCATGAATGATCTGGACCGTTTTCATCTGGTGATGGACGCCATTGACCGCTTGCCTCAGACCGGAGAGCAGGGTGATTACCTGAAGCAACAGCTCAAAGACAAACTTGTCGAGCACAAGCAGTACATCGACAAGCACGGTCAAGACATGCCCGAAATTCGCAACTGGAAATGGAGTAATCCCGCATGAATACACAAGCACTCATCAATACCGCGCAGGCGCTGGTTGCCGACAACAAAGGCATCTTGGCGATGGATGAAAGCAATCCAACCTGCAACAAACGTTTCGCCAAGCTGGACATTCCGCAGACTGAGGAAGCCCACCGCGCTTACCGCGAAATGATCGTGACGACAGCGGGTCTGGGCGAATGCATCAGCGGCGCAATCCTTTACGACGAAACCATCCGCCAGACCACGAGTGCGGGCATTCCCTTCGTACAAGCTGTCATGGATGCGGGCATTATTCCCGGCATCAAAACCGCAAAGGTGGTAGCCGACGCTACGGTAAGGTGTTTCCTGCGAGCCGTGCCTGCTGCCGTTCCGGGGATCATGTTTCTGTCGGGCGGCCAATCTGCTGAACTGGCTTCGTCCCGTTTGAATGCCATGAATGTGGGCTTCAAGTCTCGTGCACCTTGGGCGTTGTCATTTTCGTATGGCCGTGCCCTTCAGCAACCTGCTATGGAAGCATGGGCGGGTCAGGATGCCAACGTGAAAGCGGCACAACAGGCATTGCTGCAACGTGCCCGCTGCAATCTGGCGGCGCGGCGCGGCGAATACAGCGCGGCGATGGAAGTGTAATGGTCGGCTGTTGCTGCCGTTCAATCCAAGTACCTTAATGGCGTGTCTGAGCTATAATCCTGTGTCAGTTTCAACAGGACAGCCACGCCATGTTACCGAAAGACCTTGTGGGCGAACTCATGCACTTCCGTGCCGAACGCAGTTGGGCGCAGTTCCACACCCCGCGCAATCTCGCTATTTCGCTTTCCTTGAGGGCGAAAGGGGCTGTGAAGAAATACACTGAATTGCAAGCGGAGGGCGATGCATGATCACCGAATTGCGTTTGGAAAACTGGAAGAGCTTCGGCGAAGCGACGCTGTACATTGACCCGCTCTCCATCCTGATCGGCACGAACGCCAGCGGCAAATCCAACGTACTCGATGCACTCCAGTTTTTGCATGGTATTGTACGTGGAAATATTAAAGATTCACTTGATGCTGTACGCGGTAGTAATGATTGGCTCATAAATAAATCTAGCGACTATGCGAAGTTAAGTATTGCCATTGGTACGACTTATAATATGATTTATGAATATACCATTGTTCTTGGCATGTTAGGTGGTGATTTTTTAATAAAAGATCAAACGATAAAAATTAATGGTAATATAAAATATAAATCGAGGCTTAATCAACAGTCTGCAATACTAGAGGCATATAATGATGATCATGATTTGGAACTTTTTGGTGCTTTAGAATTTATGTATTCGACATTGACGAATATATGTCTATTAAATCCAATGCCCCAGCTTATGCGTGGGTTTTCTCCGGTTTATACTCGTTTAAAAGAAGATGCTGGCAATGTTGCTGGAGTATTAGCATCACTTTCTGCCGAACGTCAAAAAGAAATTGAAGATACGCTCACTCAATACGCTAGTCGTTTGCCGGAGCGTGATATTCATCGTGTTTATGCCGAAAAAGTCGGGAAACTGGGTAAAGATGCGATGCTTTATTGCGATGAGAAATGGGGAGAGTCGGGGGAGGTATTTACTGTCGATGCTCGCGCTATGTCTGATGGCACATTACGTTTTCTCGCCATTCTTACCGCTTTACTGACTTTGCCGGAAGGCAGTTTGTTAGCAATCGACGAAGTGGATAATGGTTTTCACCCTTCCCGCGCACACTTATTACTGGAAGCCCTGCAAACCATCGGTAAACAACGTAATATTGATGTATTAGTCACAACGCATAATCCCGCATTATTGGACGCATTGGGAACGGAGTTTGTGCCATTCGTTACCGTTGCCCACCGCGATAGCCTCACAGGCGAGAGCAAGTTGACGTTATTGGAAGACATCGAACAACTCCCGAAACTGTTGGCACAAGGCACTGTTGGCAAACTTTCCACCCAAGGTTTGATTGAAAAGTCGTTGGAGTCGGTACATGGGTAGGCGTGTACTGATTCTGGATACCTCCGTATTGTGTTGCTGGTTGCAAGTGCCGGGTAAAAAAGAGGCGGGAACACACGAAGACCGTTGGACTCATGCCCGTATCGACACCTTGTTGCAGGCAGAGCAGTTGAAACACAGCACTTTTGTGTTGCCCGTTGCCACACTGATTGAAACAGGCAACCATATCGCGCAAGTCGCGGGTGATCGTTTCAGCCTTGCTACCAAACTGGCAGATTACTTGCGTTTGGCTGCGGATGCCTGTTCACCGTGGGCTGCATTCACCGAACAAGCCGACTTGTGGCAGGCTGACAACTTGCGTACTTTATCCGAAAATTGGCCTGCGCAAGCCGCCCAAAAGCTGTCGATAGGCGATGCCACCATCAAAGACGTTGCCGAGTATTACCATAAGGCAGGCTATACTGTGGAAATCCTGACTGGCGATCACGGCTTGAAAGCCTATGAGCCTGCTCGACCTGCGATGATTCCGCGCCGCCGCCACCCTAAACCGTGAAGGCTGAATTGTATGTACATTGAAAAAATCAAAATCGACAAATTCCGCGTGTTGGAAGACATCGATATTCACTTTCAACCACCGGGTGGCGCAACTGCTGATCCAGAAACGGGGAATGTGGTTAATGTTATCGCGGGTATAAATGGCACGGGTAAAACCAGCTTGCTCGAAGCTGTTTTTCAGGCTATATCGAACCCTTCAGTTTTTATACATACTGGTAAGCATGGCACTGTATCAATTTCTGATTTTCCCTCTGTTACAGCAGATAATTGGCTGCCGCTATACAGGGAAGTTGAAAGATTAAACAAAGAAAATCATGATGGCATATTGTTTCATGATGTGCCGAGATTGATATTTTTACCTTCGCAGCAAAGCTTTCAATATGCGGCTATTTCACAACTAGAAAACAAATATTCTTATGCGCAAAAGATAGATATTAATAGTATATTGGGAAAGGCTGAGTTTTATATAAAAGAATACATTCTTAATAAAATTATTGAAAGCAATGTTGCAAGTTCTGAACAGCGGATGAAGGAATCAGTTGACTCCTTCAATGATAATTTCTTGGATGCAAATTTGTTGACAAAACTTACAGGGCTTTCCAAAAGATTATTTAATCGCCCCGTTTTTAGCAATGCATCTAATCAAGAAGTAACGATTGATTTATTAAGTGATGGCGAAAAGCAACTTTATGGTCGCGTCATTTCATTAATGATATTGAATCCAAATAATTCAATTATATTGATTGATGAGCCTGAAATCGCTCTCCATCCTGCATGGCAACAAAAAATCATGCAAATCTACAGCAGGATTGGGGGAAATAACCAGTTCATTGTGGCAACACATTCGCCGCAGATCATCGCCACCGTTCCCTACAAAAACCGTATTTTGTTACGTAAGGAAAATGGAAAAATACAACCTGTTCATATGAATCAACCACCCTCTGGTGTAGATGTAAACTCTATTCTTTCTGAAATCATGGGAGCTGATCCACGTCCGCCAGAATTATTGAAGCTATATGCACAATACCGCAAGTTTGTTGAAGACAGGAAGGAAAGCACGCAAGAAGCATTAGCAGTGAAAGCTCAGTTATCCGAAGAGAGTGATCATTCCCGTTTCATGCAAGAAATGGCTTTTCTTATTGAGCTACGGGATGCCGTCTAATGCGTCATGTAAAAAAAGGTAACAGCCCTGATTTTTTTGAAGCCTGTAAGACCAATCTGCCAGAGAATGCGGAGTGGCATGAATTTTATGAAAACCAAGAGCTTAGTGAATGTAAAAAAGCCTTGCATCATCATCTGATTGCTGAGCAGTCAGAGTTATGTATTTATTGTGAGCGAAAGATATGCAAAGATATTTCTCACGTTGAGCATATTCACCCAAAAGATGTGAGCGGTGAGTTTGCCCATCTTACTTTTGCTTATAAAAACTTGGTTGCTTCGTGTAACGGAGAACTATGTGACACCGACACTAAAAAGGTCTATAAGCCAGAAGATGTACATTCCTGTGGTCATAAAAAATCCAATGATTTCAATGTGAAACAGTTCCTAAATCCTGTTCTGGATGAAAGTATTGGCGAGTTCTTTAAGTACAATAAAGATACTGGGGGGATGTCTGCTGCTAATGAAGATGCGAGAGCTGAGTACACCATAAACTTGCTAAATCTCAATTGCATCCGTTTACAGAATGATCGTATTAACGCTGTACAAGCTGTTTTTGATGTGATGCTTAAAACTAATAATCCTATGTTCCGGCAATTGAGTAAACAAGAAATGGTTCGCATCTTATTGAAGCGTAATCCTCCTTTTCCGTTTATCTCATTTCTACGTTTTTACTTTGCTGCCCCTCAAGCGAGTACACCATGACCCCATTCGTCCACCTCCGTCTCCATACCGAATATTCCTTGGTCGACAGCACCATCCGCATCAAGCCGCTGATGAAAGCGGTCGAAAAGATTGGAATGCCCGCGATTGCCATCACTGACCTCAATAATTTCTTTGGGCTGGTCAAATTTTACAAAGCCGCGATGGGCACGGGTATCAAGCCCATCTTCGGCGTTGACGTATTGCTGACGGATGAGCAAGGCACTGACACCTTGTTCCATACCATCCTGCTATGCCAGAACAATACTGGCTACAGCAATATTACCAAGTTGATTTCCCGTGCTTATCAGCAAGGGCAAGTGCTGGGTGTGCCCCGCGTCTCCCGTGAGTGGATCAAGGAATTCAGTGAAGGCGTGATCATGCTTTCCGGCGGGCGCGAAGGCGACGTAGGCCAAGCGCTGCTATCTGGCAACCAGGATTTGGCTGAAAAACGCCTGCAAGAATGGCTGGCAATGTTCCCTGATCGCTATTATCTGGAGCTGCAACGTACCGGGCGCGATGGCGAGGAAGATTACATCCACGCGGCGATTGATCTGGCGCTGCTTCACGACATTCCGGTGGTCGCCACCAACGATGTGCGCTTTACCGCCGAATCCGACTTTCCGTCCCACGAAGCCCGCGTCTGTATCCGCGACGGCTATGTGCTGGCTGACCCCAAACGCCCCAAACGTTACAGCCCGCAGCAATACTTGCGTACCCCGGGTGAAATGGTGGAACTGTTCGCCGACATTCCCAGCGCCATCAGCAATACCGTTGAAATCGCCAAACGCTGCAATGTTTCACTGACACTGGGTAAAAACTACCTGCCACAATTCCCGATCCCGCCGGGTCTTACCGAAGCCGAATATTTCTGCCAAGTCAGCGAAAAGGGTTTGGAAGAGCGCCTCGATTTTCTCTACGGTGAAAAATTTCCGCGCGGCACGCCGGGATTTGCAGAAAAGCGCAAGCCTTACGATGAACGCCTGAAAATCGAACTCGATGTTATCAACGAAATGGGGTTTCCCGGTTACTTCCTGATCGTTGCCGACTTCATCCAGTGGGCGAAAGACAACGGTATTCCGGTAGGCCCAGGGCGGGGTTCCGGTGCGGGTTCACTGGTGGCGTATGCGTTGAAAATCACCGACCTTGACCCGTTGGCTTACGATTTACTGTTTGAACGTTTCCTCAACCCTGAACGGGTGTCCATGCCTGACTTCGATATCGACTTCTGCATGGATGGGCGTGACAAAGTGATTGATTACGTGGCCAGAACTTACGGGCGTAATCAGGTTTCACAGATCATCACCTACGGTTCGATGGCGGCGAAAGCGGTGGTGCGTGACGTGGGGCGGGTGCTGGGGCATCCGTATGGTTTTGTTGACCGCATTGCCAAGCTGATCCCATTCACCATTGGCATTACCTTGTCAGACGCGCTGGGGCGTACCCCCAAGTCCGAAAAGGATTCCGAACTGGTGTCCCCCGACCTGATCGAGTTGTACAACAGCGATGAAGAGGTGAAATCCCTGCTGGACTTGGCAATCTCGCTGGAAGGTTTGTCGCGCAATACCGGCAAACACGCGGGCGGGGTGTTGATTTCACCCACCGATCTGACCGATTTCACCGCGATTTGCTGCGAAGAAAACGGCGAAGGCGTGGTGTCGCAGTTTGACAAGAACGATGTGGAAGACATCGGGCTGGTTAAATTCGACTTTTTGGGCTTGCGTAACCTCACCATCATTGATTGGGCATTGCAAACCATCAACCGCAAGCAGGCCGCCAAGGGTTTGCCGCCAGTCGACATCAACCGCATTCCGTTGGATGATAAGGCTTCGTTTGACCTGCTCAAGGCGCAAAAAACCACGGCGGTTTTCCAGCTTGAATCACGCGGCATGAAAGACCTGATTCGCCGCCTGCAACCGGACGTGTTCGAGGACGTGGTGGCACTGGTCGCGCTGTTCCGCCCAGGCCCATTGCAGTCGGGGATGGTGGATGATTTCATCAACCGTAAAAAAGGCATTGCCAAGGTCGAATACCCGCATCCTAGTCTGGAGCAAATCCTCAAGCCGACCTACGGGGTAATTGTTTACCAAGAACAGGTCATGCAGATTGCGCAAGTCCTCGCCCAGTACACCTTGGGCGGTGCGGACATGTTGCGCCGGGCAATGGGTAAAAAGAAACCGGAGGAAATGGCCAAGCAGCGTTCCATTTTCATGGAAGGCTCGCGTAACAATAATGTCGACGAGAGCCAGGCGGGTTATATTTTCGATCTGATGGAAAAGTTCGCAGAATATGGATTTAATAAAACAGTGGACAAGGATACAGAAATCCATACACTAACAGGCATTAAAAAAATAAAAGATTGCAAGGTGGGTGATCAGGTCGTCAGCGTGACTGTGGATGGAAGCCATGTCTGTACGGACGTGATTGCTTTGCACGATCATGGGGAAGTACCGCTTTGGGAGATTCAATTCGATGACGGAACTATTGAACGCTGTACCCTCGACCACAAATGGCTCACAGAAAACGGGCAGCAGCCGCTCTGGAAAATTATACGAATGGGTGGCCAAGTGTGGGGCAGTCCAGCGTATCAAGCGCGACATTCATGCACATCAGAAACAATGCCCTATTTGCATGAGCATGATTCATACGGGGCCATCGTCAGGCAAGGAAAGAGTCATGCACTGCGGCATGGTCATCAAAACGCGCAAGGAGGCCAGCGCCCATTTTCAGCGTTGCGAGGCTTGCCAAACCATACGCAAGGAAGTCCAGGTGCGTACTTGCAAAGAACTCCAACATACGCCAGAAATGCGGCGCAAATATTCAGAAACGGCGAAGAAAACATCAGCACGAGCCGATATTCAGCAGGAAAGGGCGCAGCGTTTAAAGGTTTGGAGGGACGAGCATCCAATAGAATTTCAGAATATCCAAGCCAAAGCACATGCCTCTCCCAAATTGTCCAAAATGGAAATATGGTTGGAACCCCATTTAACGGCGTTGGGGTTTGTGCGCAACACACAATTTCGTTGCCAGAAGGGACACAAGCAAATCGACTTTGTACACCGTCAGAAAAAAATGGTGATCGAAGTCGATGGCCCGTGGCATTTTTTTCCGATTCGATCAGAACAACATTTGCAAACGGTGCAGGCACGGGATCGGATGCTGAACCAAGAAATCATGAGGCGATCTTGGCGCTTAATCCGGCTTTCGATGGAATGCTTCAAAAGCAACTCTGGCGAACTTATCTCTCCCGGTCTGAGCCAGTTAATAGCGACCATCGACAATGGCGATTGGGATGGAATACGGTGTTACGGAAGCCTATACGAGCAACGTTCATGGGATGGAGTCAAGGTTATGATCTTGAAGTAGCCCATCCTGAACATAATTTTTTGTTAGCGTCAGGTTTATGCTGCTCAAACTCGCATTCAGCCGCTTACGCCCTCGTTGCCTTCCAGACCGCATGGCTAAAAGCGCACCATCCGGCGGCGTTCATGGCAGCCGTTATGTCGGCGGATATGGATAACACCGAAAAAGTCGTGACCCTGCTGGATGATTGCCGCCAATTAAATTTGCAGGTGTTGCCGCCCGATATTAACCGTTCCGAATACCAGTTCACGGTGGATGACAAGAACCGCATTATCTACGGCCTTGGTGCCGTTAAAGGCGCAGGGGAGGCAGCACTCAGTGTGCTGGTGGAAGAGCGTAACAAGAATGGTGCCTTCCAGTCGCTGGCTGATCTGTGCAAGCGTTCCGGTACGCAAAAGGTGAACCGGCGTGTGCTGGAAACGTTGATCAAGTCCGGCGCTTTCGACAGCTTGGGCGGAACTCGCCGCGCCATGCTCGAATTCCTGCCCGAAGCGATGCGCATGGCGGAACAGTACAACCGCAATCAAGGCACGGGGCAAACCGATCTGTTTGGTGGGCTGTTCGGTAACGGTGTGGCGGAATCGACGCCGGAAACCGCGATGCCCGTCCGCGAGGAATTCCCAGAAAAGGAACGTTTACGTTTAGAAAAGGAAACGTTGGGGTTGTATCTGACCGGGCATCCATTGGATGAGTATAAGGAAGAAATTGCTGGCTTAGGTAGTCGCAAAAAGTTGGCGGATATTGCGGAAGATGAGGGCACGAAATACCGCCGCGAAGCCGTCACGCTTGCGGGATTGGTGAGCAGTGTGCGTACTCAGCACACGGATAAGGGCAAACGCGCCTTCGTGCAGCTTGATGACAACACGGCTTATTACGAAGTCATGATTTTTACCGACACTTTTACCCAGTTCGGTCATTTGTTGGAAAAAGAAGCCTGTGTGGTGTTGGAAGGTACGCTCGATACCGATCAGCGTACCGGTAAGACCCGTTTGAAGGTAGAAAAAGTCCACAATATGCAGTCGGTACGGGAAAATTTCTTGCGTAAGTTGCTACTGAAAGTGGATGTCTCGCAAGTACCGCAAGGGGTGCTGGAGAAGTTGCGTCAATGCCTACAACCTGCAACTGCTGCGGGCGCGTTCCCGATTGCCGTGGAATACCGCAATGCCGAGGCACAATCGGAATTGCGCCTCGCAGGCAGTTGGACATTGTCGCTGGATGATGCCGGTTTGCGTGATTTACGGCAGATGCTGGGCAAGGAAAATGTCAGTCTGGTATTTTAGCCTATCCGCTTAACGCACCTTGGTCATCACCACCCCGATGATATTGGTACGCGATTGTTTCAAGCGTTCAAACGCGGCGTGGAGCGGGCGACGCCGGGTTTCATTGCACGCCACCACCAGCAAGGTCGCATGGACGCGGTTGCCGATCAGCAAGGCATCCGCCATGCCCATGACCGGGGGCGAGTCAATGATGATCAGGTCAAAGTCGCTATGACCTTGTTCTGCATTGCTAATCAATTGAGTTAATGGTTCGCTAGAGAGCAATTCGACCGCGTGGGGCGTAATCGGCCCGGAGGTCATCACGTGTAAGCCAGAAATGAAGGTTGGACGGATCAGGTTGTCGAGCGGATCCATACCCGCCAGATAATTTCCCAGCCCTTTGGTATTATCCATCTCGAAATGTTTGTGCAGGGTAGGGCGGCGCAAGTCAGCGTCGATCAGCAACACCTTACTGCCTGCTTGTGCATACTGTGTGGCTAGGTTGATGCTAGTGCTGCTTTTGCCTTCACTGGCATCGGTGCTGGTAATATTGATGACCTTGGGCTGGCTTTGCTGGGTCACGATCAACAGATTGCTATGCAAGGCGCGAAAGGCTGCGGCGACCGTTGAGTCCGGGTTTTTGGCGCTTTGGAAGGCATAGCTACCGGCTTTTTTGCTGATGACCGGTGCAACTCCCAGCAAGGGCAACGGCAACACCCGTGCTAGCATTTCCCGGTTTTTGATGGCGGCATCAGTACCTTCGCGGACGAAGGCCGCAAGGATGCCCGCGCATAAGCCCAGAATGAAGCTCAGCACAAAGTTACGAGGCAGATTGGGTTGTAGCCCTTCCATCGTAAACAGCACAAACAGAAAAACGCCCAGATAAACGCCCAGCAGGGTTTTCTCCCGCCGTTTGGTGATCATGCGGAATTTTTGCAGTTCTTCACGGAAAGAGGTGCCATCTGTTTCAAAGGTTGGCACGTGGATAAAGCCTTTTTCGGATGACAGCGTTGTCTGCTGTTCGGACAGCAGTTTGTGCGTACTCATGATCGACCGATTCCCCCATTTAGCCCTGAGTCAGTGAATTATACATAAAAAAATATAATTTGCATGGTCATAAAAGGATTCGGATAAACATAATCCCTCCCTTTCTATACAATAGATCAGTCGGTCAGCATTAAGTTTCAATGAAACCGTGCATGGACACTCTGTCAGGCAGGGAGTAAAATGCACCCCTACTGATTTCACGGGATGAGCCATGCCTCATCCCGTTTCGTATGTAGACTTCGGAGGTTCTTTTGAACAAGCAAGCACTGCTGGTGCTGGAAGACGGGAGTGTTTTCCACGGGCGTTCTATCGGCTGTGATGGCCAAACCACGGGTGAAGTGGTGTTTAATACCGCGCTGACAGGCTATCAGGAAATCCTGACCGACCCGTCTTATTCACGTCAAATGGTAACGTTAACCTACCCCCATATTGGTAACGTGGGTGTCAATCAGGAAGATTGCGAATCCACACAAGTCCACGCGGCGGGTCTGATCGTGCGCGATGTACCTGCTGTGTACAGTAGCTGGCGGGCGGAAGAATCGCTGCCAGCCTACCTTGAACGCAACAAGGTGGTGGCGATTGCCGACATTGATACACGTCGTTTAACCCGTATTCTGCGCGAAAAGGGTGCACAACGCGGTTGCATTGTGGCGGGTACAAACCTCAGCGTCGAGCAAGCGTTGGATGCAGCACGTTCTTTCCCCGGCCTCAAAGGCATGGATTTGGCGAAAGAAGTGACGGCTAAAGCCAGCTACCTGTGGACAGAAGGCAGTTGGCAGTTGAACCCAGCAACACCGCGCCCTTCCACCGCCGAAACGGCGGAATTCAACATTGTGGCTTACGATTACGGTATCAAAACCAATATCCTGCGGATGCTGGTGGATCGCGGGTGCCGCGTGACGGTTGTGCCTGCACAAACCCCGGCAGCGGATGTGTTGGCGCTGAACCCGGATGGTGTATTCCTCTCCAACGGCCCCGGCGACCCAGAGCCGTGCGATTACGCGATTAGCGCCATCCGTACCGTATTGGAGAACAAAGTCCCCACTTTCGGCATCTGCCTTGGGCATCAACTGCTCGGCCTTGCCAGCGGTGCGAAAACCATCAAGATGAAATTCGGGCATCATGGCGCGAACCATCCGGTGCAAGATGTAGACAGCAAACGCGTGATGATCAGCAGCCAGAACCACGGTTTTGCGGTGGATGAAGCCAGTTTGCCTGCGAATGTGCGTGCGACTCACCGCTCGCTGTTTGATGGATCCCTACAAGGCATTGAACGTACTGACTGCCCGGCACTGAGTTTTCAGGGACACCCCGAAGCCAGCCCCGGCCCACACGACGTAGCCCCTGTATTCGACCGTTTCATTGAGATGATGAGAGCCGCACATGCCTAAACGCACAGACATTAAAAGTATCCTAATTATTGGTGCAGGCCCGATCATTATCGGTCAGGCGTGCGAATTCGACTATTCCGGTGCGCAAGCGTGTAAGGCGCTACGTGAGGAAGGCTACCGCGTCATTTTGGTCAATTCTAACCCCGCGACCATTATGACCGATCCTGAAATGGCGGATGCGATTTACATCGAACCGATCCGCTGGGAAACGGTTGCCAGAATCATTGAAAAAGAACGCCCTGATGCGCTATTGCCAACCATGGGTGGGCAAACCGCGCTTAACTGCGCCCTCGATCTTTCCCGCCACGGCGTGCTGGAAAAGTTCGGTGTAGACATGATCGGTGCCAACGAAGTGTCCATCGACATGGCCGAAGACCGCCAGAAATTCAAAGTGGCGATGGATGAAATCGGCCTTGAATCTGCGCGTTCCGGCGTAGCGCATTCGATGGACGAAGCCCGCGCAGTGCAAGCCGAACTGGGTTTCCCGGTGGTTATCCGTCCGTCCTTCACGATGGGGGGCAGTGGCGGCGGTATCGCTTATAACAAGCAGGAATTTGAAACCATCGTGGCTCGCGGGCTGGATTTATCCCCGACCACTGAAGTGTTGCTGGAAGAATCCCTGCTCGGTTGGAAAGAGTATGAAATGGAAGTCGTGCGTGACCGCAATGACAACTGCATCATTATCTGTTCCATCGAAAACCTTGACCCGATGGGTATCCATACCGGCGACTCGATTACCGTCGCACCTGCGCAAACCTTGACCGACAAGGAATACCAGTTGCTGCGGAATGCATCACTGGCGGTGCTGCGCAAAATCGGCGTGGACACGGGCGGTTCCAACGTACAGTTCTCGGTCAACCCGGACAACGGGCGCATTATCGTTATCGAAATGAACCCGCGTGTGTCGCGCTCTTCCGCGCTGGCTTCCAAAGCGACTGGCTTCCCGATTGCCAAAGTTGCAGCGAAACTGGCGGTCGGCTACACGCTGGATGAATTGCGTAACGAAATTACCGGCGGCGCAACCCCAGCATCGTTCGAGCCATCCATCGACTACGTCGTCACCAAAATTCCACGCTTTACTTTCGAGAAATTCCCGCAGGCGGATGCGCGTTTGACCACGCAAATGAAGTCGGTCGGCGAAGTCATGGCGATGGGGCGCACCTTCCAAGAATCGTTCCAGAAAGCTTTGCGCGGTCTGGAAACCGGCATTGACGGCCTGAGTGAGCGTGTTGACCCGCAAGACCCTGATGCAAAAGACATCCTGCGTCGCCAAATGACCGAAGCCAGCGCCGAACGTATTTTGTACGTGGCAGATGCTTTCCGTTTTGGCATGACACTCGAAGAAGTGTTTAATCTGACCAGCATCGACATGTGGTTCCTGGTGCAACTCAAGGAACTGGTCGATCTCGAAAACGATTTGAAAGAACGTATTCTCAACGATCTCAGCGCCGATGAAATGCGGGCATTGAAGCGCAAAGGCTTCTCTGACCGTCGTTTGGCGACCCTGACACACGAAACCGAAAAGTCGGTGCGTGCGGCGCGTCATAAGTTGAATGTACGCCCGGTCTACAAACGCGTGGACACTTGTGCGGCGGAATTTTCCACCAATACCGCGTACATGTATTCCACTTACGAGGAAGAGTGCGAATCCAACCCGACCAACAATAAAAAGATCATGGTCTTGGGTGGTGGTCCGAACCGGATCGGTCAGGGTATTGAATTCGACTACTGCTGCGTCCATGCGGCGTTGGCCTTGCGTGACGATGGCTTTGAAACCATCATGGTTAACTGTAACCCGGAAACGGTTTCCACCGACTATGATACCTCCGACCGTCTGTATTTCGAGCCGCTGACGCTTGAAGATGTGATGGAAATCGTTGATCTGGAAAAGCCTTACGGCGTGATCGTGCAATACGGTGGGCAAACCCCGCTGAAACTGGCGCGTGACCTTGAAGCCTTGGGTGCGCCGATCATTGGTACATCGCCCGATTCGATCGACTTGGCGGAAGACCGTGAACGCTTCCAGCAATTGATCAATAAACTCGGCCTCAAGCAGCCGCCTAACCGTACCGCGAGAAGTATTGACGAAGCAGTACGTTTGGCAGACGAAATTGGCTACCCGTTGGTGGTGCGCCCGTCTTACGTATTGGGTGGTCGTGCGATGGAAATCGTTTACCACGAAAACGAATTGCGCCGCTACATGACCACGGCTGTATCCGTTTCCAACGATTCCCCGGTATTGCTCGACCGTTATCTGGATGACGCGATTGAAGTCGACGTGGACGCGATTTGCGACGGCGAAAACGTGCTGATCGGCGGCATTATGCAGCATATCGAACAAGCGGGTATCCACTCCGGTGACTCAGCGTGTTCCTTGCCGCCGTATTCCTTGCGTGCCGACATTCAGGATCAATTGCGTGAGCAAATGGTGCTGATGGGCAAAGCTCTCAACGTTATCGGCCTGATGAACGCGCAATTTGCGATCAAAGGCGATGATGTGTATGTGTTGGAAGTGAACCCGCGTGCTTCACGTACCGTGCCGTTCGTGTCCAAAGCCATTGGTCGTCCGCTGGCGAAAGTCGCGGCACGTTGCATGGCAGGCCAGAGTTTGGCTAGCCAGAATGCCTTGAACGAAATCATTCCGTCCTACTACGCGGTGAAAGAAGCGGTATTCCCGTTCATCAAATTCCCCGGTGTTGACCCGATTCTTAGCCCGGAAATGAAATCCACCGGCGAAGTCATGGGCGTGGGCAGAACCTTTGCCGAAGCTTTCGGTAAGGCACAATACGCGGCTGGCGAACATTACCCAACTTCTGGCGTGGCCTTCATCAGCGTGCGCGAAGCTGACCGTCGCCATTTGCAGGAAGTGGGCAGCATGTTGGCCGGGCAGGGCTTCAAGATTGTGGCTACCCGTGGCACGGCACGCGAATTGCAAAACGTCGGTGTGGCGTGTGAAATCGTCAACAAGATGCGTGAAGGCCGCCCCAATATCGTGGATATGATCAAAAACGAAGAAATCGACCTGATTGTGAACACCACCGAAGGTGAACAATCGACGCGTGACTCGTTCGAGATCCGCCGCGAAGCCTTGCAGCACAAGATTACCTACACCACTACGATTGAAGGTGCGCGGGCATTGTGCAAGGCGATGGCCTACACTGACAGTGAGCAAGTCTACTGCTTACAGGATTTACATCAGGAAATAACACAACAAGGGGTTTGAAGCGATGACTAGACCACCGCTGACATTGAAAGGTTCGGAACGTTTGAAAGCTGAATTACAGCGCCTGAAAACTGAAGACCGTCCGCAAATTATTCAGGCAATTGCCACGGCTCGTGAGCACGGCGACCTGAAAGAAAATGCTGAATACCATGCGGCTCGTGAGCAGCAAAGTTTCTGCGAAGGCCGTATCAAGGAACTGGAGAGCACCCTGTCGATGGCGCAAGTTATTGACGTGGTGGCGGTTGGTGCTGCTAACCCCGGCAAGGTAGTGTTCGGTGCAACGGTCGAGCTGGAAGCTATCGAGTCTGGTGAAACCATCACTTACCAGATCGTCGGTGACATCGAGGCTGACATCAAGCACAACCGCGTGGCGGTATCGTCACCGATTGCGCGGGCAATGATTGGCAAGGAAGAAGGCGATGTTGCCGTGGTGCAAGCCCCCAGCGGTGTGCGTGAATACGAAATTGTCGCGGTCAGTTATCAGTAGTGGCGAATAACTTTACCCACATCGGCCTGTTGCAGCACGGTGCGGTGGAAGCGGGTGACGTATTCTGTGGCGAGTTGGAAACCCCGCTGAGTAAGGCGGGGTGGAAACATCTCAAGCAGGTTTTCGGGCGTGCCGGTGCTGACTGGGATGCAGTCATTACCTCGCCCCGGATGCAATGCGCCGCTTTCGCCGAATGGTTTGCCCAGAAACACGATTTGCCACTGGTGCGTGATGAGCGCTTGCGGGAAATCCATTTCGGTGACTGGGAAGGGCATACCCCGCAAGAAGTCATGGCGTCTGACCCTGAGCAATTGGCGGCGTGGTGGGTCAACCCCGCGCAGGTTATTCCGACGGGTGGCGAAGGCTTTGGCGACTTCCGGGCGCGAGTGCTGGATGCTTGGGCTGAACTGGCGCGGGCTTATCGGGGTGAACGGGTACTGGTGGTGACACACTCAGGTGTCATCCGGGTGATTCTGGCGCATGTATTGCAAATGTCTGATGAGCGTTTACTGGCCTTGAATGTCGAGTATGGCGGCTTGACCCGCTTGCGGGTGCTGCGCGACCGAGGCGGTGAATGGACGAGCCTGCTGGCTCACGGTTGTTGACTATGTTGAAGGCGTTGCACCGTTCGTTACAGGTAGCGTTAACGGTGTTGACGCTGTTGCCGATGAAGCCGGTGACAAGCTTTTCCGCAGAAGAAAAAGGCCGTGGCCTGATTTGGTTTCCGGTGGTCGGGGCGCTGATGGGTTTCCTATTGGCGCTTGCGGCTTGGAAACTGGAAAGCATCGAGCCTATGTTGGCATCGGTGATTTTGCTGACAGTTTGGATGTTTATCAGTGAGTTGCATCATTTGGATGCACTCGCTCGTAGCATTAATGCTTGGCTGTTTGGTGAGACAGATTTGCCTAGTCCGCATTTCGGCGTAATGGGGGTGATGGCATTGATCATGATGATCAAGTTTGCGGCGCTTTCTGTGCTGATTGAATACAAACTTTGGTCGTATATTCTGATAGTACCGGTGGCTGCTCGCTTGCTGGTGGTGGCTTTGATCGGGTTTACCCCGATTGCACCGCGTGAAACCCTCGCGCACGAATTCCGCATTGAATTTCCCTATGTTGCCCTGTTCTTGTGGTTACTGATCGCCTTGCCGGTTGCACTGGTGGCGGGGATCCCCTTATTTGCCTTGTTTGTCATGCTGTTACTGATCCGTTTGCGCTTGCAACAAAGCTGTGGCGGGATGACGTGGGATGCGATTGGCGCAACCATCGTGCTGCTGGAAGCGGTGGGTTTGTTCGTGGCGGCATTAACGGCCTGAGGGCTTGGCTTGACGCTGAATCCCCACCTTAGTGGTATGGTATTGGCTTAAATGTTAGGATAATCTCGTTATTTTTCAGGTTTAAAGGCGCTACTTACCATGTCAGAAGAACAGTTCTCCACAGAAAGACGCATCCTCATGGCGATGCGTAAAACCCTTGGTGGCATCATTCGCGACCTAACGCCTTCCGATTCGGCTGTCACTTATCCCTTGTCCGATGCGACAGTGGAAGACGTTAAAAAATGTTTCGACCTGATCGCTGCGCGTGAGCGTGAATTGGCAAGTGCCGCTGGTGTACGCGAAGAACGTCCACATTTTATTGATGAAGTCAGCGCCCCCAAAGTCGTGTCGATTCAGGGTCTGAAAAAGAGGGATTAAGTATGCAAACCTTTTCAGCAGAAGAGATGACCGCGTTAACCAAAGCCGTGATCCATCACATGGATGAGTGGAAAATCAGCGGGGAAGACATGCTGGTTATTCTGGGCTTGGGTGAGGAAGTACGTCCACGCCATTTGCAGCAATATCGCCAAGGCGACAAGTCATTTCCGCAAACGCCAGAGATGATGGATCGTATTGATCACATTGTGGGTATTGCTGACGCCTTGCGCACGACCTTCCCATTCAGTAGCCAAATGCGGGTAATGTGGTTAAGCAAACCGCACCGTCGTTTCCAACGCCGTGACCCGTTGGCGGTGATGTTGGCGGAAGGTGTTGATGGCTTGATGCGGGTCAGAATAGAGGTCGACTGTGCGTATGGTTACGCTATCAACGATGCTTTACATGCAGCGGCAGAGAAAAAGAAGGCAGCCGCTGCCTGAATGATGCGCAAGGGGCTTGAGGAATCAAGCCCTTTGCTTATTTGGGCATTGCTTACGCGGCATTGCCTGCTTCAGGTGCAGCGTTGCCTTTCATGGCTTCTTTCACCATCTTTTGCAATTCACCGTTCTGGTACATTTCCAGCGTAATGTCGCAACCGCCGATCAATTCACCGTTGATGTAAACCTGTGGGAAGGTCGGCCAGTTGGCGTATTGTGGCAAGTCTTGGAAAATTTCCGGGTCGCCCAATACGTTGACGTAGGCAAACTCTTCACCACACGCCATCAGCGCTTGAGAAGCACGGCTGGAAAATCCACATTGCGGCATCTGCGGTGTACCTTTCATGAAAATGACGACTGGGTTGCTTTTTACAGCCTGATCGATACGGTCTAATGCACTCATTCGGATAATCCTCGTTGTTGACTAATGACCATTACATTCTACCTGTTGCATGAAATAAATAAACGTCAGATTCCATGAGGAATAGGCCAGCTTTATTTTTTGCGGCGTTGTTTCATGGCGGCGAACTCAGTCGTGTCGATAATAGTTTATTCAAACAATACTGTGACAACTGCTGGAAAACTTAAAAACTAAACAACGACCAAGCCTGATACTTCGCATTATCTTCGCTACAAGCTTGCAGTGACAAAGGTCGCATCACATGAACGGGTGTCGCGCCACGCCCTTCGCGTTTTTCAGTCGCATTCACCGTGACACATAGCTCCGGCTTAGCTTTCATCACCAGATGGCCATTTTCTTCCAATGAAAACTGCTGAGTATCGGCACTACTATCGCAAGATGCCAATGCAATTGAAGCATCGTTCTCAACGGCGGATGCCGTCATACAGATATCAAAGTAAACGATCTTAAACTGACCTTCTTTAAGCAGTGCCGTAACTGTTCACGGAGCAGCCCCCTTAAGCGGCAATAAGTCCAGTCACCGGATTCAATACTCGCGGAGGGGGAATAGGCAAACGCACCGTCACCGGCTTTTTAGCCAATGCCTGCTGACACGCTTGGCGGATAATTCGGTAAGCGCTGATACCTAGGCGTTTGCAGGTTTCCACGATAGTCAGTATTAACGGGCGGAATTGATCACCTCGGAAAGATTGGCTAAAAAAGCTGGTCTTACGCCAGATGACATAGGGGCGGATAGCCCGTTCGGCAGCATTGTTGGTCAGAGGAACACCGGAATGACGCAAAAATGTCCATAACATCAGGTCATCATCCCGTAAGCGTTGGCACTGGTTGGCGGTTTTAGTCGGCTTATCAGGATGTTGTGCTTGACGTAAGCCGCTACCTGCTACCAATGTCTGGCGGAAGGCTTCGCGGAGTTTATCCATGCGTTGCCGGTACAACCTGTCCGAGTAAGCACCTGCGAGCTTGCGGTTATGCAAGTGGACAATCAGGCGTGCCAGACGCAGCAAACGCTTCCCTAAGATGCCTGCACGCCCGTAACGTTGTGCTATTTTTTTGAACTTACGGATAATGTGCGCCCAGCACAGTTGCCGTCGTTCATTGGGGTGGTGATTATAGCCGCCGTGCTGGTCGGTCACGAGTACGCCATTGAATTTTCCCAGCAATTCGTCCGCTGCACCTTTGCCGCGTGAGTAATGCGTCATGAAGTACACCACCTGTGGCGAACACATCACCCATAACCATTCACGTTCGCGCCCACGGTAGTGACTGGTTTCATCCGCGTTTACCACCGGGCTGCTACGCACTGCATCACCCGCCTGAGCATATAAGGGTGCTAACCAACGGCTGACGGGGGCAGTAGCCTCACTGATCGCACCGCTACTGAAGGATAACTGCCATTGTTCTTCCAGCAGTAACTGGATTTGCCGCGTGGACAGGCGGCACGCCCCGTTCATCAGGGTGATCCAACTGATCAAGCCAGCACCCATCTGCCCGCTGGGGATGTCTTCGGGTAACTCGGCTACCTGACGTTTCCCGCAGCAACTACACGTACCCGCATACAGGCGGTGTTCCGTTACTTGATAAGCAACTTCCGGTAGGTCAAATACCTGATGACGCTGGCTCGGCGTGGTTTCCAGCACCAGATGACCACCACAACGGCAACAGCCTTCGGGATAGTAATGCTGGATAGCATCCAGGCGTGATTCCTCCACCAAGGTGCGTTCATGTTTGCTGTGTCCTGGCTGACCGCCGCGTTTTAACGGGCTTTTCGGTTTGCGCTCGCGTTGGGCGCGTTGTTCGGGCGTGTCACGTGACGGGGGGTTAGAGGAGGTGGCGGAGGAGTCATTCAGGCGTTCTTTCAGTTCTGTCAGTTCCGCTTCCAGTTGTTTTACCCGTGCCTGCAACGCAACCACCAACGTCAGCAGATCACGGTTAAGCTGCTGGGAGGTGGCCAAATCGGTTGGCAACGCAATATCAGTAAAATCGGTGGTGATCGTTAGCTCGTTCATCTTTCAAGCATAGCTCAGACTCTGGCAGTTGCAAGCCCGTGAACAGTTACCCATTGGTGGTTGCGGTGGTGCCTTCGGCTGGTTTGAAACGCAGGGCGGTGTTGGGGACGCGCAGCACGTTTTCTTTCAGCCCTGTCACCATGTCAACATTGGCGGTCATGCCGGGAAGCAGGGCTTTGTCGGCGTTGTCGGCGCGGATCACGACTTTGTAGGTCACGACGTTGTTGTTGACGGTGGAGGCTTTGCGGACTTGTGCCACTTCACCGTTGAATTTGCGGCTGGGGAAGGCGTCGACGGTAAAGCGTACCGGCTGCTTTTCGGCGATTTTGCCAATATCGGCTTCATCCACATCGGCCTCGATTTGCATTTGCGACAAATCCTGCGCGATTTTGAACAGGATCGGGGCGGAAAGGCTGGCAGCGACGGTTTGCCCGATGCTGACCTGACGGTCAATCACTATGCCATCTAGCGGTGAGCGGATGGTGGTGCGGTCAAGGTCGAGTTGGGTTTGGGCGAGAACGGCCTGTTTTTGCGCAATCTGGGCATTGGCGGACACGAGTTGCGACTCGGCTTGTTGCAGTTGTGCTTGGGAAACTTCGTAGGCTGCTTGGGCTTTGTCGAGAAATGAGGAAGTGTTTTAAGCGCTTGCTGTTTGCACCAGCCATTGTTGTAACTTTTGACGCAGGCTCGCCATTGAAATGGGTTTGGTCATGTAATCGTCCATCCCCGCTTGCAGGCAGGTTTCACGGTCGCCCTGCATGGCGTTGGCGGTCAGGGCAATCACCGGGGTACGTGCTGTTTTGCGTTCTAGCTCTTGCTGGCGGAAACGGCGGGTGGCTTCGTAACCGTCCATGCCGGGGAGTTGGCAATCCATCAGCACCAGATCGTAGTGGTTGTGGTCGAGTTTTTCGACTGCTTCCAGCCCATCCATCGCGATGTCGAAGCTGAAACCAAGTTTGGTTAGCATGACGTGGGCAACCTTGATGTTGACCAGATTGTCTTCGACCAGCAGCAAATGCCCGCTGAGTTCGGCGTTGTTGGGTAAGGTGGCGGTGGTGCTGGATTTTTCTGGCGCGGTACTGGCTGGCAGATGGTGCTTTTCAAGGGTTAGGTCGAAATAGAAGGTGCTGCCTTGGCCGAGGGTGGATTTTACCTTGATGCGCCCGCCCATGAGTTGCACCAGTTCCTGAGCAATGGTGAGTCCCAAGCCTGTGCCGCCGTATAAGCGGGTGGTGGAGTCATCTGCTTGGCTAAAGGCGTTGAACAGCACTTCCATCTGAGAGCTGGGGATGCCAGCGCCGGTGTCAGCTACCAGCAAGCGTAGACTGGTTTTAGTGCTCTCCTCTTGTTGAATGTCAATGTGTAGGGCTACTGTGCCGCTTTTGGTGAATTTGATGGCATTGCCTAGCAGATTGCCGAGTATTTGTTTCAGGCGGATGGGGTCGCCGTAAAACCAGTCGTGATTAGTCTCAGGAATATTGCTGGTCAGCACCAGATGCTTTTTGGTGGCCGAGCCGCTGAAGAGCAATACCATGTCATCAGCGAGTTTGCGCAGGTTGAAGGGGATGCGTTCCAGTGCGAGTTTGCCCGATTCGATTTTGGACAAATCCAGCACCGAATTGATGACTTCCAGCAGGATTTCGGAGGAGCTGTAAGCGGTGTGCAAGTATTCGTGCTGTTGGGGGTCGAGCGGGGTTTTGGCGAGAATATCGAGCATCCCTAACACGCCATTCATAGGGGTGCGGATTTCATGGCTCATGTTGGCGAGGAAGCGCGATTTTTCCTTGGATTGTTGCAGGGCGCGGATTTTTTCCTGCGATTCTTGCTTGAGCGATTCGTTGAGCGCCAGCATTTCCTGTGAGGAAACCTCCAGCGAGCGTTCCAGCAAATAATAGTCGTGCTTGTGGTCGCTGTAAGTTTGATTCACTTTGCTGAGAAATGCACGCCAACTGGCAGCATCGGGGGCTGCGTCCGGGTTTAGCCCCAGACTGCGTAGCTGCCGATTGAGCGTGCGGTCGAACTCACTCATAGATGGTGGTCAGGGTCATGGTCTGGTTGTGCAGGTCGCAGGTGCCTTTGGAAAACGGTGAGATTTCCCCGTAGGAATAAAAGCCAATCTGGGTGGTGTTTTCTGGCAGGTTATCCAGCACGGCTTCGACTTCTTCTTCGGCATCTGCGCCCATGACCATGCGTCGACCTACGCAACTGATGGCAATGCACAGCACGGGTTCGTCGGTGTCGGTGGCACTCATCAGGGCGGCATCTTCCGCACCTTCGACCAGTTGTTCCAGATTGGCTCGCATCAATTGTGCGTAAGCACCGACCGGGATGTCGCCTGCAAAGGTGAGTGACTGGGTGGCTTCGTCAATGGCGAGGATGGTGCGTACCAATTCTTTGTCTTCACCGGGTTGGCTGAGTGCCAGCGGAAAACGCAGCCCGGCGGCGGGCAGACTTTCTGCCATATCACCAAGGTAGGTTTTATAGAGGGCAAGGGCGGGTTTGCCTGCCAATTCGTAGAGGATATTGTTTTCGGCACGGGTGACTTCGCGAGCCGGGCCAAAGGGTTTCCAGCCGCCTTTAGAGCCGTGACCGAGGTGGACATTGCCATACAGGCCGAGTGCGGCGATGACGCCACTGACGGGTTTGCCGTCTTGCAATACCCAGGTCTTGGCAAAGCGTTCACCATCACCCGCCAGCCCGCCGGTGACGGTTGCGCCTTGCTTGATGACATCGTTAAAGCCTTGCGTCAGTTCGCTGCCGTTGACCTTCAGGCCGTCGGAGAGCACGAAAATGCCTTTCAACCCTTCACCACTCAGACGATCTGCCAACAGACGGCCAATATTGCGGGATTCCTGCGGGTCGTGGATATTGACGTGGCTCATCCGCAAGGTGGTGGATTCAAACTGTACCAGTGAAATGACCAGGCTGTGATCACGGATGTGACTGCCAAGAATTTCACCGGCACTGGAACAGCCCATAAACGTAGCTTTTGGGTATTGTGTGCGAAGGGTATCAAAGGGCTGCGGGTTTTCCAGAAAATCCGTGTGACCAAACACCAAAACCAGCAGTTGTTTGGCTGAAATAACGGGCAGTTGCGAGGAAAATCCCTGCTCAACGGTATAAGTAAGCGTATCAATTTTCATGGCGGTGACATTTCCTCAACTGTGGTTATTTTTAACTATTTTATTAATGCAAATAATGACACAGCCTATCAGGGTACGCCAGCCTTACGGATGAGCGGAATTTACTTTGGGTAAAAGCTGGCTATTGGTGTCGATAAACTCGCGCACGAAGGGTTTGGCGCGGGCGCTGCTGAAACGGGCAACTTCCTGACCCTTTTCGATTAACAGCACGGTGGGGAAGCCGCGTACCTGATGGCGGCCTGCCAACTTCATGTTTTCATCTTCTTCGGTATCCAGTTTGGCGAGCAACACTTTGCCGTGATATTCGGGGATCACGGCTTTCAATACCGGGTCGAGGAACAGGCAGGGGCCACACCAGTCCGCCCAGAAATCTACCAGTACGGGGTTGCGGAAGGAGGCTTTGAGGACACGTTCCTCAAAATCCGCGATACCGTTAATGTCGAAAATGAATGTGTAAGTGGTCATGCGAGCCTCCGCTGAAGTAATGGGGCGCAATTATAGCGGCATGATCACAGATGTGTATAATCCTGAAGCTCATTCACTGGAATTGGCACGAATGCGAACCATAGTCACGGCAAAAACAGTTTTTTCTAGCCCTGTTCATTTTCTGGCATTCGGGTTTGGCAGTGGTCTGTCACCGTTTGCACCGGGAACAGCAGGAACGCTGGCAGCCATTCCGCTGTACCTGTTACTGGTGCAGTTGCCTTTATGGGCTTACCTGGCGGTTGTGCTGGTGATGTCTTCGGTCGGTATCTGGATTTGCGGGGAATCGTCGCGGCGTTTGGGTGTGCATGATCACGGCGGCATCGTCTGGGATGAATTTGCCGGTTATCTGTTGACCATGATTGCAGCACCGGCGGGTTGGTTGTGGGTCGTGATCGGTTTTTGCTTGTTCCGTCTGTTTGATATCTGGAAGCCGTGGCCGGTGAAGGTGGTTGATCGTGATGTGCCGGGTGGTTTGGGTATCATGCTGGATGACATACTGGCAGGTATCTACGCTTGGCTTTGCTTGCAACTGTTGGCGTATTGGCTGGCTTAGTCCGTAACAGGCAGATAGCAAAAAGCCTCCCCGAAGGAAGGCTTTTAAAGAAATAAAAGGTGAGGTTGAAGCCCCGTTATTATTGTCTTCACCTCATGCAGCCCTTAGCCCCTGTTTGGTTCCGTTAGCCCTGGAACGCTTGCAGTATGCGAGGAGGGCACTGAACTATAGCTGAATAATTTGATTATTTTTCATTCAGTTACGCTTAAGGTTTATTTATAAATTTACAACTGGAATGTCATGAACGTCAGAACCCGCTTTGCCCCCAGCCCGACTGGTTATTTGCACATTGGTGGTGCACGCACCGCGCTGTTTTCTTGGTTGTATGCCCGGAAAATGGGCGGTGCATTTATTTTGCGTATTGAAGATACTGATCGTGAACGCTCGACGCAAGCATCTGTTGATGCAATTTTAGAAGGCATGGCGTGGCTGGATCTGGGGCATGATGAAGGCCCGTTCTATCAAACCCACCGCTTCGATCGTTATGCCGAGGTTATTCAACAACTAGTGGATAGCGGTCATGCTTACCGTTGTTATTGCAGCAAGGAAGAGCTGGAGCAATTGCGTGAAGGCCAGATGGCACGTAAGGAAAAGCCACGTTACGATGGGCGCTGGCGTGACCGTCAGGATGAAACGCCACCAGAGGGCGTTGATCCCGTTATCCGTTTCCGCAACCCACAAACGGGTGTGGTGGATATTGACGATTTGGTGCGCGGCAAAATTACCATTAGCAATGAAGAGCTGGATGACCTGATCATTGCACGTTCCGATGGCACACCTACTTACAACCTGACGGTGGTGGTGGATGATATTGATATGCAAGTGACCCACGTTATACGAGGCGATGACCATATCAATAATACCCCACGCCAGATCAATATCATGCGGGCGCTGGGGTATGAGCCACCAAAGTTTGCGCATTTGCCGATGATTTTGGGTTCTGATGGGCAGCGCCTTTCTAAACGGCACGGGGCGGTTAGCGTGATGCAATACCGCGATGATGGTTTTACCCCGCAAGCGTTGCTGAACTATCTGGTGCGACTGGGCTGGTCAAACGGCGATCAGGAGATTTTCTCTCGTGAGGAAATGATCGAGTTGTTTTCGCTGGAAGCCGTCAACCGTGCGCCCTCAGCGTTTAATACTGATAAACTGTTGTGGCTGAACCAGCACTACATCAAGACCCTGCCGGTGGAAGAGCTGGCAGCGCAATTGCAATGGCATTTGCAGGAACAAAAGCTGGATGTATCCAATGGCCCCGCTTTAGCCGATGTGATTAATGCCCAACGTGAACGTGCCAAGACCCTGGTGGAAATGGTCGCGATCAGCCGCTATTTCTACGAAGACTTTGCCGATTTCGACCCAACCGCGGTGCAAAAACAGTTCAAGGCGGATACGGCGGATAATTTGCAAACTGTGCATGATGAATTCGCCGCACTGTCGGAGTGGAAGGCCGAGCCTATTCATGCCGCGCTTCAGGCTGCTTGCGAAAAGCTGGGGCTGAAACTGGGCAAAGTTGGCCCGCCACTGCGGGTAGCGGTGACAGGGGCGGCATCTTCGCCCTCTATTGACATTACACTGGAATTGATTGGACGTGAACGCTCTTTGGCGCGTATCCAGCGTGCAGTCAGCTTTATCCGTACTATCCCATGTTGAGACAGGCGAGTATATCCCCCCAAGCTAATACGATTTGTGGGGGTTTTTATGTTATGTTTGGGGGGCGCAAGTGTGTTGGTAATAGTCGCCACACACCTTGCACCAACACAATTCAGGCATTGAGTGAGGAGGATGAATGAAAGTCAAAGACATCATGAATACAAGCGTAAAAACCGCGAAGCCAAATACCCCGGTGCGTGATCTTGTCGAAGTCATGTGTTTCAACAAAATCAGTGGTATGCCTGTCGTGGATGACAACAACAATGTTGTTGGCGTGGTTTCCGAGAAAGATGTGTTGCGGAAAATGTTCCCCGACATCTCCGAGGTTGCCCGTGAAGAAGGCGTGCCCGATTTCGAGAAAATGGAAAAAGGCTACAGTGATGCACTGGGCTTGAAAGCTAGCGACCTGATGAGCAAACTGGTGGCTTCTGCCAGCCCTGAAATGCCGTTGATGAAAGCGGTTTCCATTATGTGTGTACAAAAAATCCGCCGCATTCCGGTGGTGGAGGCAGGCAAGTTGGTTGGTATTATTAGCCTTGGCGATGTGCACAAAGCAATTTTTGCAAATTCCTTAAAAGGCGCTTGACAGAAACGGCGGATTCCCTCAGAATTCGCCTCTCTTTAGCCGTGGGGCTATAGCTCAGCTGGGAGAGCGCTACAATGGCATTGTAGAGGTCATCGGTTCGATCCCGTTTAGCTCCACCAAATTTTGACCGATGCGTGAGGTTTTTTATGGATCGCTTCGGTAATTATATGTTGATTGTCGGTCTGATTATCACTATTGTCGGTCTGATCTTCGGATTCGGCTTTATGTTTGCAGACAAAGATGATTTAGCAGAAGTGTTTTTAATGGCAGTGCCACTCGGTTTTTTGGTAACATTCACCGGGTTGTCTACCACGGTTCTGTTCTCATCAAGAGACAGTGACCAATAAGTTTGGAAGTTTTTCAGCGACCCTATCGTCTAGAGGCCTAGGACACGACCCTTTCACGGTTGTAACTGGGGTTCGAATCCCCATAGGGTCGCCACTTTTCCAAGCTCATGCCAATCATTGGCATATACAGGTTCACATCAGCGACCCTATCGTCTAGAGGCCTAGGACACGACCCTTTCACGGTTGTAACTGGGGTTCGAATCCCCATAGGGTCGCCACTTTTTCTCCCTCCTCGCTTTATCTCCCCCTTCTGAGACTATCCTTCGTTTTGGCATACCCTTCCGGTGTCAAAAAAGTCTATACTGACAGCTAGCTATACATCTTATCTTACAGGGATGGAGAATAATAATGGGTTATCAAATTCGTCGTGTTTTACCGTGGTTATGGGTCTGCCTATTGCTGCTATTATCTGGACAGATCCGGGCAGCAGAAGTGACGCCGCCACCCGTTGTTAGCCCCCAATACACCAATGAAGAATTACTCACGCAAATGCTGGTGGTAGATGTGTCGGAACGCACGCTGGATAATAGCCCGGCATTGGCGGTGACCTTTTCGCAGGATCTTGACCCGGCACAGAACTACAACAGCTTCATTACCCTGACGGCGGCTGGCAAAATGGTGGACGGCAGTTGGGTGATGGCGAATGAGCCGCGCCGCCTGTTTTTCAGCAATATCAAGCCGCAGACCGAGTATCGGGTACAGATCAGGCCGGGTGTCACCAGCAAAAATGCGCTGAAACTGCAAAAGCCGTCTGATACCAGCCTGAAGACCCGTGACATTACCCCCGCGTTTGATTTCGCCACCACGGGTAGCATTTTGCCTGCCAAATTGACGGGTGGTCTGCCTATCCGGGTGGTGAATGTACCGGAACTCGACATTGAATTCCTGCGAGTACAGCCTGACAAATTGCCTGAGATGTTGAAGAGTGTCTCGCTGGGTTCACGGCTTTCCCAGTGGCAACTCGAAGACATCCATTCCATCACGGAAAGCGTTTATTCCCGCCGCTATGTGACTGATGCCAAACCTAATGCGCGTACCTCCCTGCTGATTCCGGTAGAAGATATTCAGGAACTGAAAACGCCGGGTTTGTATTTTGCGGTAATGCGCGAACCTGGGCGTTTCAATGATGATGCTTATCGTATTAGCCAGTTTATCGTGACGAATATTGGCCTGCATGTGCGTCTGTATTCGCGTGGGCTGGAAGTATTTGCCAATACGTTGGATAGCGGCAAACCCATACCGGGGATACAACTGAAATTACAGGGCGAGAAAGAAGCCCTGACGCTGGAAACCGATGAGGAAGGTCATGTCAGCTTCGAGCACCGCCCGCAGGGTGACTTGTTGCTGACGGCGCAGCAGGGTGAGCAATTTGCCTTTCTGGACTTGCGTGAAGCAGCGCTGGATTTGTCGGAATACCCGGTGACGGGTTTGCCTGACAAGCCGCTAGCACCGTTTATTTACAGTACTCGTGACCTGTTCCGCCCCGGAGAACCGATGGATTTATCCATCCTGCTGCGTGACCGGGATGGCAAGGCCGTGTCCGCCAAAAACTTGCACCTGCGGATTGTGCGCCCCGATACCAAGCCTTTACTGGAAGAAAACCTGCTGGCTGCCAATGAGGATTTGGGCTTTTTCACCTATCGCCTGCCGATTCCCGCAGATGCACCAACAGGAAGCTGGAAAGCCGAAGTCCGTATCAATGCCAAGGATGACGCCCCGATTAGCAGCTTTACCTTCCATGTTGAGGAGTTCATGCCGGAACGTATGAGGCTGGCATTGAGTGTGGAAGACAAGTTGTTGACGACAGGTGAAAAACTCATCGTGGCAGCGCAAGGGGATTATTTGTACGGTGCGCCCGCCAGTGGTAATAAATTGACAGCAGTGCGCACCGTGGCAGTGAATCGGCATCCGCTGGACGCTTTCAAGGATTATTATTTTGGTGATCCCGCTGATGAAAAGTTGGTGGGGCGCGAGGATTTGCCCGAAGTGCTGCTGAATGAAACCGGCGGTGGTTTTGTGGAAAGCCCGCCGTTGGAAGGCAAAATCAACTCACCGTTGACCTTGAGTGTGATCGGCAGTTTGCATGAAACCGGTGGGCGCAGCGTGACTCGCAAGCTGGATGTACCGTTCTGGCCTAGTCAGAATCTGGTGGGCATTCGTCCGCTATTCGATAAAGACACCGTTGCAGGCAATGGTGAGGCGACTTTCCAATTGGCGCGTATCAATGCCGATGGCAAGCCTGCTCCCGCTACCCAAACGCTGGCGGTGACGCTGGTGCGCGAAGAGAAGGAGTATTTCTGGGAATACAATAATGCCGAAGGCTGGCAGCGCAAGGAAATTTCCAGTGAATACCCGACGGTGCAGCAAAAAGTGACGCTGGATGCCGCTGCCAGTGCCAAAGTCGTGTTTTCGGTGCAATACGGTTACTACCGTCTGGAAGTGGAAGATGCTGAAACGGGCTTGAAAGCCGTTTACCCTTTCCATGCCGGTTGGGATTGGGAGCAAAGTGAAAATACCACCGCCCGCCCGGATCAGATTGAGCTGGCGCTCGACAAGGCCAGCTACCATAGAGGGGATGTGGTCAAGCTGAAGATTACCCCGCCAGCGGCAGGCGAAGCGCTGGTCGCGGTGGAAGGTGATTCGATGCTGTGGTCAAAGCATGTGACCTTGCCTGCAGAAGGGCTTACCGTGGATATTCCGGTAGACAATGACTGGGCGCGGCATGATTTATATATCAGTGTGACTGCGTTCCGCCCAGCCAGCCGTCAGCAGAAAATCACCCCGAACCGAGCGCTGGGTATCATTTTCCTGCCGCTAGACCGGGAAGCGCGGCGTTTGAATCTGACGATTGATGCCCCCGAGAAAGTCTTGCCAGAAAAGACCACCACCATTACCGTGAGTGCTGATAACCTCAAGGGGGATACGGCTATCGTGACCGTGGCAGCGGTAGATGCGGGTGTGTTGAGCATTACCGATTTCAAGACGCCTGACCCGTTTGCCTTCTATTTTTCACAGCATCAATATGCTGCCAGTTTGTACGATGACTATGGCAAGATTATTGAAGGTGCTGAGGGCGCAACTTTGCACCAGCGTTTTGGCGGTGATGCGGCGGTGCGGCGTGGTGGTTCGCTGGCAAAGGCAGATCAGAAGATCGTGTCCTTGTTCAGTGGGGCTGTGGCGTTTGATGCCGAGGGTAAGGCCAAGATTGATTTGCCGTTGCCGGGGTTTGATGGAACCTTGCGGCTGATGGCTGTTGCGGCTTCTGAGGAACGCTTTGGCAGTGCCGAACGTGAGATGAAGGTGGCTTCCCCAGTCGTCGCGACGCTGGCGGCGCCGCGTTTCCTTGCAGCGAGTGATAACAGTTTCCTCACGGTAGATTTGAACAATACCACCACGGAAGCGCAGTCCGTGAAAGTGAAACTCAGCGGTAATGCCTTGCTGTCGGGCATTGCGGATGAGCGTGAACTGACGTTGGCAGTGGGTAAGCGTGAAACCTTGCGCTTGCCACTCTCTGCGCATCAGGCGTTTGGGCGTGGTCAGGTCGATCTGGAACTGACCGGCAAGGACTTTACCGCCCGGCGTCAGTTGCAACTGTCCGTGCGCCCTGCCTATCCGGCGCAATACGTGTCTCAAACCCGTGAATTGCAGGCGAATGAAACCATGGAACTGGATGCGGCAACCCTGAAAGGCTTCTTGCCCGCAGGCTTGAAGGCTAACCTGAGCCTTTCTGCTACGCCGCCCTTACCGTTACGCACGGTTCTGCAAGACTTGTTGCAGTACCCCTATGGCTGTCTGGAGCAAACCACCAGCAGTGCATGGCCTTACCTGTTTCTGGATGCGAATGTGTCCGAGCAATTGGGGCTGCCACCAATGGAGATGAAAGAGCGTAATGAGCGGGTCACGGCGGCTTTGCTGCGCTTGTCGGGGATGCAGTTATCCGATGGTGGTTTCACCTTGTGGGGTGGTGACAGTGGTTATCAGGAGGAATACTGGTTAACGCCGTATGTGGTGGATTTCCTGCTGGATGCGAAAGATCAGGGCTTTATTGTGCCGGATTGGTTATTGCAACGTTCGCTCCAGAATCTGGAAGAACGTTTGGCGGAAGGTGAGCGTGATGAGGCCAGCCGTTACGAATTTTCCGATGTGCCAGAACATCTGGATTTTGCGGCGCGTGCTTATGCGGGTTACGTCTTGTCGCGGGTGAAACGTGCTTCGCCGGGTACGCTGAAAGTGATGTACGACAAGGATGCGGGCAAAGCCGTGTCGGGCTTGCCGCTGGTGCATCTGGGGTTAGCGCTGAAAGCAGTGCCGGGTGGTGATCCAAAACGTGGTGACGCGGCAATTCAGCGTGGGCTGGCGATGGTACGTGATGAACAGAAATACCTCGGCGACTACGGCAGCAACTTGCGTGACCGGGCGGCGATGCTTTATCTGCTGATGCGCTCCAAGGTTGAAATTCCCCAGATGGCGGCTGAAATTAACAAGCTGGCTGATCTGATCCACAACCGTAATTATTTCAGCACACAAGAGCAGTTATTCGTGTTCCTTGCGGGCTTGAAAGTGCAGGAAAAAGCCAAAGCTGGCTGGAAGGCCAGTTTGAAAGTGGGCAGTGATAGCGTGGATTTGTCAGGTAGCAAGACGTTGTTCCGTGCTTTAAGCCCGGATGAATTCCAGCAAGGGGTGAGTATTACTGCCAACGCATCACTTTACGCTTCACTAACCTTGGATGGCTACCCGGATAGTACGCCAGCACCCGACAGTGACCCGGTTGAAGTGCAGCGTAATTGGTATCGGATGAATGGCAAGCTGGTGCAACCTTCAGACGTCAAGGCCGGTGATTTGCTGTTGACCCATGTGATGGTGAGCAGCAGTATCGACATCAACGATGCCTTGGTGGTGGATTTGTTGCCTGCTGGTTTTGAGCTGGAAAATACCAATTTGCAGACTAATGAGTCGCTGGAAGGTTTGCAACTGGAAGGGATGGATAAGCCGGTGCTGGAGTTGATGGGCAGTAGCGTATTGCGTACCCAGGAATTCCGCGATGACCGTTACGTGGCAGCCTTGCCGCTGGATGCGAAAGCCCGCCACCATTTGTTCTACATGGTGCGGGTAGTGTCACCAGGCAAGTTTGTGGTGCCACCGACTTATGTGGAAGATATGTACCGGCCTGAGTTGAATGGGATGGGAGCGGCTCCTTCCGATCTGGTGATCCAGTAAGGGGCGAGCCATGACGCGCCGTTACCCGTTGTGGCTGGTTGGCACGGTTTTTCTGGGTCTATTGCTGTTTTTGTTGGCAGACCGTATCTGGGCTTTGCCTGACCCTGGGCGGGTACACAGTGTGTTGATTTTGGCGCAAGACCGTACTCCGTTGCGTGCCTTTGCCGATAACGAGGGGGTGTGGCGTTACCCGGTGACGCTGGATGAGGTGTCGCCGTTGTACGTACAAGCCCTGCTGGAATACGAAGACCGCTGGTTTTACTGGCATCCCGGCATTAATCCGTTTGCCTTGGTGCGGGCGGGGTGGCAATGGTTACGCGGTGGACGGATTATTTCGGGTGGGTCTACTCTGACTATGCAGGTGGCGCGTATTCTTGACCCGCACGACCGTAGCATCAGTGGGAAATTACGGCAAATGTTCCGCGCCTTGCAGCTTGAATGGCATTATAGCAAGGCTGAAATCCTTAACTTTTACCTTAATCTCGCCCCGTTTGGTGGGCCGATTGAAGGTGTGCAAACGGCGAGTTTTGCTTGGTTGCATAAACCGGCACTGGGCTTGAGTCATGCCGAAGCCGCATTATTGGCGGTGTTGCCGCAAGCACCTTCGCGGTTGCGCCCTGACCGTCACCCGGAGCTGGCGCAACGTTACCGTGACAAGGTATTACGCCGCATGGCAACGCAGGGTATCTGGTCGCAAGAGGTGGTGGATGATGCCATGAATGAGCCGGTGATGCGCTCGCGTTTCCAGCAACCGATGGTCGCGCCGCTGTTCGCTGAGCGGATGAAGTCGCAGGCATTTGCGGCTAACGTTGCCCGCTTGCAAACCAGGCTGGATACCAATACCCAATGGGTAGTGGATAATGTGTTGCGTACCCGTGTGGGTGGTTTGCCAGCAAAAGCTTCCATCGGTGTCTTGGTGGTGGAAAATGCTACGGGGTATGTGCGGGCGTATGCGGGTTCTGCCGATTTTTACAATGCCGAGCGCTTTGGGCATGTGGACATGGTGCAGGCGGTACGTTCCCCCGGTTCGACCTTGAAGCCTTTTTTGTACGGCATGGCGCTGGAAGATGGCTTGGTGCATTCGGCGAGTTTGTTGAGTGATGTGCCGGTGCAACTGCATGATTATGCCCCGCAGAATTTTGTGCGGCGTTTTTCCGGGGCTGTCAGCGTGACGCAAGCCTTGCAGCAATCGTTGAATGTTCCGGCGGTGGATATGTTGCAGCGCCTGACACCCGCTAACTTTGTGGCACGGCTGCGCAATGGGGGGGTTGTGATCAGTTTTCCCGAAAATGCTGAGCCGAATCTGAGTGTGATTCTGGGCGGGGCAGGGACGACATTGGAAGATCTGGTGCGTGGTTTTACCGCCTTTGCACGTCAAGGGATCAGCATTAAACCCCGTTTTCTTGAGGATGAGCCGGTGGTGGAGCGGCGGATGCTGTCGGCCGGGGCTGCGTGGGTGATTCAGGATATTTTGCGGGGTATTCCAGCACCAGAAGGCAGCGTCAATGCGACGGGTGTGGCTTGGAAAACCGGTACCAGCTATGGGTTTCGGGATGCTTGGGCGGTGGGGGTCAATGACGCTTATACCGTGGGGGTGTGGACAGGCCGCCCGGATGGGACGCCGTTACCGGGAAGTTTTGGGGCGGCGGCGGCGGGGCCTATTCTGTTTGATGTGTTTCGTGCTTTGCCTAAGCGTGGGGGTGTTAATACGCGGCGACGTCCGCCGGAGGTGACGCAGACGGATATTTGCTGGCCTTTGGGGGAAAGTGCTGCCCGCACTGCGCCGGAACAGTGTCATGTGCGCCAACAGGCGTGGATTCTGGATGAGCGTATTCCGCCTACCTTGCCGAATTTGCAACAGTATTCGTGGTCGGCTGGTTTGCAGACTTATTGGGTTAACCCGCTGACGGGCTTGCGGGTGACGGCTGAGTGTAACGCACCGCAGCGGGTTTCCCGGCAGGTGGCTCAGTGGCCGCTGGCGTTGCGCCCGTGGTTGTCGAATACCTTGCTGGAAAAAATACGTCTGCCCGGATTTGATGCCAGTTGCCCACCGGGTAGTCAGTATCAAGACGGGGCGCAACTGGCTATCCGTCATTTGGATGACAGTACCCGTTTGTATTTACCCAAGGTTGCTGAGGTGCAAAAAATCAAAGGTGTAACCGTGGATTTGTTGGCAGAAGGTGGGGTAGGGCAGTATTTCTGGTTGGTGAACGGTGAACCGGCAGGGGTAGGTGCTAGTCAGCAAGGTTTGCGCTATACCTTTGCGCGGGCGGGGGATTACGACTTGACGGTGTTTGACACGGCTGGTGCTGTCGACAAAGTTGCCATCCGGGTGATTAGCCAGCCGTAAGCATTAGACTGGCAAGTGTAAGCGAACCCTTGCACCCACATACGGTGAGACTTGCAATTCGATTTTGCCGCCAATGGCAGAGACGATTTCAGTGCTGACTGCCATGCCGATGCCTTGACCATCACTTTTGCTGTCTTCGCGTACACCGCGTTGCAAGAGTTTGGCGGGGTTATCCACCGGGAAGCCCAAGCCATCGTCGTCAATGTCAATAACCAGCATATTATTGTCCTGATGGGCGGAAACTTCCACAATATTCTGGCAGAACCGGCAGGCATTGTTCAGCAGGTTGCCGAACAGCTCCATCATGTCTTCAGCATCCATGCGGCACTTGGCGTATTCGTCGGCATTGATGCGGATTTCAAAAGGCTTGTCCCGGTGGACTTTGAGTAAGGTTTCTCGCAAACGGAACAGTACCGGGCGTATTGGCTGCGACAGGATCATAGCACCCTGATTCGTTACCATCGCCCGGCGTAATTGGTGGCCTACAATTTCACGCATTCGCTCAATTTGTGTTTCGAATACTTTAGCAACAGCCTCAATTTGAGGGGGGTGTTTCGTTTGGTGTAACTGGTCAAGCTGGTGCTGCATCGCGGTCAATGGCGTTTTGATGCTGTGGGCAAGATCGTCCAGAGTATCTTTGTAACGTTGTTTCTGGCCTTTTTCATAGCTCAATAAGCCATTCAGGGCGTTTTTGATCGGCAGTAGTTCTTCAGGATAATGGTTGTCGATGAGTTCCCGTTCGCCTGCCTCGATGGATTTAACCTCATTCTCAAATTCCTTGATGGGGGCGACTACCCAGAAACTCAGGGCGAGTTGGGCAATCAACACCAGTACTGCCGACAGGAATAGCAGAATGGCAAATTTCCCCCGCATGTCCTGCATTTCTTTTTCGATATCAGCGATAGATGCACCGACGATAAACTGAAAGTTACCGTAATCCGCTTGGAAAAAACTCTGAATCGACAGCAAATATTCCTGAGTGTAGGTTTGCTTCAGTAAGGGGTCGCTTTCCAGTTTTTGGAGATCTTTAGGAGGCAGTGGCTTGAGTTGAGCGAAGGATGGCTCAAAGCTGATTTTCAGGTTTTTATCGAGATTGAAGCGTAGGTAGTAGTCATCTTCTACCTCGTTGCTGGGTTTGCTCAGTGTGGAAGCACTCCAGACGATTTTTTTATCTTTTATATCAATGACATAGGCAAAATGGTTTTGTGTGACATCATCCAATTTGTGGTCAGTAACCATTTTACGGGCATCCGCTTTGACATCCTCGTCCGGTAAGATACTGAACTGACCATCCTGAAAGTTCAGATAGCCAAGAATATCGTAGGATATTTCTTTCAGCTCAGCCTGTTTCTGGTCGATTTTGTAACTGTAAGAGAACCAGTGCAACATGCTGCCGAGCATCAAAATGCCGACCATGATGACACCAAACCCGCTGATAAGTTGGCGACTGCGCAAAGAGCTGATCATGAGAGTAACTACCGGGTACGATTAAGTACGTGTCAGTGTGAAACGGTAGCCACGTCCACGTAGGGTCTCGATAGGCTTGAGCGTATCATCCGGGTCAAGTTTGATGCGCAGGCGGCGGATAAACACCTCGATAACATTGCTATCGCGGTCGGTATCTTCTTCGTACAGACTGTCGGTCAGGCGTGTTTTGGAGATGACTTCGCCCGCGTGCAATATCAGGTGTTCCAGCACCCGGTATTCATAGGCCGTCAGGGTAACTTCCTGCCCATTGACATACACGCGTTGTTCCGAGGTATTCAGGCGGATAGGGCCGCAATTAAGCTCAGCCTGAGTCCAGCGTCCGGTGCGGCGCAATTGTACGCGTAAACGGGCAATGAGCTCTTCCGTGTGGAAGGGTTTGGTTACATAGTCGTCAGCACCTGCTTCCAGACCTTCAACCTTGCTCTGCCAGCGGTCACGTGCGGTGAGGATGATGATCGGATAATCCAGTCCCTTGGCGCGGATAGCACGGATAATATCCAGCCCCAAGTCGTTATTGACCTGACCACCCTTGGAATTGGGTAAACCCAGGTCGATGACGGCAACATCAATCGGGTATTCGAGTGCAACATACAAGCCCTGTGAACCGTCGGCAGCCAAATCTACGGTAAAGCCACTTTTTTTGAGGTCTTCAGCGACCTGTTCGCGGATGATGTTTTCGTCTTCTATTATAAGTACGCGCATGACTCAGCTCTTTCCTGTTCGTCAACTGATGATGATTTAATTGTGTATATGGGGGCTTTTTTACTCAGCAAGCCCCTAAAAATGCAATCATACACCAGCTTGCTAGGAATAAAAAACAATCAATGGCAGTTATTAATAAAAATTATCAAAAAAATGCCCGGAGATTCTGTGGGAATTCCGGGCATTCAATGAAAACTTTGAATAATTTCAATGATTTTTGATAGATTCTTTAGTCGCTACACGCAATTTTGATCGTCAGATATTCGCCCTCTAATGAAAGCATCCGCACGACATGACAATCCGGGTAGCCGGGCAATGGCTTTTCCTGGACTGATAGTACCCGCCCCTTAAAGGTACTTTTGACTTTTGATAAGACGGCATCGCGTCCAATCGGTTCATTGGGATTGCTGCGTTTCAGTGAAATTTTCCTTTCACTGTCAGCGGCTTTCGCAATACCCGGTAGCATGGTGGTAGCAACACCAGCAACCATTACGCTGCATAAAGCAGCAAGCATGGACTTTTTGAAATCCATCGTTTTTCCCCTGTTACATAAAAAATAAGCAAAAATACAAAAAATATCTCTATGGAGATAAGCGAATTATTGTTTAGTATATTAATCGCTCAAAACTGAATGTGCGGTGAATACTCATTAGCTGAGTTTATTCATCATGATGATAAATATAAGAAATGCTTAAATCATGAGCGGCGCAAATTCATTATTTTCTTGCTGTAAAAACCCCGATTTCCAGTAGGGTCTGTAAAGTGTCAAAACACGTTTCTTCCGTCAAAAAACGCGCATAATCTTTGTGGAGTAGTAGGGGGAATTTGCACAGGTATTCAATAAATTGAATATGTTGGCTATCAATGACGTAATGATTACCGTTCGTAAATAGATGCAGGTCATTGACTGATAGAAAGTACAGAAGACGCGCATCCAGTGCTTTTTCAAAGCGTTTTTTGTTCCTGATGAGCTTGCTAAGCTCTGCCCGGCTGATGGGTTCCGCTTCCAGCAACGGTGTATTGGCTTTGGGTGCTGTGAGATATTTTCCCAGCCATAGCTGTAAAGATTGTTCATCTTGCGGCAGTGCATCCACCAAAAAGTCCACCAGACTATCCATGTCGGTGGTCGTCAGTTCGCCAGAATGTTGTTGTGGCAGGCGTCCGCTGTCGCTGAAACGTTGCTTTAGGCGTGGATCTTCCAGTGAATCCTCAAGTAGCCGTTCCAACATATCGGCTTGTGATGGGGCGCGGAAACCGACGGAATAGGTCAAGCATTCGTTCAGGGCAACCCCATAATGCGGCACATTGGGGGGCAGGTAGAGCAGGTCACCCGGTTCTACCACCCATTCCTGTTCTGCCACAAAGTCGCTCATGATGCGCAATTCCAGATCGGGCAGGAAATTGTCAGGGTGCGCCGCTTGCGTGGTGATCTGCCAGCGGCGTTGCCCTTGCGCTTGCAGCAGGAATACGTCGTATTCATCCACATGCGGGCCAACCGAGCCGCCTTCGACGGCAAAACTGATCATGAGGTCGTCGATGCGCCAGTCGGGGATAAAGCGGAACGGTTCCATCACCGCTTTCAGTTCCGGCAAGTGCTGGTCAGTGTCGTTGACCAGCAAGGTCCAATGGGTTTCTGGCAAGTGGCTGAAATCGTCTTCGTCGAAGGCACCGTGGCGAACTTCCCAGGGGTGTTCGCCGCCTTTTTCGATGACAATACGCGCGGTATCGGTTTCACAGGCCAAGCCCGCCAGTTCATCCTGCGTAATCGGTGACTGGAAGTTGGGGAAGGCTTGGCGGATCAACAGCGGCTTTTTCTGCCAGTAATCTCGCAAGAATTCTTCAACGCTAATATCACCAAACATTTATACCGCCTTGGCTTGCGCAATCGCATTGCCGATGTAAGTAGCAGGTGTCATGGCAATCAGCGCGTCTTTGGCTTCCTGCGGCATGTCCAGTGTATTGACGAATTCGCGCAAGCCTTCTGGGGTAATGCGTTGTCCACGGGTCAGGGCTTTGAGCTTTTCATACGGCTGTTCGATGCCGTAGCGACGCATCACGGTTTGGATGGGTTCGGCGAGTACTTCCCAGTTGGCGTCGAGGTCGGCAGCGATGGCGGTAGTGTTGACTTCCAGCTTGCTGATGCCTTTGAGGGCGGATTGGTAAGCAATCAGGGTATGCCCCAAACCAACGCCGAGGGTACGCAAGACGGTGGAGTCGGTCAGGTCACGCTGCCAGCGCGAAATGGGTAGCTTTTGCGCCAGATGAGTCATTAGGGCATTGGCAATGCCGAAGTTGCCTTCTGCATTCTCGAAATCAATCGGGTTGACCTTGTGCGGCATGGTGGAGGAACCGACTTCGCCCGCAATCACTTTCTGTTTGAAATAGCCTAGTGAGATGTAGCTCCACACGTCACGGCAGAAGTCGATCAGGATGGTATTGGCGCGTGCCACGGCATCGAAGGTTTCCGCGATGTAATCATGCGGTTCGATTTGCGTGGTGTACGGATTCCAAGTCAGGCCGAGTGAGGTGATGAACTGTTCAGCGGTAGTTTCCCAATCAATGTCGGGGTAGGCGCTGATGTGGGCGTTGTAGTTACCGACTGCACCGTTGATTTTGCCGAGGTATTGCGCGGCGAGTATGTGGCGTTGCTGACGTTCCAAACGTGCTACGACGTTCGCCATTTCCTTGCCAAGGGTGGAAGGCGAGGCGGGTTGCCCGTGGGTGCGTGACAGTAGCGGAATGTCGGCGTAAGCGTGCGCAAGCTGGCGAATAGCGGCAATGGTCGTGGCCAATTCGGGGTGAATGACGTTTTCCATGCCGCCTTTGAGCATCAGGGCATAAGACAGGTTGTTGATGTCTTCGGAGGTGCAGGCGAAGTGGATGAATTCGCTGACGGCTTCCAGCTCTGCCTGCCCGGCGATTTTTTCCTTGAGGTAATACTCGACCGCTTTCACGTCATGGTTGGTGGTGCGCTCAATTGCTTTGACACGCAACGCATCCGTTTCGCTAAAGTTGCTGAGGATGCTTTCCAGAAACGTGTTGGTTGCCGCTGAAAACGCAGGCACTTCGCTGATTTGTGGGTGTGCCGCCAGCATTTGCAGCCAGCGGATTTCGACCAGTACGCGGTGGTAAATCAGGCCGTATTCGCTGAACCACGGGCGTAAGGCCGCTGTTTTACTGGCGTAGCGCCCATCAGTAGGGGAAAGTGCGGTGAGTGCAGAAAGTTCCATGCCGTATCCTGAAGCAAAATAATGACCTGCGATTGTACCGTAAATTCAACTGCTGTTAATCCTGTTAATGCGTATGGTAGGTGGTAATGGGGTCTAAAATCGTGGGAATGCCATCGAGTTTGGGGTTGGTTTTAGGAAAGTTGAGGGTGTAATGCAGGCCACGACTTTCCGGGCGATCCATCGCTGAGCGGATAATTAGCCAAGCGATCAAGGCAAGGTTACGCAATTCGATCAGGTCACTGGTGACACGGAAGTTGGCGTAGTACTCGTCGATTTCGTGCAATAGTAATTCCATGCGGTTGCGGGCGCGTTGCAGGCGTTTGGTGGTGCGCACGATGCCGACGTAATCCCACATGAAACGCCGAATTTCATCCCAGTTATGGGTAATCACCACGCGCTCATCCGAATCGGTGACGCGGCTTTCATCCCAGTTGGGAATGGGCAGGTCGAGCGCGGGTTCTTGCAACCTACTGATAATGTCCTGTGCGGCGGATTTGCCGTAGACAATGCATTCCAGTAAGGAGTTGCTGGCCATGCGGTTGGCACCGTGCAGCCCGGTGTAGGAGGCTTCGCCGATGCAATACAGCGCGTCTACATCCGTGTGTCCGTCTTGATCGACCATCACGCCGCCGCAGGTGTAGTGGGCAGCGGGTACGACGGGCACGGGTTCTTTGCTCATGTCGTAGCCAAACTTTTCGCAAGTGGCGTAGACATTGGGGAAGTGACTGATGATGAAATCACGCGGTTTGTGGCTGATGTCGAGGTAGACGCAATCCAGCCCCAAACGCTTCATTTCATGGTCAATGGCGCGTGCCACGATGTCGCGCGGCGCGAGTTCGGCACGGGGGTCGAAACGTGGCATGAAACGGCTGCCATCTTTTAATAATAAGAGTCCGCCTTCGCCGCGCACCGCTTCGGTGATCAAGCTGGATTTGGCGTGAGGGTGGTACAGACAGGTGGGGTGAAATTGCATGAATTCCATGTTGGCCACCCGGCAACCGGCACGCCATGCCATCGCGATGCCATCACCGCTCGCGCCATCGGGGTTGCTGGTGTAGAGGTAGACTTTGCTTGCCCCACCGGTTGCCAGTACGGTGAAGCGTGCATGTAGGGTCTGAACGCGTTTAGCCTTACGGTTCAGCGCATACGCACCAATGCAGCGGTTGCTGCGATGCCCTAGCTTGCGGGCGGTGATTAAATCCACCGCTATGTGGTGTTCCAGTAAGGTGATATTGCTGCGTTGGCGTACTTGCCCGACCAAGGTGTGTTCGATGGCAGCACCACTAGCATCAGCAGCATGGGCAATGCGCCGGTGGCTGTGCCCACCTTCACGGGTTAGGTGGAGGCGGTTGGTGTCGTGCTCTTCGCGGGTGAAGGGGACGCCTGCATCTAATAACCATTTGATGGAGCTTGCACCATTTTCCACGGTAAAACGCACGGCGGCTTCATCACACAGCCCCGCACCCGCATTGAGGGTATCAGCAATATGCGAATCCACGCTGTCGGTGGCATCCAGCACGGCAGAAATGCCACCTTGCGCATAGACGGTGCTGCCTTCGGTGATGACGTCCTTGCTCAATACGGCAATCTTGCAGTCTTCAGGCAAACTCAGTGCCAAGGTTAAGCCTGCTGCGCCGCTACCGATGATTAATACATCGTACATATGCGTCCCTCTTAGTTTCTGGGTGGAATTCATTAAGTTTAACTATTCTAATCTTGCTTTGCGGCATGTAGCATATAGTCTTAGTGAAATAATAACCAAGGAGTAAGGCCCTGATGGGCACGAGCTATACCGATCTCGAACTGGTGCAACGCATCCAGTCTGGGGATAAGAAATCATTCGATATTCTGGTTCTGAAGTACCAACACAAGGTGATTAGCTTGGTGTTGCGCTATGTTCATGGCCACGATACTGCACAAGATGTCGCGCAGGAAGCCTTTATCAAAGCGTATAAGGGGTTAAAAAACTTTCGGGGCGAGAGTGCTTTTTATACTTGGCTTTACCGTATTGCGATTAATACCGCGAAAAACTATCTGGTGTCGCAGAATCGCCGCTTACCTGATACGGATATTGATGCAACAGAAGCGGAACAATTTGGGGGTGAGTCCGCTCTAAAGGAATATGCCACGCCTGAACATGAATTGTTGACCGCTGAAATTCAGACCACAGTCTCGCAAGCGATTGAGGATCTACCTGAAGATTTGCGGACTGCCATCATGTTACGGGAACTGGAGGGTATGAGTTATGAAGAAATTGCAGTGACAATGGATTGTCCAATAGGTACTGTACGTTCGCGGATTTTCCGGGCGCGTGAGTCGATTGACAAAGTATTGAGGCCGCTACTTGGCTAAACCTCCGAGGGTAGTGTCTCAAGGTGCAGGTGAAATAAATGAATACGATAAAAGAAGAACTCTTGTCGGCTTTCCTTGACGACGAGAGTAGCGAGTTTGAGCGGAGACGCTTGCTCGATGAGTTGAAAAAAGATGATGAAATGGGTGCAACCCTGTCACGTTACGCCTTTATGGGTGAAGCGATGCGGGCGAGTAAAGGTCAGGCCATGGGGCAGGGCGTTTCACTGTTGTCACGCATTCAGGATGAGTTGGAAGCTGAGCCAGCGTACACGGCGGAGAAGGTCGTGCCAATGCCAGTTCGTGCCAATACTGCCACCAAGGTACATTCTTACCGTTGGTTGGGGATGGGCATGGCCGCTACGGTAGCGGCAGTGGCAGTCGGTGGCGTGTTGTTTATGGGGCAGCCGAAAGCGCCCGATGCGCAATTGGCAGCCGCGCTTCCAGCGACCAAGCCAAGCACGGCGACTGTCGTTACAGCGGTGGCTAGTACGGATGTGCGTATCCAGCAAGTGGGGCGTATTGACCCGCAGGCTCGCGATATCCTCAAACAGTATGTGGCACAGCATGTTAAATATGCTTCTACCACCGTGATCGCACCTTCAATTCGGGCGGTTTCCTATGCCAACGATTAAGCACACGGTTTCCCTCGCAGTATTGGCAGCGGTACTGGCATGGTCAACACCAAGCATGGCGGATGAGGCGAGCGATTTGCTTGCCAAAATGCGCAATGCTGTGCACACGTTGAATTATTCGGGTACGCTGGTGTATTCACAGGGCAATGAGCTTTCTAATTACCAGATTAGCCATACGCTGGAAAATGGGGCGGAAAAGGAAAGTGTGGTGCGCTTGGCGCAAGGTGCTGGGGAAGACGGTGAGAACGTAGAAAGTTTCTCATTAGCCAAACTTCAGCAAGTGCAGCCGCAAATGGAACAGGTCTATGCGCTGGATCTGGGTGGTGAAGAATTTGTGGCTAACCGCAGTTGCCAAGTGGTGGTGGCGCGTCCGCGTGACGGAATGCGTTACCTGCAACGTTACTGTATTGAGCCTGACAGCGGTATGTTGTTGAAATATTCACTGGTTGACCGTTCGCACCGTTCGGTTGAGCAGTTGATGTTTACGGCATTGGATATTTCAGCAGTAACCGCTGATGCCACGCCGATACAGCAAGCGCCTGTGGTGGCTCCCGTGGCAGCAATGCCGAGCATGGATTGGGTGTTTACGTCATTGCCTGCCGGTTTTCAGCAAGTTCAGGATTTACAGCAGGATGGCATTAACGGGCAAGCGTCTGTACGACAAATTATCCTGTCAGACGGGATGACTTCCGTATCAGTGTTTATTGCACCACCCGGTGCGCCCGGCATCCTTGATAGCATGGGTTTATCGACGGGTGCAATGAATATTTATGCTGCCGCAGTGGATCAGCACCAAATTACCTTGGTGGGCGAGGTACCTGTCGCTACCCTGAAAAGTATCAGTAAAGCTTTGCAACATGTCCATTGAAAAGTCCATTGAAAACAAAGCCAATTTGATTAAGTTTGCAGCAAGCCCCCTTCGTTATAATGCCAGTATAATGGTCAACAATGAGGGCAAAGAGATGATTGAGCAGACAGCAACCGTGGTCAGTGTTGAATCGGGCTATGCGTGGATTATTCCACAACAGAAAGCGGGTGGATGTGGTGGTTGTGCATCGAAAACGTCGTGCGCATCCACAGCATCGCCATTTGATCTTATGCGTAAGGAACCCCAGAAAATGCGGGTGTTGAACCCGTTGTATGCGCGTCCGGGTGATACGGTAGTGGTCGGTATGCAAGGTGAGGCGCTGGTGATTTATTCCTTGCTGGCTTATATGCTGCCCTTGCTGGGGATGTTGGTCGTCGCGGTGTTGGGGCGTGAAGTGTTGGCTATGTTTGGCGTGGTTAATGAGCTGGGTACGGTCTTGAGTGGGCTGCTGGGTTTGGTGGGTGGTTTGCGTTTGGCTAACCTGATTAGCTCACGCTCCCTCCAGTCTGCTGACTTTCAGCCTGTGATTTTACGTGTCGTTGGGCAGCCAGTGTTTAATGGTATGGCGCACATTGCCTAAGAGGGCAACTTTCATGTTAATGCAATGGTTGCGGGGCGTGGTGCTCGTGTGTATCGCCTTGTCAGCAGGCGCGGCGTTTGCCCGTGATTTGCCGCAATTCACTGAGTTGGTGAAGCAGAATGGCCCAGCAGTCGTTAACATCAGTACCAAACAAAGTATTTCCCCGCGTGAAATGCTGCCTGATTCCCTCCAATCCCCCGAAACGGATGAGCTGTTTGATCAACTGATGAAGCGCTTTTTCGAGCGTGATGGCGGTGGTGGTGGCAAACCTTTTGATTTCGATAGCAGTTCACGTGGTTCTGGTTTTATTTATTCGCAGGATGGCTATATCGTCACCAACCATCATGTGGTGTACGGTGCGGATGAAATCAGGGTCAAGTTGAATGATGGGCGTGAGTTACCTGCGACATTGATTGGCAGTGATAAACGTACTGATGTTGCCGTACTAAAGGTGGATGCGACTGACTTACCTGTCTTGAAAATGGGAACATCTGCTCCTCTGGAAGTGGGGGAATGGGTGTTAGCGATTGGCTCGCCTTTCGGCTTTGACCACAGTGCGACCGCCGGAATTGTGAGTGCCAAAGGCCGCAGTTTGCCGGATGAGAATTACGTGCCGTTCATTCAGACCGACGTGGCGATTAATCCCGGTAATTCCGGTGGTCCCTTGTTCAATCTGGCGGGCGAAGTTGTCGGCATTAATTCGCAAATTTACAGCCGTTCGGGTGGTTTCATGGGAGTTTCCTTTGCCATTCCGATTGATGTTGCCCAAGGTGTGATTGAGCAACTGAAGAGCAAGGGTGCCGTATCGCGTGGCTGGATAGGGGTGTATGTTCAGGAAATTGATGCCAATCTGGCGCAATCTTTCAAGATGAGCAAACCCGAGGGCGCACTGGTTGCCCAGGTCATGATGGATGGCCCAGCAGCACGGGCGTTAAATCAGGGCGATGTTATTCTGCGTTTTGATGGCAATCCGGTAGCCAATGCAGCGGCCTTGCCCCCTATCGTAGGCAATACCCCCATCGGCAAGAAAGTGGCTATTGAAGTCCTGCGCGAAGGTAAACGTGAAACCGTCACCATGACCGTCACCGAATTACCCAAAGACCCCAAGGATGCGAAAGCGTCAGATGCCAAACCATTCTTAACAACACCTGTGGTGGGCACACTTGGCATGAAACTGAGTGATACCGAGGCCGGGGTACTGGTTGATGAAGTGATCGGTGAACCCGCCCGCAGTGCTGGTATCGCCATAGGGGATGCGATCACTCAACTTGATGGTCAAGCAGTGACTGCCGTGGCGGAGTTACAAAGCATTGCTGCTGAGTTAAGCGTTGGAAAAACCGTCGCAGTCTTGGTGAATCGTGGTGGTTCCGCCCGTTTTCTGGCCATGAAGATTGAGGCAAATGCAAGAGAGTGAAGCAAAAACCCATCTGACCGTGTATTATCGCGTGGGCTGTCATCTTTGTGACGAGATGACAGCCCTTTTGTGTGAATTTCAGGATGAACTGATGTTTACGTTCGAGCTGGTCGACATTGACGCGGATGCAGAGTTAAGAGTGCGTTTTAATGCGGATGTCCCAGTAGTAGCATGGGGAAAGCAGATTTTATTCTGGCATTTCTTCGATGAAGCGATTTTGAGGCAAGCATTACAGCATGGGTGAGGCGAATAAGAATATCCGCAACTTTTCAATTATTGCGCATATTGACCACGGTAAATCGACACTATCTGACCGCTTTATCCAGTATTGCGGGGGGTTGGCTGATCGTGAAATGGAAGCACAAGTTCTGGATTCGATGGATCTGGAGCGTGAACGCGGTATTACGATTAAAGCACAGTGCGTGGCTTTGGACTATAAAGCCCGCAACGGTGAAACCTACCATCTGAACTTCATCGACACGCCCGGGCATGTGGATTTTTCCTATGAAGTATCGCGCTCGCTGGCGGCTTGTGATGGTGCTTTGTTGGTGGTGGATGCCTCGCAAGGGGTGGAAGCGCAAAGTGTTGCCAACTGCTACACAGCGCTTGATCTGAATCTGGAAGTCGTGCCAGTACTCAATAAAATCGACCTGCCAGCGGCTGACCCTGACCGTGTGTGTCAAGAAATTGAAGATATTATCGGCATTGAGGCGACCGATGCGGTGCGCGTCAGTGCTAAAAGCGGCATTGGTATCGAAGACCTGCTGGAACAATTGGTGGAACGCATTCCACCCCCCAAAGGCGACCCGGATGCGCCACTCAAAGCCCTGATCATTGACTCGTGGTTCGACAACTACCTTGGCGTGGTGGTGTTGGTGCGGATGATTGATGGCGAAATGCGCAAGAAAATGAAAATCCGCTTCATGTCGACTGGGCGTGATTTTCAGGTGGAGCGCGTGGGTATTTACACGCCTAAAATGAAAGATCTGGATGTGTTGCGTGCGGGCGAAGTAGGTTTCATGATTTCCGGCATCAAGGAAATCGCCGCTGCAAAAGTCGGTGATACCATTACCGACGCACAAAAGCCAGCCACGACAGCCTTGCAGGGCTTCAAGGAAATCCAGCCGCGCGTTTTCGCGGGTTTGTTCCCGATTGAGTCCGACCAGTACGAAAACCTGCGTGATGCGCTTTCCAAGCTCAAACTCAACGATTCCGCCTTGTTTTATGAGCCAGAAACCTCGCAAGCACTGGGCTTTGGTTTCCGTTGTGGCTTCCTCGGCATGTTGCACATGGAAATTGTGCAGGAACGTCTGGAGCGCGAATACAACCTCGACCTGATTTCCACCGCACCCACGGTTATCTACGAGGTGGTGCTGACCAATGGTGAGAAACAGTTCATCCACAGCCCGTCTGAATTGCCAGTCGTGAACAAGCTCGCGGAAATCCGTGAGCCGATTATTATCGGTACTATTCTCGTGCCACAGGAATATGTCGGCAACGTCATTACCTTGTGCATGGAAAAGCGTGGTATGCAAAAGAACATGCAGTACATGGGTAATCAGGTGTCGTTGACGTTTGAATTGCCGCTGGCTGAAGTGGTGATGGATTTCTTTGACCGCCTGAAATCGTGCAGCCGGGGTTATGCTTCTTTCGATTACGCGATGGATCGTTTCGAGCCAGCCCCGATGGTGCGCGTGGATGTCTTGGTGAATGGTGAAAAAGTCGATGCGTTGGCACTGATGATCCACCGTGATTTCGCCCAATCACGCGGGCGGATGTTGGTGGAAAAGATGAAAGACCTGATTCCGCGTCAGATGTATGAGGTGGCTATTCAAGCAGCCATCGGCAGCAATATCATTGCCCGCAGTACGGTCAAGGCGATGCGTAAAGACGTAACCGCGAAGTGTTACGGCGGGGACGTAAGCCGTAAGCGTAAGCTGCTGGAAAAACAGAAAGAAGGCAAAAAACGCATGAAGCAGGTCGGTAGCGTGGAAATACCGCAAGAAGCCTTCCTCGCTGTATTGAAAGTTAGCGATAAGTAATAAGGACAAGACATGGATTTTGATCTGGAATTTTGGCTAGTCAGCGCCACAGCGGTAACGGGTGTCATCTGGTTATTGTATGCGTTATTGGCTGGAAAAAAAGCGGAAGGCACCGAGCCCGTTCTGGTGGAATATGCGCGTTCATTTTTTCCGGTATTGTTGGCGGTGTTGTTGTTGCGCTCGTTTGTTGCAGAGCCGTTTCGCATTCCGTCCGGCTCGATGTTGCCCACGCTGGAAATTGGTGATTTCATTCTGGTAAACAAGTTTGCCTATGGTTTGCGCTTGCCAGTGTTACACACCAAGGTTCTGGACGTTGGTGACCCGCAACGCGGTGATGTGGTGGTGTTCCGCTTTCCCGGTAATCCGAAAATTGATTACATCAAGCGTTTGATTGGCCTGCCCGGTGATGTGGTGAGCTGGAACGATAAAACGTTGACTGTGAATGGTATTGCCTTGAACCGTGATGCGATAGGTGAGTACTTGCGCCCTGACCAGCAAACCCCGCCATCACTTCATCTGAAAGAAGATTTACTGGGTGTGCCGCATGATATATTGGTGACGCCCGGACGCGTTGGCCCAACAGGTTCTGTGACGGTTCCTCCAGGGCATTACTTCATGATGGGTGATAACCGCGACAACAGTAATGATGGGCGTATGTGGGGTCTGGTTCCCGATGGCAATGTGGTGGGAAAAGCAACTATCGTCTGGATGCACATGAATTTGGGTGGTGATGGTTTCAACCTCTCAAGGATTGGCAACGCGATGCATTAGGCTTTGGCTACGCTCAGCCAATGTTCGTCAAACAATGAATAACAATAAAGGTGATGATCTATGCGCAAGCAACAAGGTGCGACTTTTTTAACATGGGTCGCGGGTTTGGGGGTGGTGATTTTTGCATTCATCACGGTAGTCAAAATTGCGCCGGTATATCTGGAGTTTCAGACGGTACGTTCTATCGTTGACAGGGTGGTGCAAGAGGCATCGGCTAAAGCGTCTACTCAGGAAATCCGCCGCAAAGTGGATGATTTTATTATTGTAAACAGTCTGAATACCTTGTCGGTGAATGATTTTAACGTGGTACAAGTCGAAGGTAAGAACAATGTACGGGCACTTGAGATACACTATGAGGTGCGTAAACATTGGGTTGCGAACATTGATTTTTTGATGACTTTCCAATATTCCAAAGAGCTGGGAGCGGCTAGCGATACTTGAACAAATTAACCAAGCTACTGGGTAGCGAATTGATGGCGACGGACACCTTTGTCCGTGCCATCACCCACCGCAGTGCGGAGGGTAAACATAACGAGCGCATGGAGTTTCTTGGTGATAGCGTGCTTGGGCTAATTATCACCACGGAGCTTTATCAACGGATTCCACGGGCTAGCGAAGGCTACCTGAGCCGTTTACGTGCTTCATTGGTCAATGAAAATGCTTTGGCGGGGATTGCCGCCGAACTGGCTATCGGTGATTTTTTACGTCTGGGGCCGGGCGAGCTGAAAAGCGGTGGTTTTCGGCGCAAGTCCATCATTGCAGATGCGTTTGAAGCACTGGTCGGTTGCATTTATCTGGAACAGGGCATGGCGACGGCGACAGCGTTCGTACTCACCGCTTATGGCGACCGACTGGATAACTTACCCGCCGAAGACAGTCTAAAAGACCCCAAAAGCCGCTTGCAGGAATTCCTCCAATCACGCGGGCACGAGCTGCCTGAATACAATCTGATTGATACCCAAGGGGAAGCCCATCGCCAAACGTTTACGGCGGAATGCATTGTCCCCAAACTCAATATCCGTACCATCGGCACTTCAGGAAGCCGCCGTAAGGCCGAGCAGGAAGCTGCTGGTCTTGCATTCCAACAGGTAACAGCAAAATGACTGAGATAACTTCTACGCCATCAACACAACGTTGTGGCTATGTCGCCATTGTTGGACGACCCAATGTGGGCAAATCCACCCTGATGAACCTGCTGATTGGTTTCAAGGTTTCTGCCACGGCCAACAAGCCGCAAACCACGCGCCACAGTATCCGGGGTATTTTGACTGAAGACGATTATCAGATGATTTTCGTCGACACACCGGGGATTCACCGTACTTCCAAAAGCTTGCTCAACAAAACCATCAACCTTGAAGCGGTGGCTGCATTGGAAGGTGTCGATGCAGTGGTCATGATCGTGGAGGTGCTGAAGTGGCAGGATGAAGATGATTTGGTGTTGCAACGCCTTGGTCATGTCACCTGTCCGGTGTTTCTGGTCGCCAACAAAGTCGATCGGCTGGAAAAGAAAGAGCGTCTGTTGAGCTGGTTGCCGGAAGTGTTGGCAAAGTACCCGTTTAAGGAAATTTTCCCACTCTCCGCGACCAAAGGCACAAATACGCAGCAGCTCAAGGCTTCATTGGCGAAAGTCATGCCGCAACAAGATTGGGTATACGCCGAAGATGACGTGACCGACCAATCCACCCGCTTCATTTGCGGCGAGTTGATCCGTGAGCAATTGATGACGTATTTGCATCAGGAAATGCCGTATTCCACCGCGATTGAGATCGAAACCTTTGAGGAAAAGCCTAAACTGACCGAAATCAATGCGGTGATCTGGGTCAGTCGCGAAAACCAGAAAGGTATTGTGATCGGGAATAAAGGCGACACGCTAAAACGCATCGGCAGCTCGGCGCGATTTGCGCTGGAAGCGTTTCTGGAACGCAAAGTCATGCTGAAATTATGGGTGCGTGTCGAAGAAAACTGGGAAAATAGCCCACGTCACCTGCAAAGTTTGGGGATTTCAACCTAAGGGGCGAGCGATGTTGCTGTTAGCACAAGAAGCGGAAGTCATTTCCAACGTCGCGCATGTGATTCAATTGGCGGTTGCTCCGGTGTTCTTGCTGACGGGTATCGGTAGTATTTTGTCGGTGTTGGTGAACCGTTTAGTGCGGGTGGTGGATCGCTTTCGTGTGCTGGATAGTAACTTTCAGCAAGCGAGTGCGGCGGCACTGGTGGTGATTCGTCATGAAATGCAGGCGCTTTCGCGACGCGCCCGCATGATTCACTGGGCAATCGGCCTGTGCACGGTGTGTGCCTTATTGATTTGTGTGGTGATTGCCATGCTATTTTTCAGTGCCATGTTGGGGATGGATCTATCCACGGCGGTATCCATACTGTTCATTATTGCGATGTTGATGTTGGTCAGCGGATTGCTGTGCTTTTTGCAGGAAATCCGTATTGCCACCAGCAGCATTGATGTCACTCCCCGTTAGCGCGTCCGATGGCGGCTGAACTTTCCCCCGCGTTTATTTTGCGGCGTAACCCCTACCGCGACACCAGTTTATTGCTGGATATGTTTACCCGCGACGCTGGCAAAATCACCTGCGTTGCCAAGTTTGGCCAAGGCAAGGGCACGCGCTCCAAAGGTATGCTTGAACCTTTCCGGCAACTCGAAGCCAGTTGGGTGGGCAAGGGTGAAGTGTTCACCCTATTCAATGCCGAAGAAAAACGCCGTTTCCCCTTGAAAGCTGCCGGACTGGTACGCGCCGTGTATGCAAACGAATTGCTGTTGCGGGCGCTGTGGCAACACCAGCCGCAGCCGGAATTATTTGCCCAGTACCAACAACTGCTGTTCCGCTTGGAAAACCCTGCTGAGGTACTCGCACTGCCGTTGTTTGAACTGGACGTGCTGGCAATGGCAGGCTATGTTCTGAACCTGTGGCACGACGACGCGGATGGGGAAGACATCCAGCCCCACAACCGTTACCGTTTCCGCCCCGACCACGGTATATACCCGGACGCAGGTGAGGGCAAAGGCGTGCCGCTTTCCGGTAGGTTATTAATCGCCTTGCGCGAGCCAGAAAGCATGGCGACCGAACAGCGTTTGGAACTGCGCCATACCCTGGATTACCTGATACAGATGTTGCTGAAAGGCAAAACCCTGAATGCGAGAAGATTACTCAATGAATAAGATCGAACTTGGTGTCAATATCGACCACATCGCCACGTTGCGCCAGGCACGCGGCACGGCTTACCCCGATCTGCTGGAAGCGGTGCGGCTGGTGGAAGACGCTGGTGCACACGCCATCACCATCCATTTGCGCGAAGACCGTCGCCATATTCAAGATGCGGATGTGTACGCTATCCGCCAGATGTGTACCCGTCGCCTGAATCTGGAGCTGGCTGCCACCGATGAAATGGTGGGCATTGCTTGCGACGTATTGCCGAATGATGCGTGTGTGGTTCCCGAAAAGCGCGAAGAGCTTACCACTGAAGGTGGGCTGGACATTATCGGGCAATTCGAGCGGGTACGCAGCGTGACCCAGCGTTTGAATGCCGCGAATATTCGCGTATCACTGTTCATCGAGCCGGATATTGAACAAATCCGCCGCGTTCCTGACATCGGTGCGCCCGTGATCGAGCTGCATACCGGCACGTATGCCAATGCTACGGGCGCAGCCAAAGCGCAGGAACTCCAACGCATTCGCGAAGCTACCGAGTTTGCCCACAGCCTCGACATTCAGGTGAACGCAGGCCACGGGCTGGATTATCACAATACGCAAGCCATCGCGGTCATTCCCAATATCCGCGAACTGAACATCGGGCATTCGATGGTGGCGCGGGCGGTATTCGTCGGCATCCGCCAAGCGACCGTGGAAATGCTGGCATTGATGCAAGCGGCACGTGCTGGCGCATGAAAATTATCGGCATCGGCACGGACATCGTGGAAATCGCCCGTCTTGAAGAAACCTTGCAACGTCACCCAGAGCGGTTTCCCGAACGCATTCTACATCCCGCCGAACTCAAACGTTTTGCCACCGAAACCAAGCAAGCAGCATGGCTGGCAAAACGTTTCGCCACCAAAGAGGCCGTTGCCAAAGCCCTCGGCACCGGCATCGGTAAGGAAACCCGCTTGCAGGAAATCGAAACCACCCACGATGCACGCGGTAAACCACGCCTGCAATTGCACGGGGTGACACTGGCAACGGCTACTGCGCTGGGCGTGACCGCAATCGAACTATCCGTCGCAGACGAGCGCACTCACGCGGTCGCCTTTGTGATTCTGGTGGGCGGAGCTGACGGGCTGTTGTAACCACTTTTTCAGTTCAGTTTCCAGCGTTTGGGTATCCAGCGGTTTACCCAGATGGCTGTTCATTCCGGCTTGCAGGCAGGCGGCAATATCCGCAGACAGGGTATTTGCGGTCAGGGCAATTACCGGAATGACCGGGTTTCGCACCGCCGCCATGCCTGCGTGAGTCTGTATTCCCCGGATATGGCGGCAGGCTTCCAGACCGTCGCATTCAGGCATTTGCACATCCATTAGCACCAGATCGTAATCGGCTTCAATCAGGCATTGGATAGCTTGTTTGCCATTTTCTACCGTGTCGATGTGGGTCAGCCCCAGTTGTTCAAGCATGGACTGGGCAATGATCTGATTGATGGCATTGTCTTCCGCCAGCAGAATCCGGCTGGAGGTTTTCAAGGGTGCGTCAGTGACGAGTGTAGTGGTCGTTTCCGGGCTGGCAGTTTGTGGCTCTGCGGCCTGATAGGGAAGCTCGAACCAGAAGCAGGCACCTTGTCCCGCTTCACTGTGTACGCCAATATCGCCTTCCATCAGGTTGACCAACTGTTTGGAAATCGCCAAACCCAGACCCGTGCCGCCGTATTTGCGGGCAGTAGACGATTCCATTTGCTGAAAACTGTTGAACAGCAGTGGCTGTTTTTCTGCCGGAATGCCAATACCGGTATCGCTGATTTCAAAGCGTAGCCGTTCCCCGTTGGCGCTCAGGCTGATGGCGAGTGTTACCGTGCCCGTTTCAGTAAATTTGATGGCATTGCCCAGTAAATTGAGCAGTATTTGTTGGATGCGGGTTTCATCGCCCATGAGAAAGGGGGCAATGTCCTCGCTGATACGGGTGGTAAACACCAGCCCCTTTTCCTTGGCACGGATATTCAGCAAATGCTGTAAATGGGCAACCATCTCACTCAGGTGGCAGGTTGACAGTTCCAGCTCCATCTTGCCTGCTTCGATTTTGGAAAAGTCGAGCAGGTCATTCAACAGCGCCAGTAAGGTTTTGCCGCTGCGGTTGATCAGCGAAACGTATTGGCGTTGCTCTGCCGTATTGACCAGCGGGGTCAGTAAATCGCTTGCCCCCAGAATCCCATTCATTGGGGTACGCAACTCATGGCTCATATTGGCCAGAAAGCGGCTCTTGGCCTGATTGGCAATGTCGGCGGCTTCTTTGGCACTCTCCAGCTTGGCGGCTTGCTGTTTCAGCAAATCGTTTTTGTAGAGAAGCTGGTAATAGTCACGGTGCAGCGTTTTGCCAAAGAATTGAGTGACAATGCTGAACAGGAGTAAGGAGAGGGCAACGCTGTAGGCAGTGCTTGTCCCCATATGCAACAGCGCCACGACTTGGGGCAAAATCATGATATTAACGTAGGCGAGAAACAGGGGGTTGTGGGGGGCAAGGCTGGTCGTCGTGCCAACGCAGAGCATTAACAGTGGCAGCAACATTAGGGTTCCCTGTTCTGCCAGCCCGACATGCATTAGCCCCCAAGCGGTAAACAACGCCCAAACAATAGCAGAGGCTATCAGGCCAAATCCGAGCAGGAACCGCGCCCTGTCCGGCTGTGTCTTGTAAAGCGTAGGAAACTGTTTCATCAACAATAAGCGCATGACACCAAGCGCCAACATCAACAGGCCAATACCGTAAACGAGGATGCCGTGGTGTTGAATAATATCAGTCCCCAGCGCCAGCACGACCCAAGCAATCATATAAGGAAACACACCATTGATCGAGCGGCGGCTCAAATCATGGTCGCTTTGGACGTGCATGGCGGCAGATACGGGGATGTTCCCTACGGATACATAATTCACACTATTTCCGGTGCTTTTTTGTTATTGGCTAACGTACAACTTACCGTATTATGGGGTAAGGTCAAGCCAAATCCGCCGACAGGTAGCGAATACGCAGGATGGCTGTTAAGCTCCTCTTCTCAACACAAAATCAAGAGTGCAGGACATGCCTTACCCCACTATCGAAGACTTTATCGGCAAAACGCCGCTGGTGCGTTTGCAACGTTTGCCGGGTGATACGAGCAATACTATTTTGGTCAAACTGGAAGGCAATAATCCCGCCGGTTCAGTGAAAGACCGCCCGGCACTGTCCATGATCCAGCGTGCCGAAGCGCGTGGTGACATCAAGCCCGGCGACACCCTGATCGAAGCCACCAGTGGCAATACTGGCATTGCCTTGGCGATGGCTGCCGCGATCAAGGGCTACAAAATGGTGCTGATCATGCCGGAAACCATGAGCGCCGAACGTCGCGCTTCCATGAAAGCCTACGGTGCGGAACTGGTGCTGGTGAGCAAGGAGGCGAGCATGGAAGGTGCGCGTGACCTCGCCATGCAAATGGAACGCGAGGGTAAGGGCAAGCTGCTGAATCAGTTCGCCAACGAAGACAATCCGCTGGCGCATTTTCATTCCACTGGCCCGGAAATCTGGCGTGATACCCACGGTATGGTGACGCACTTCGTCAGCAGCATGGGTACGACAGGGACGATCATGGGGACGGGGCGTTTCCTGAAATCGAAAAACCCGGATGTTCAGATTGTCGGGGTGCAGCCTGCCACGCAAGCCGACCAGATTCCCGGGATTCGGCGTTGGACACCGGAATACCTGCCGGAAATTTTCCACCGCAATGAAGTTGACCGCGAAATCGACATGAGTCAGCCGGAAGCGGAAGACACCATGCGCCGCCTTGCCTCGGAAGAAGGCATTTTCTGCGGGGTATCCTCCGGCGGGGCGGTCGCGGCAGCGCTACGTCTGTCCAAAGAAGTTGAGAACGCGACTATTGTTGCTATCATTTGTGACCGTGGCGACCGTTATATTTCCACGGGCGTGTTTCCGGCATAGGCACAGATGGATTATTCAACCCTCGCGCATTTGCGTAAGCATGACACCACTTGGCGCTTGCTGACCTCCCCGCACGCGCCCTTGATTATCAGCTTCCTGTTTGCGGTGTTCATCAAGCCCAACGAACGTTCCTTGCCGTTTGATCAGGCCAGCACGCAACTCGACGACTATTTGTTCCACCTCAACGACCAGTACGGCGCGGACACTTTCCCCAAAAGTGCGCGGCAATATCTGGACGATTGGGCGAACGGGGCAAGCCCGTACCTGCGCAAATACTACGTGCAAGGGCGCGACATCCCGCAACTGGATTTGACACCGGGGGCTGAAAAAGCAGTGGAATGGCTGCAAGGCTTGCAACCGCGTCAGTTCGTTGGCACCGAGTCGCGGCTGATGACGTTGTACCGCTTGTTGCAGGAAATCGTGCAAGAAGCGGAGCAAGACCCCGCGCTCAAAATCGCTGAGCTGGAAAAGCAAAAAGCCGAACTGGAACGCCAGATTGCCCGCATCCGTTCCGGTCTGGTAGAAGCGGCTGACCCGACCCGCATCAAGGAGCGCTGGTTTGAGGCCGAAGACACTGCCCGCAAGCTGCTGGCTGATTTCCGCCAAGTGGAGTACAACTTCCGTACCCTGGATCAGGATGTGCGGGAGCTGATTGCCACCAGCGAGAAGCGCAAAGGCGAATTGCTGGACGAAATTTTTGAGCAGCAAGACTACATCCGTGACTCCGAACAGGGGCGTAGTTTCCACGCCTTTTGGGAGTTCCTGATGTCGCCGCAACGCCAGCACGCCTTGGAAAGCATGACCACCGCAGCCTTGCAGCAGGAAGCCTTACGCGAGGTGGACGACCGCCACTTTCTGCCGCGTATTGGCTTTTTCCTGCTGGAAGCGGGCGAGAAAGTGTTCCGTACCAACGCGCAACTGGCAGAACAGTTACGCAAATACCTCGCCGATCAGGCGTGGCTGGAAGACAAGCGTATCCTGCAACTGATCCGAGGCATTGAACGCACAGCAGTAGCCATGCGCAATGCCCCGCCCGATTCCCGCCAGTTTGCTGTGATCGACCAGCCGCGTCTGGCACTGGATCTGGTGATGGAACGCAGCTTGTTCCAGCCAAAAATCAAAACCGTGCTGGCGGAGGTCAGGCTGGAAGAAGCGGATGCCTGCGTCGATGTGCAGGCGCTCTACAACCAGCATTGGGTGGACGAAGCCCGCTTGCGCGGTAATATTCGCCGCTTGCTGCACGAACATCCGCAGGTCAGCTTACAGGAAGTGCTGCAATACGCCCCGCTGCAACAGGGTCTGGCGGAGCTGGTGGCCTACCTGAACCTTGCCAGCAAAGATGTCAAAGCGTTGGTGGATGAAGCCGTGGAAGACGTGCTGCCCTTGGGCGAAGCCGGGCGCACGGTGCGCTTGCCGCGTATCCTGTTTACCCGCTGAAACATGCTATTCTAAGCCTTATACCCTTTGAAACAGGTCACTGCCATGCTGCAACGTTTACCCGTCGGTATTCAAACTTTTTCCGAGCTGAGAAACAGGGATTGTCTGTATGTGGACAAAACAGAAACGATTGCCCAACTGCTCAATCAGGGTAAATACTTTTTTCTCTCACGCCCGCGTCGCTTCGGCAAGTCCTTATTGCTGTCCACCATCAAAGAAATCTCCCAAGGTAATCGTGCCCTGTTCGAGGGGCTGTGGATCGAAGACCAGTGGGATTGGGGCAACGTGCATCCGGTCGTGCATATATCCTTTGCCAGTATTGGCTACCGTACATTGGGACTGGAAGCGGCGATTGCCGCTGAGTTGCACGCCATCAGCCACCAGTTTGGGCTGACATTGCAAGAAAGTGAGATCGACCGCCAGTTTCAGGAATTGCTCCAACAGCTTGCCGCACGTAGCGGCAACGTCGTGCTGCTCATCGACGAATACGACAAGCCGCTGATTGATTACCTTGACAATATTCCGCTGGCAAAAGCCAACCAACAAGTGATGAAAACCTTCTACTCTGTCATCAAAGACAGCGACCCGTATTTGGAATTTTTGTTGATTACGGGCGTATCAAAATTCAGCCGTGTGTCGATTTTCTCTGACCTGAACAACCTGTTTGACCTGACGATGGATTACAGCGCGGCAACTTTATTGGGCTATACGCAAACCGAACTGGAGCAGTATTTTGAGCCTTACATGCCCGCTGTGGAAAAGCGTCTGAAGGTTGACCGTGACACACTGCTTGGTCAATTGCGTGACTGGTACAATGGCTACACTTGGGGCTTGGAAACCTCAGTCTACAACCCCTACTCAATTTTGAGCTTCTTTCAGGCGCAAGCCTTCCGTAATTTCTGGTTTGAATCGGGCACACCGACGTTTTTACCCAAGCTTATGCACCGCGACAAGGTGTATCGGTTGGATGATTTGGAAGTGGAGGAATCCGCGCTCGGTAATTACGACCTCGAACGGCTGGAATTAATACCCGTCCTATTTCAAACAGGTTATCTAACCCTGAAAAATCACGATGAATACGGTTTTTACCAACTGGACTACCCTAACCACGAAGTACGCGCCTCCATGTCCATGTATTTGATGGCAGAATGGGCGCACGAAGCACCCACCCGTACCACGCCAATGGTGGTGAAATTGCACAAGGCATTTCTGAACAATGACATGCCAGCGGTGATTGAGGTGATAAAAGCCGTGTTTAAGAAAATTCCTTACCAGATTTTCCTGCAAGACCGCGAAGCCTATTACCACAGTCTGATTTACCTGACGTTTTTCTATCTAGGTCAATATGCCGAGGCTGAAGTCAACGACAGCAATGGGCGTATCGACTGCGTGGTGAAGACGTCGACCCATATTTATATTCTCGAGTTCAAGCTGGATAAGACTGCTAAGGCTGCGATGGAACAGATTAAAAGTCGGGGGTATCCGGGGGGGTACGCCGCTGATCCGCGCCCGAAAATGTTACTGGGCATCAACTTCAGCAGCGTAACCAAAAGCGTGGATGACTGGGTGGTGGAAGCAGCATGAGCACTGAAACCCAAACCCCGAACCTCGCCCCTGTCCTCATCCAGCTTTTCAAGGGCGTGGTCTACGCCGACCAGCACCCGCGCCTGTGGCAAGCCCTGCTGGAATTGCAAGCCGCCGTGCGCGATTACATCCGCATCCTCGGCCTGACGCTGTATCTCGATGAAACCGAAGGCTACGCTTTCCTGCGCCAGCAAGACAGCGATGCTGGGGATGAAGACGCTACCGATACCCCGCGTCTGGTAGCAAAACGCCCCCTCACGTACCCTGTCAGCTTGCTGTTAGCCCTGTTGCGCAAACGCCTTGCTGAACAGGACGCCACGGGCGGCGACAGCCGGGTGGTACTGGAACGTACCCAAATCGTCGAGATGATGCGTGTGTTCATGCCCGAACACAGCAACGAAGCCAAAACCATCGACCAGATCAACGTCGCCATCAACAAAGTGATCGAATACGGCTTCGTGCGTACCCTCAAACAGCAGGATGACATGCTCGAAATCCGCCGCATCCTCAAAGCCTTCGTTGATGCGCAATGGTTGGGCGAACTGGACGCACAACTCAAAACCTACCAGCAATACGCGAGTACCAAGGATGAATGACCCGCAAGCCCTTTCCCTCGATTTCACCGCTGATGACGCACTGACCGGCTTCCGCCTGCACCATCTGGAAGTCTACAACTGGGGAACCTTCGATCAGCATGTGTGGAAAATTGCCCCGCAAGGCCACAATGCACTGCTGACCGGCGACATCGGTTCCGGCAAATCCACGCTGGTGGACGCGATCACCACCTTGCTCGTTCCCACCCAACGCATTACCTATAACAAGGCAGCAGGTGCGGAAGGCAAGGAGCGTTCCCTCGGTTCCTACGCGCGCGGCGAGTACAAAAGCGAGAAAGGCGAACTGAGTCAGGCCGCGAAAGCCGTGGCCTTGCGCGATGAAAAACACTACAGCGTGCTGTTGGGCTGGTTCTACAACCCCGGTTTTGCGCAAGGCATGACGTTGGCGCAAGTGTTCTGGTTCAAGGACGGCAACCGTCAGCCGGAACGCTTTTACGTCACGGCAGAGAACTTACTCACTATCCGCGAACATTTCGCCAATTTCGGCAACGACATCAGCAAACTGCGCAAGCGCTTGATGAAACTGCCCGGCGTGAGTGTGATTGACACCTTCAAGGAATATGCCGCACGTTTCCGGCGCTATTTCGGCATCCAGTCCGAACAGGCGCTGGATCTGTTTTACCAAACCGTGTCGATGAAATCGGTCGGCAATTTGACTGATTTTGTGCGTACCCACATGCTCGAAGACACTGGCGTAGAACAGCAAATTCACAGCCTGTGCCGCGATTTCGATAACCTCAACCGTCTGCACGAAGCGGTGTTGAAAGCGCGGCGGCAAATCGGCCTGTTGCAACCGCTGGACATTGCCCTTAGTGATTACACCCAACTCAGCAGCAGCATCCACGCGCTGCGTTCTGCCCGCGAAGCCTTGGGCTGCTGGTTTGCAGGCAGGGAAGTGGAATTGCTCACCGAGCGCCTGCAAACGTACCGCCACGATGCCGAACGTCTCAGCCATCGGCGCAACCAGCTTGAAACCGCCATCCAGAGTTTGCGCCTGCAAGAAGACAGCCTGCACCGCAGCATCGAAGATCAGGGCGGGCGGCGTTTGCGCGAAATCGAACGCGACATCGCCGCGCTGGACAAGGAACGCGCTCGCTGCCAACGTCTGTACGACCACTGGCAAGCCAACATCACCCAACTCGGTTTGAGCGCGACACTGGGCGAAGAGGTGTTTTACGACAACCGCCAGCGCGTCGAAGTGTTGGAGGCCGAAACCCGCCAGCAGGAACAACAGCTACAGACTGTGCGCGATGACCACGCCATCCGTTTCCGCCTGCAAACCGGGCAGCAGCAACAGTTGCAGGCCGACATTGAATCGTTGCGCCAACGCAAAAGTAACATTCCGCGCCAAAACCTCGCCATGCGTCAAGCGATGCTGGACGTGTTGAACCTCGCCGAGGAAGACCTGCCGTTTGCGGGCGAATTGCTGCAAGTGGACGAAACCGAACGGGTGTGGGAAGGCGCTGCCGAGCGCGTGCTGCACAACTTCGGCCTGAGCCTGTTAGTGCCGGAACGCCATTACGAGCGCGTCAGCCACTACGTTGAACAGACCCATTTGCACGGGCGATTGGTGTATTACCGCGTGCAAGAACCCAATACTTCACGGCGTAGCGAACTCAACCCGCAGTCGCTGGTACGCAAGTTGCGTATCAAGGCCGACAGCGAATTTTACCCGTGGCTGGAACACGCGCTGCACGAACGCTTTGATTACCATTGCGCCAGCGATATGCAGGATTTTCGCCGCCACCACCAAGCCCTGAGCCAGAATGGTCAAGTTAAGGGCGGTGGGCAACGCCACGAAAAAGATGACCGCCACAACCTGCACGACCGTTCCCGCTATGTGCTGGGCTGGAGCAACCGCGACAAGTTGCAGGCGCTGGAAGCGCAAGCCGAAACCTTGCTCCAGCAGATTCACCAAACGGCGGATGCGTTGTCGCAAGCTGAGCGCGACCGTCAACTGTTACGCCAGCAGCAGAATGCGTTGCATGATGTGCAAAAAGTGCGTGATTTCAGCGAGATCGACTGGCACACTCCGGCGCGGGCGATCCAACAATTGCGTGAAGAACAGCAGCGCATTGAAAGCAGTTCCGACATCCTACAAAGCCTGCAAGCGCAGTTACAGACCAGCAGCCAGCAACGTCAGGAGAGCGAACGCAAGCACAGCGAGGTATTGCTGGAACAGGGTACGCTGACCAACAAAATCGCCACTGCCGAAGAGGAGCAGGTGCATGCGGCAGAACAGGCTGCCTTGCTGAGCGCCGCAACTTTGGCGCAGCACCACCGTTTGTTGGAACACTGGCGGGAACAGGTACTGGGTGACACCGCTTTCAATTTGCGCAGTTTGGCGAAGCAGCAAAGCGACATCCGTGCCGCGATGCAGGCGCAACTGGACAGCGACGAGGGCAAAAACCGCCGCCTGTCGCAGAAAATTGTCCAGCAGATGCAGGATTACAAGCGCGATTACCCGGCAGAAACCAGCGAAGTGGATGCTAGTTTGGAATCAGCAGGTGAATTCCAGCGTATGTTGGCGGTGCTGCAAAGCGAAGACCTGCCGCGCCACGAACAGAAATTCAAGGCGATGCTCAATGAGCAGACCATCCAAGGTATTGTGATGCTGCAAAACCAGTTGGAAAAGGAACGCCGCGCCATCGACGACAAGCTCGAAGCCATCAACCGTTCCTTGCAGGGCATCGAATACAACGCGGGGACGTATATCACTCTGTTGGGCACATTCACCAGTGATGCTGATGTGCGGGATTTCCGTACCGATTTGCGCCAGTGCCTGAGCCACAGCCTCGACGATGACGAAATGTACACCGAAGACCGTTTCATGCAGGTCAAAAGCCTCATCGACCGCTTCAACGGGCGTGAAGGTTTGGTGGATAGCGACCGCAAATGGACGCGCAAGGTCACGGACGTGCGTAACTGGTATCTGTTCTCGGCGAGCGAACGCTGGCGCGAAGACGACACCGAACGCGAGTTCTACAGCGATTCCGCCGGGAAATCAGGCGGGCAAAAGGAAAAGCTGGCGTATACCGTGCTGGCTTCGGCGCTGGCCTACCAGTTCGGGCTGGAATGGGGGCAGGTGCGCTCACGCTCGTTCCGTTTCGTGGTGATCGACGAAGCTTTCGGGCGTGGTTCGGACGAATCTACCCGCTACGGGCTGGAATTGTTCCGCAAGCTCAACCTGCAACTGCTGATCGTCACGCCTTTGCAGAAAATCCATGTGATCGAGGATTACATCAACTCGGTGCATTTTGTGCATAACGAAGCGGGGCAACGTTCGTTGGTGCGCAATTTGAGCATTGAGGAATACCGGCGGGAGAAGGGGGAGCGTCAGGTGGTGAATTAGCGAGAGTGCTTGAATAATCCACAAGGCAGCAAGGCTTAATCGTATTACCGACGCGACGGCATAGCCTTTGAACAGGCGGCACAAGCGTTCTTTGATCCATTCCTAAGAATGGTGGATGCTAGTCGTAACGAAGAAAGCCGGGATGCCATCATTGGTATGGATAAATCTTGGAATTTATTGTTTGTGGTGAATATCTAGATAGAGGATGACCGTATCAGGCTTATATCCGCACGCAAAGCTACCAAGCAGGAGCAACGCTATTATGAAGATTGAGCAACTGAAAACGCGGCTAAGCAAAGATCGACCCATGACCAGCATCACGCTGAGAATGCCCAATGATGTGCTGGAAGACCTAAAACGTATTGCCCCCCTATTGGGCTTCAATGGCTATCAGGGTTTACTGAAAGCGTATGTGGGGCAAGGTTTGCGACGTGACCTTAGGTGAGTAGCAAACCGTGAAGCCACTCCCAGTTCAGAGGTTTGGAGTGCATTCATGCTGATACAGGCTAGAAATCTCGCCCGTTTCCGGCAAATCCGCCGCCGTAACTACCGCGCCAGTTTGCGGTTGGAAGGGTTTGCGCCATCAAGCCGAACGCATTTGGACGAACAAGCGCCATTGCTTTCCCCGCAAGATCTTGAAAGCCGCATTGCCCAAATCAAGGCAAGGTATGTCGGATAAGTACGGTGTCAGCCAAGACTAGGATTGTTACCCCAACAGTTCGGTCTTGGTCAACAAGCTCAATATTCGTGAAATGACAGACAATCGACCATTCCCCATTCTTTATCCTTGTAGCGTTGGTACAGATCAAAAGCGTCCTTGAACAGCAAGGGGTTCATGTGGATCAACGTCACATCCTCTGCTTCCTGAAAGTGCTGGATGATTTCGACAGCCTGTGTTTTGAAGCTACGGGAAAGGGCGTTGCCTACTTCCAGCAGGACTGCATCGGTTGTTACCAGCGGATGCCCAACAAAATACGGTTCGAGTTGCAGGGCTTCATCGTGATGCTGGTCGTTGGCGTTGATGTACGCGAGTACGTAACCCGTATCGACAAATAAAGGTTCAACCATGTGTTTGCCCCAACACGTAAGCATCGTGGTTTTCGGACAAGTCGGGTGCTGCGTGGATTTTTTCGATGGTGCGCAGACGTTCCAACAGTGTTTTGGGTTTAGGCGTTGCTGGGGCTGCTGCTTCATTGGCAGGCAGCAAGATAACCCGCACGGATAAACCTTCCCATTGTTGACGGTACATTTCCGGTATCAACAACATGCCGCCGTGTGGGGTGGCATTGAATTCAATGGCTTGCATGGTGTTCTCCTGATTTTTGCGTATAGCGGGATTCTAGCATGGAAAGCGTGGTGTCCTCACCCTCCCGCATACGGCTCTACCCAGCCTTCTTCGCCGGGGGCGGGCAAATCTGGGCAGGTTTTCTCGTAGGGCAAGGCATCGCCGATGAAACGTTGCCATTCGGCGAGGCTGAAATTGCGGTTGACGATGGAGCAAGCTTTTTTTGCCCAGCTTTCGGGGTCGGAGTCCCACAAACGCAGGGTGTTGTCATCACTCCCGCTGACCACATAGCACCCATCTTGGTTAAACGCTACAGAGTTAACCCACCCTTCATGTCCGCGCCAAGGTGCGCCGACCGCTTGCCCTTTCGCTGCCTCCCACAACCGCAAGGTGTTATCCGCACTTCCGCTGACCACATAGCACTCATCCGGGCTGAATGCCACTGCCCGAACCTCGTCTTCATGCCCGAACCAAGGTGTACCGACAGTTTGCCCCGTCGCTACCTCCCATAGTCGCAAGGTTTTATCACCGCTCCCGCTGACCACATAGCACCCATCCCGGCTAAATGCTACAGAGTTAACCCACCCTTCATGTCCGCGCCAAGGTGCGCCGACAGTTTGCCCCGTCGCTACTTCCCATAGCCGCAAGGTTTTATCATCGCTCCCGCTGACCACATAGTACCCGTCCCGGCTAAACGCTACAGCCTGAACACCGTTCCCATGTCCGTGCCAAGGTGCGCCGATCTGTTTGCCCGTCCTTATCTCCCACAGCCGTAAGGTGTTATCCCTACTCCCGCTGACCACATAGTACCCGTCCCGGCTAAACGCTACAGAGTTAACCCATCCTTCATGTCCGCGCCAAGGTTCGCCGATCTGTTTGCCCGTCCTTACCTCCCATAGCCGCAAGGTGTTATCCTCACTCCCACTCACTACATAATACCCGTCCAGACTGAACGCCACAGCCCGAACTTTATCTTCATGCCCGTTCCAGAGTGCGCCGACTGGATGCCCCGTCGCTACCTCCCATAGCTGCAAGGTGTTATCCTCGCTCCCGCTGACCACATGGTGTCCATCCGAGCTGAACGCCACAGATGAAACTGGAGCTTTATGCCAGCACCAAGGCTTATCCACTAAATGATTCGCTGCCACAGCCCACAACCGCAAGGTTTTATCATTGCCCCCACTGACCACATAGCGCCCGTCCGGGCTGAACGCCACATCCCGAACCTTATATTCATGCCCGAGCCAAGGGTCGCCGATCTGTTTGCCCGTCCTTACCTCCCATCGCAGCAAGGTGTTATCCGCACTTCCGCTGACCACATAGCGCCCGTCCGGGCTGAATACTACAGATTGAACCTCGTCTTCATGCCCGAGCCAAGGTACACCGACAGTTTGCCCCGTCGCTACCTCCCATAGCCGCAAGGTTTTATCACCGCTCCCGCTGACCACATAGCACCCGTCCCGGCTAAACGCTACAGAGTTAACCCACCCTTTATGTCCGAGCCAAGGTTCGCCGATCGCTTGCCCTGCCGTTACATCCCACAATCGTAGGGTATTATCCCAGCTCCCGCTGACCACATGGCGCCCATCTGGGTTGAACGCCACAGCCTGAACACCGTTCCCATGTCCGCGCCAAGGTTCGCCGACCTGTTTGCCCGTCCTTACCTCCCACAGATGCAAGGTGTTATCATCGCTCCCGCTGACCACATAGCGTCCATCCGGGCTGAACGCTACAGATGAAACCGAGTCGTCATGTCCGCGCCAAGGTGCGCCGACCGCTTGCCCAGTCGCCACCCCCCACAGATGCAAGGCAGTATCCCCACTCCCACTGACCACATAGTGTCCATCCGAGTTGAACGCTACAGATGAAACCCAAGATTCATGCCCGCGCCAAGGTGCGCCGACCATTTGCCCAGTCGCCACTTCCCATAACCGCAAGGTGTTATCATTGCTCCCGCTGACCACATAGCGTCCATCCGGGCTGAACGCGACAGATAAAACCCAAGCTTCATGCCCGCGCCAAACTGTACGCAAACTTCCTGCATCCTGAACTGTATCTCTCAATACCCCTCGGGTATGCACAGCACTCAGGTGTAAACGCCATGCTTGTGCTGCCAATAACAAGCCTTGAACCACATAACCATGGGCAACCGACGGGGAGAACATCGCTAGCCTTGCTTGATTAACCAATTTGCCCGCGATGAGTTCTTTGAGAATACGCTCTGTTTCTTGTTGTTCTTTTGTCTGTTGTTCTTGGCAGGCATGGATAAAACTTGACTCTTTTTCTCCAATTAATAGGGGGTCGGGATAACGAGCAAGAATTTCCTGTGCTTCTGCCAGTCGTCCATCACGTAACAAACTACCACCACTTTTTTGCCAGTCGGTAATGTCCGCTTCAATCCGTGTACGCCAGCTTTTGATTTCATGGTTGCTTGCCAGCCAATCACGTAGCCGTTGCCAGTTACGGATCAGTGATTCGTGAGCTACTGTGGTAGTAGCTTGTCCGTGTTTATCGTGGTCTTGAGTCAGCAGCCGTTCGTGCGTGACCAGTTGCACCAGCAGTACATCAAGGGCTTCGGTGTATTGTGGTTGGCGGTTGTGGAGTTCTTGCAGGGTGACAGTGCGGCGCGTGTCGTCTTGCCCGTCGCCGACTTGGGTGAGTTCGACCATCAGCCATTCCATCAGGCGTTGCTGTTGGGGTTCGAGTTGCTGGTAAAACGCATCGGCTTTTTCGTTCAACACGCCGCGCAAGCCGCCGCCGTGTTGCCCGCCCAATTGCTGGTACATCGCCAGCGTCAGTTCGCGGCTGCGTTCCTGCCGGGCGGACTGCCAGAGTTTTTCCAGCACGTATTGCAATAGCGGCAAGCTGCCCTTGGCGTGCAGGGTCTGGTCAACCAGTTCGTCTTCCAGTGCCTGTTCGCAGCGCATCCCCACCAGTGCCAGCGGACGGGTGATGGCTTCGCGCAATTCGCCCGCAGTGGGCGCAACCAACAGCAGCGCGTGGTGTTGCAGGCGTTGCCCCAGCCCGGCGTATGCCTGTTCGGTGCAATGCCCCAGAAAATCCGCCCGCAAGGTCAGCACCAGATGCAGCGGATTGTCGCCGTCCAACGCTTCCAGCAGGCAGGCGAAAAAATCCGCCCGTGCCTCATCATCGCGGCATTCGGTGAACACTTCCTCAAACTGGTCAATCACCAGTAACAAGCGTTTGCCAGCCGTGACCAGCCGCAATACTTCGTGTTGCAAATCCGCACCACTCGCCAGCGTGCCCACCTGCGCATCAGGAAAACCGCGCACCAGCGTATCCCGCAAGTTCTGCAAGTTCTGCAAGGGGTTGGCAGTGGGGCGCATCACCAATACCTGCCAATCGCTTTCCGGCAATTTCGGTAACAAGCCCGCCAGCACCAGCGACGACTTGCCACTGCCCGAAGCCCCCAGCAGCGGCACAAAACGGCTGGTGCTGAGCCTGTCGAGCAATTGCTGGATCATGCCATCACGCCCGAAGAAAAATTCCCGGTCAGCCTGCGTGAAGGTCAATAAGCCTTTGTACGGCGGATGGTCAGGCGGATAAGGCGATGCCACGCTAACTTCGCCTTGGTATTGCGTGAGGGTAAAGGCGGAGTTACCCCGAAACAACACTTGCTGAGGTAGGTTTTTACGGTGAGCTTCGAGGTAATCGACAAACTCCATCACACGGATTTCTGGCCTATCCTGATCCGGTGTCAGTGCTTCGCACAGTATTTCAGTCAGTAAGCTTTGCCCATTTTTGGCGAGTGCTTCCCCATCCGCTGTTGAAGCAGCCACCAGACAAAAGCTCTTTTTCTCGGAGGTTTTGAACTTCAATATCTCTCCGCTGTGACAACAATCCAGCCAAACACAGAGATTTTTAACAGCGCTGTCTTCCACCAATTCGGTGAGAAATGATAAGGGAACTGCTAACGGGGCGTCGGTAGCGGATAGGTACGAAGCCATACCGTGATGGGATACGCCGTGCCCGGAGAAATAGAAAACGGCAAGCTCCACCTCTTCGCCCGCTTGCGGATTTAGCACCTCACGCAACTTATCGCGCAACACTTGCGCCAGCACTTTGCCAGAACTGCCCACCTTGCCATCCGCTAACGGCAATGGATACAGCATGTCAAAACCGCCGTATTCAGATAGCACATCGTAAATCCGTTGGGCATCATTGGTGGGAGCAGAAAGATTCTGCAATCCAGTACGGGGTTCATACTGGCTAACACCAACAATCAGGGCAATGCGGCGTGGCATAAGGGTTTTCTCTATAGCAGCAAACGCGCTCATGATAGTATGAAAACCACACAACCACCAAAGGTATCAACGATGGCAACCCTCAAAGCAATGGAACTGGAAAACGGACAAATGGTTTACATGCAAATCGCTGAAAACATCAATTTTGTCGACACCCCAGCAGACACACAAGACAGCGGTTTTGAACACAAAGGCATAACAGAACAGGCAGCCAAAGCCGTGGACAAACTCGGCGACGTAATCCGTGCCATGTCCGACACTGCCGCCAAAGCCCTGCAAGATTCCGCTTTAGGTAATGTGGAAAAAGTAACGCTGGAATTCGGCATTACCCTCGGGGGGGAAATGGGCATTCCTTTTATCACCAGCGGCAAAGCCGAAGGCTCAGTGAATGTGACTGTGGAGTTTTCTCCCAAGAAAAGTGCATAATCGCTGACATGATCACCCCCGCTGACATCCGTACCAAAGCCCAAAAACTCTGGGACAGCGGGCGCGTGTTGCAGGATGCTTGGGAAAACGGCGACCTGTTCCCGTGGGAAATCCCCTTCCGCAAACCCAATGCTTCCGCACAAATGGAACAGTTTGCTCAGGTACGTGATTGGATGCTTACCCTGAAACAAGCCAGCCGCGAGGTGAAATGCTACGGTTTCCGCATCGGCTACCGCGAAGTGCAGCACCGCCAGCTTGGCACGCAATTGTTGCCGCATACCATTAGCTTTGATACCCGCGATGACTTGCTGCGCTTTATCCAGAAAAAACAGTTATTCCCCGCCTTGTATCAAACTGGACTTGAAACGCTGGTGGAGTTTCCAGCACTGCGGGCATGGCTGCTGAAATACCCGGTCAAGCTGATGGAGCAGCAGCCGGTCTGGCCTGCGCTGCTGGCGGTATGCCGCTATTTTCTGCACCATCCGCAACCCGGACGTTACCTGCGCGAACTCGATATTCCCGGCGTGGACAGCAAGTTTATCGGCCAGAACAAGGCGATCCTGAGCGAATTGCTGGATGTGGTATTGCCGGAAACGGCACTTGACCCGGACAGCACCGGCCTGCGCCAGCACGGTTTCGAGCGCCGTTACGGGCTGAAATACGAAGAGCCATTACTGCGCCTGCGCTTGCTGGATGCTGCACTCAGCCCGGTGGCGGGCATCACGGATATGAGTTTGCCGGTGTCGCAATTGGCGCAATGGGAAATCCCGTGCCAGCGGGTGTTCGTGACCGAAAACAAGACCAATGGCCTGAGTTTTCCCGATATGCCGGGCAGTATCGTGATGTTCGGTCTGGGCTACGGCATAGATACACTGGCGGAAATCCCGTGGTTGCACACCCGACAGATCGTGTACTGGGGTGATCTCGATACCCACGGTTTTTCGATTCTGTCGCGGATGCGGCGTTATTTTCCGCAGACCCAATCCTTGTTGATGGATACGCCAACCTTGCAGCAATACGCGCATTTATGCGTCGAAGAGCCGGAAAATGCCCGCTGTGCTGATATACTCCAACACCTACAGCCCGCAGAACTGGCACTGTACCAACAGTTGCAACAAACCCACCAACGGCTGGAACAAGAACGTTTGCCCATGACGACTGTGCAACAATCCTTAGCCACTTTTACCCAAATTGAACCATGACCGCTGTATTTGACGAAAAAAAATTGAAAAAATTTCTCGAACTACCCGACAGTACTCAGCACCTGCTGGAATTCATGTCGATTATCTACGCCCCAATATCTGCCGCGCAGTTATCGAAGCTCTCTCCAGTGGCGATGGATGTCAAAGTATTACGTCGTTTGCTGGATGAACTGGTGCGTCTCGATTTCTTGAAAATCGTCAGCAATAATTATGCTTGCGTTGAAACCCTCTGTGATGCACTGACCCAGCGTAGTTTACGTGCAGGGCGTTTCGCTGCCTTGGCAGAAGTGGTGAATATTCACCTCAGCCCGGAGCAGCCGGAAAGGTATTTTGGGCAGAAAATATGGGTGGATGCTGCTCAAGCCTTGCGTGATTTGCGTTTGCAAGCATTGTTGGGCAATGGCAGAACTTTGGCGGTAGTGCTGGAACACGCTAACCGGCAATGCGCCAACAGCCCGAAGTTCCAGCCACACCCGTGGTTCACCTTGTGGGGAAAACCGCTTGACCCGGAATGGATGCCCTTTATTCCTGAAACCATTTTCTTACAATTTATCGCCCCGATTTATCTAAAAATAGCGGACAAGGACAGTGAGAATGCTAGCCCGTTATGGGCGCATTGCCAGCAACTACTGCAAGCGGAGCAGATGGATACCGCCGCGCTCTGGACAGTGTTTGGTGGCACGTATTACTGGCAACTGTTCCAGCGTCAACAATGGGAAAGCCCCTTGGTTGCTGAACCCTCAGCCGATGCCGGGGTGCGTTTGGAATACTGGCATGTATTCGCCAGCGCCCGTGCGTTTTCCCAAGGCAAGCGTGATGAATGTATTGCCATTTATCAGGCGGGTTTGAAGCTGACGCGTAAACGCCAAGGCAGCCGTAAAGCCCGGTTTGGCACACCGCTGGAAACATTCTACGTTATCGCCTTACTACTGGACGGTACGGAAAAATCCCTGAAAGAAGCTGCCGCCTATTTCAAGGAATTTTCGTCAAATTTTGCCTACAACTTACTGGAACGTTTTTACACTTTGCGTCAAGCAGGGAATGTACCCCCAGTACTCGGAGCGGCGCGTGCGTATCAACTTTCCCCGCTAACTTTTTTGATCGCGCTAGTGGTTAGGCATTGGGTCGAGCAAGTGGCACCCGTTGAGTGGTTGGATGATGCCGTAAAAATCCATCAGCAAATGGACACGATCGGCTATACGTGGCTGGCAAACGAATACGCCGCCGTATTGGCGCAATGCCTGCCCGCCAAAGACAAGCGTAAGCCACGGTATGTTGACTTGTCCGCCGCCGCCCATGCCAAAGCAGGTACGCAAGCCCTGATTAGCCTCTACCAGCCGCAAGCCGCATGGGAGCGCAGTTTACAAGCGCTGCAACGCATCGGCACAGCAAGCGCCAGCAAAAACACTACCGTCAAAGTCGGTGTAGAGCGGGTACTGTGGGCATTGGGTAAACACAAGCACCCCACTCAAGAAATCACCTATTCGATTACGCCCATGCTTCAAAAAGCCACCAAAACGGGCTGGTCAGGGGGGCGCAATATCGCCATGAAACGCTTGGCAACTGAGCCAGAAACCGTTTCGGCGTTATCAGAGGAAGACCGCCGTATTTGCCGAGAGATTACCAATGACTACTACGGCTACTACGCACAGAGTTATGAACTGAATATCAACGACGTGTGGGCGCACTTGATTGGGCATCCGCGCGTTTTTTGGATGGATGCGCTCAATTCCCCGCTCGACATCCAGCAGGGTAGGGAAGAACTGCTGATCCTCAAGGAAGGTGGAAAATTGCGCATCAAGCTGTTCCCCGAACTGCCTAATGGCAGCGGGACTCACAAACCTGACAGCTATTTCGCGGTGGAAGAAACCACCCTGCAACTCAAACTCTACAAACTCACTGCCAGTGTATTGCAACTACACGGCATCCTCGGCAAAGACGGCTTGCTCGTTCCCATCGAGGCTGAAGCCAGTGTGCGCCAAACCTTGACCGCGCTTGCTCCGCTGATCACCATCCAGTCCGATATTGCCGGTATGGACAACGCCGAAACTGTCGCAGCCGATCCGCGTTTGCACATCCATTTATTGCCGTGGGGCGATGGTTTGCGGATGCTGATGCGCGTGCAACCCTTCGGCGACACCGGCCCTATTTTCCCGCCGGGTAGCGGGCGCAGTAATGCCATGACCGAAGTCGACCGCAAGCTGCTCAAAACCACCCGCAACCTCAAGCAAGAGCGTAAACAGGCGGATAGTTTGCTGCAAGATTGCCCCGCTTTGGCAATGTGGGAAGACCCCAGCGACGACTTAATGCTGGACGACCCCGAACAATGCCTCGAAGCCCTGCAACAACTCCACGCCCTCGGTGACAAGGTAACACTGGCTTGGCCGGAAGGCGAAAAGCTGCGCATCACCCAGCAAGTCAGCGGCAACAACCTCTCGCTCAAGATCAAACAGTCCGGCGACTGGTTTGACATTGACGGCAAGCTATACGTGGATGAAAACCTCGTCCTGACCCTGCGCCAATTGCTTGATCTTAGCCAAGCCGCGACTGGTCGCTTCGTGCAACTCGCCGATGGGCAATTCCTCACCCTGACACGCCAATTCCAGAAAAAGCTCGATACTTTACGCGCCTATGCCGAAACCGCTGGCAAAAATGGGCTGAAAGTCGGCGCACTCGCAGGTATGGCGCTGGAAGATTTCATCGACGAAGCCGGGAAACTGGAAGCCGATAAGCATTGGAAAGCGCAAGTCATCAAGTTGAAAAACGTCCGTGAAAGCCAGCCTGTTGTTCCCACCAACTTGCAGGCGGAATTGCGTGATTACCAGACTGACGGTTTCCGCTGGATGATGCGTTTGGCGGAATGGGGCGTGGGCGGTTGTCTGGCAGACGACATGGGGCTGGGCAAAACCGTGCAGACGCTGGGTTTGCTGCTGGCGCGTGCCGACAAGGGCGCGGCCTTGGTGGTTGCCCCGGTGTCGGTGTGCAACAACTGGTTCAGTGAATGCCAACGCTTTGCCCCCAGCTTGCGCCCGGTGTTTTATCGCGGCAAAGACCGCCAAGCGATGCTGGATGATTTGCAACCGCACGATTTGCTGATTGCCAGCTACGGTTTGTTGCAGCAAGATGCGGAAGCGTTCCAGAGAATCCGTTGGACAACCATCGTGCTGGACGAAGCGCAAGCGATCAAGAATGCCAACACCAAGCGTACTCAGGCCGCTTACCAGTTGCAGGGTGATTTCCGCCTTGTCACCACGGGTACGCCAATTGAAAACCATCTGGGTGAATTGTGGAGTTTGTTCCGTTTCCTCAATCCGGGGCTGTTGTTCTCGCAGCAAAAGTTCGGCGAACGCTTCCAGACCCCGATTGAACGTGACCACGACGACAAGAGCCGCCATGCCCTGAAAAAACTGGTGCAACCTTTCATGTTGCGGCGTACCAAAAATCAGGTGTTGCAAGAATTGCCACCGCGTACCGAGATCACTTTATCGGTGAGCTTGAGTGATGCGGAAATGGCGCTGTATGAAGCCTTGCGCCAGCAAGCGTTGGAACGCCTTACCGAAGAAACGGCTGATGGTGACAACAAGCATCTGCAAGTGTTGGCGGAAATTACTCGCCTGCGCCTTGCCGCTTGCCACCCGCAATTGGCGATGCCGGGCAGCGCCTTGCCGTCCAGCAAATTGCAGGCATTCGGCGAACTGGTGCTGGAATTGCGCGAAAACCAGCACAAGGCGCTGGTGTTCAGCCAGTTCGTCAAACACTTAACGCTGTTGCGCGAATGGTTGGATGGGCAGGGCATCCACTACCAATACCTGGATGGTTCGACCCCGATGGAGCAACGCAAGGAACGGGTGGATGCTTTCCAGCGTGGTGAGGGCGACATTTTCCTCATCAGCCTTAAAGCGGGCGGTTTTGGGCTGAACCTGACGGCGGCGGATTATGTCATTCACATGGATCCGTGGTGGAATCCGGCGGTGGAAGACCAAGCCTCTGACCGGGCGCACCGCATTGGGCAGCAACGCCCCGTGACGGTCTATCGGCTGGTGGCGGAAAATACCATTGAAGAAAAAATTGTTAAACTGCACGCCCTTAAGCGCGATTTAGCAGACAGTTTGCTGGAAGGCAGCGATGCCAGCGGGAAGCTGTCGGCGAAGGATATGCTGGAAATGATCCGGGGTGGAGTTTGAAACAGTGTAACCATTTCTTTGGTAAAACCCTATCCCTAATTCAACCCTGTCGGAGATACCATGAAAGTTGAAGAGCAATATCAGGACGTACTGCAAAATATCGAATTTGCTATCGTTTCCGTCTATAAAGAAAATTCCGTTTTGTCTGACTATGCCGTCATGTGTGCTTTGGAAGCACTGACAGAACGCTATACGGCCGAAAATCTTGGTCGTCAGCCCCGCAAATCCTCATTGTCTGGGCTAGAACCGCTAGTGTTCGAGCGCATGAAATCCATGTGTGAGGCGCGGCAGTCAGGAGTGAAAGGGAAACCATGACAAACCCGAATACCGATTTCTCAACAATCAAACCGATTCACTTTGCCAAGACCCGTAAGGATAAGACCAAGTTCAACTGGTTTGCCTTTGAACTGGCCAGTGAAATTGATGTGGCCGTACCCAATAAACTCAAAAAGTACTTGTCAAAGCATGGCTATACACAAGCAAGTTTCAATCAATCCTGTATCAGGCTGGCAACCCTATTGCAAAGCACGGTGTTGAAAAAGCTAAACGGACAAATACCGGATATGGAAATCAGCCATGCCCATGTGGAAGCTGCCTTTCCGAACCTGAATGACAAAACGCTTAATGAACTGCTGGATTGTACGGGTAATGCATGGGGGCGTTTGTTGGATGGGTGTGTAAACTGCCCCTCTGCCTGCGTATCTAACCGAAAGGACTATGCTCCGATGTTTGATGATGAGACATTTTCAGCATGACCAATGCCGTACCAAAACTCGGTTTTAGCCTGCCGCTATAAAGGATAATCATGAACACCTTAGTTTTCGACATCGAAACCATCCCCGACATTGAAGGCGGGCGCAAACTTTATGACCTTGGCGATTTGGATGCTGACGGCATTGCTAAAGCCATGTACCACCTGCGTTTCCAAAAAAATGGCACAGAATTTTTGGCGCATCACCTGCACAAAATCGTGGCGATTTCCGTCACGTTTCGTGGCAAAGGCGATGACTTCAAAGTTTGGACGCTAGGAGATGAATCTGCCGATGAAAAAGAAATCCTGCAACGTTTCTTCGACGGCATCGACCGCTACACGCCCACCATCGTGTCGTGGAACGGCAGTGGTTTCGACCTGCCGGTGATCCATTACCGCGCCATGAAACACAAAATCTGCGCCCCGCGTTACTGGGACATGGGCGAAGACGACAGCAGCTTCAAGTGGAACAATTACATCAGCCGCTACCACACGCGCCACACCGACCTGATGGATTTGCTGGCACTCTACAGCGGACGTGCCAACGCTCCACTGGATGAACTCGCGACCCTGTTCGGTTTCCCCGGCAAAATGGGCATGAGCGGCGCAAAAGTCTGGGATGCCTATCAGGAAGGCAAACTCGCCGACATCCGTAACTACTGCGAAACGGACGTGTTGAATACTTGGCTGGTGTACCTACGCTTCCAACTGCTGCGCGGACACATCCTCATCGACAAATACAACAGCGAATGCGAACTGGTGCGCAAACACCTGCAAGCGTCTGGCAAGGAACATTTACAAGCGTTTGAAGCCGCATGGGAGGCGGGTGCATGAGCCGACACAGAAACAGAAAACCCAAGGGTATTCAAAACAGCCCGCTGATTGAAACTACCATTGAATCGCTAACCCTTGAAGGCCAAGGTGTTACTCACATTGAGGGTAAAACCGTGTTCATCGACGGCGCATTGCCGGGTGAAACCGTCGCCTTCCGTTACACCTCGCACAAGCCCAAGCACGACATCGGCAAGGTTGAAACCATCCTCAGCCCTTCGCCGGATCGGGTTGAACCGCGTTGCGAACATTTCGGCGTATGTGGCGCGTGTAGCTGGCAACACATCTCCCTCGAAGCGCAAATCCGCTACAAACAACGTGCCATGCTCGACAACCTCAAGCACATTGGCAAAGCCGAGCCAGAAACCGTGTTTGCGCCACTCACCGCTGAGGGTTGGGCATACCGCCGCAAAGCCCGTCTCGGTGCAAAGTGGGTACGCAAAAAAGACAAGGCGCTGGTCGGCTTTCGCGAAAAAGAAGGTGGCTTTCTCGCCGAACTCAATCGCTGCGAAATCCTGCATCCCAGCCTTGGTGAACACTTGCTCGACTTTCAAGCACTGATTGCCAGTCTGGATGCCCGCGAATCTCTCCCGCAAATCGAAGTGGCGGTGGGGGATGGCGACAATGCCACCGCGCTGATTTTCCGTCACATGGAAGAGCTTTCTGAAGGCGATACTGAAAAGTTGTTAGCGTTTGGCAAGCAATTTAATTATCAGATCTATTTGCAGCCGAAAGGCCCAGAAACTGTCCATTGTATCTGGCCGGAAAACCCGGCGTTGTATTACGAACACCCGCAATTCAACACCAAAGTGGGCTTCATGCCGCTGGATTTCATTCAGGTCAACCAGCCGCTGAACCGCAAGATGGTAGCGCGTGCGTTGGAATTGCTTGCGCCTGAACCAACGGACACTGTGCTGGATTTATTCTGCGGCTTAGGCAACTTCACCCTGCCATTGGCGCGAGTCGCTGCTCAGGTCATCGGCGTGGAAGGCGAACAGACGATGGTGGAACGCGCCCGTGCTGCGGCTCACGCCAATGGCATCATGAATACCGATTACCACGTTTGTAACCTGATGGGCGACAACTTGCAGCATGAGCCGTGGTTGAAGAAAAATCGCTACGACAAGATTTTGCTTGACCCGCCACGCGCGGGTGCGAAAGAAATCATTGCCCATTTCGGCAAGCTCAACGCGGGGCGGATTGTGTATGTGTCGTGTGACCCGGCAACGCTGGCGCGGGATACTTACGAATTGGTGCATGAGCATGGCTATCGCTTGGTGGGGGCAGGGGTGATGGATATGTTCCCGCATACCTCGCATGTGGAGTCCATCGCGGTGTTTGAAAAATAAGAGAAATAATATGCAAGCCATTGAGATACAGCTTGAAACCCTACGGGAACAACTGCGTTATCACAACCATCGCTACTATGTGATGGATGACCCGGTTATTCCTGATGTGGAATATGATCGTCTGTTCCGCGAATTACAGGTGCTCGAAGCTGAGCACCCAGAACGGGTGACCCCCGATTCCCCAACCCAGCGTGTTGGGGGCGCAGCGTTAAGTGAATTCGGCGAAGTCAAACACGCTATTCCGATGTTGTCGCTGGGCAACGTGTTCAGCGAGACGGAATTACTGGCGTTCGATAAACGTATCCACGACCGTCTGAAATCGGCTGCGGAAATCGAATTCGTTGCCGAACCCAAGCTCGATGGCCTTGCGATCAGCATTCGCTACGAACACGGTGTGTTCACGCAGGCCGCCACTCGTGGTGATGGCGAAACGGGTGAAGATGTTACCCACAATGTGCGTACCATTGCCTCGGTTCCGCTGCGGCTGATGGGTGAAGGTTGGCCTGATGTGCTGGAAGTACGTGGCGAAATTTACATGCCCAAAGCCGGGTTTGAAGCCTTTAATGCCAAAATGCGGGCGCTGGGTGAGAAAACTTTTGTTAACCCGCGCAACGCGGCAGCGGGTAGTTTGCGCCAGCTTGATCCGCGTTTGACGGCAAAGCGCCCGCTGGATATTTTCTGCTATGCCGTTGGGTTGGTGGAAGGTGGAGCAGTGCCCGATACCCATTACGCGATTCTGCAACAATTCCGTACATGGGGTTTGCGGGTGTGCCCTGATATTCGCATTGTGCAGGGGGCGCAAGGTTGTCTGGAATACTTCGGTGAGATCGGCGCAAGGCGTAACAGTTTGCCGTATGACATTGACGGTGTGGTTTACAAGGTCAATGCCATCACGCTTCAGCAGGAACTCGGTTTCATTAGCCGCGCCCCGCGTTGGGCGATGGCGCACAAGTTTCCCGCTCAGGAGGAAGTGACTGTGCTGGAAGGCATTGAGTTTCAGGTCGGGCGTACTGGCGCACTCACGCCGGTTGCTCGCCTCAAACCCGTGTTCGTTGGCGGTGTGACCGTCAGCAATGCCACCTTGCACAATATGGACGAAATCGAACGCAAGGATGTGCGTATCGGTGACTCGGTGATCGTGCGCAGGGCAGGGGACGTGATTCCCGAAGTGGCCAGTGTCATCCTCGAACGCCGCCCGGAAGGTGCTGTACCGATTGTGATGCCTGTCCATTGCCCGGTGTGCGGTTCGGAGGTGAAGCGCTCGGAAGGTGAAGCAGTTGCGCGTTGCACAGGCGGTTTGTATTGCCCCGCGCAAGTCAAAGAGGCGATCAAACACTTCGCTTCACGCAAAGCCCTGAATATCGATGGCTTGGGTGACAAAATGGTGGAGCAACTGTTTGATGCAGGTTTGATCCGTCATGTGGATGACCTCTATAGCCTGGATGTTGCAGCCGTGGCAGGTTTGGAGCGCATGGGCAAGAAGTCTGCCGAAAACCTCATTGCCGCGCTGGAAAGCAGCAAATCCACCACGCTGGAACGCTTTATTTACGGGCTAGGCATCCGCAACGCAGGCGAGGGAACGGCTAAAGGGCTTTCGCGCCATTTCGGTTCCTTGGAAGCGATACAGGCTGCTAGCGAAGAAACCTTGAAGCTGGTTCCCGATATTGGTGTGATTGTTGCGGCGAATGTCGCCCAGTTCTTCAGCGAAGCCCACAACCGCGACACGATCCAGCATTTGCGGGATTTGGGTGTCCATTGGCCTGATTACGAAGCTAAACCGCCAGAGGCTTTACCCTTGGCTGGCAAGACTTACGTCATTACGGGCACGCTCAGCCGTTCCCGCGATGACATCAAGGCCGATCTGGAAGCGCTGGGGGCGAAAGTCTCCAACAGTGTTTCGAAAAAGACCACGGCGCTGATTGCGGGGGAAAGTGCGGGCTCCAAGCTCGATAAAGCTCAAAGTTTGGGAGTGGATGTGCTGGATGAGGCCGCTTTGTCGGTCTTATTGAGCCACTTATGACATAGTGCTTAAAAAAAACCATTTCATTAGTTGACAGTACAGGCTGCACTATTTATTATTCGCAGCCTGTTCAGCGGGAATAGCTCAGTGGTAGAGCACAACCTTGCCAAGGTTGGGGTCGCGAGTTCGAGCCTCGTTTCCCGCTCCAAATTCAAAAAAAGTACGCATACCATTCGTACTTTTTGTAACAAGTCAATATGCGGGAATAGCTCAGTGGTAGAGCACAACCTTGCCAAGGTTGGGGTCGCGAGTTCGAGCCTCGTTTCCCGCTCCAATTTCTCATCTGTACCGTGGTCTTACCCACAATAAAGGCTGAATAGCATAGTGGTAATGCACCGGATTGCAAATCCGAGTACCTCAGTTCGATTCTGAGTTCAGCCTCCAGCACCCTGTCTCACAGCCCTTATCCCAAGCTGTTTCTTCAGTGAATAATATTCCCCAATTTGTGTGCAAACGACCATAACTTAGTAACTTCTCATTACCCACGGGTAAGTAAAGAAAAACCTCCTACACTCACTGCTATGACAGACTCCCCCCGTCCACCGTTGCCCGCTATCCCTCCCGAAGCCCTTTGAAGATTACGTTGGGGTGAAAAGGCTGGAGGAGTGCGGCGAAAAGAAATGGCGCAAAGCCGTCTTCGATGTCATCGAGCGTTTACAAACCGCACTGGAATCGACTGACGTGGTGGTCGGCGGTGGCAATACCAAGTTGCTGGAAAATTTCTCTGCTGGTACGCGGCACGGCGATGATATGGCGGCGTTTGCGGGTGGGTTCCGCTTGTGGACACCATAATACAGGGTCTGTTTAAAAGACGGTCAATTTCGCCCTTGTTTTAGGGGGTAATAAGGTGTAAAGCTTATTAATAACGTCGGTATTTTGCTGAAACAGGTGAGGAGGGTGTGATGATTCGTTTACTAGTAACAACACTGCTGGTTAGCACATTAGTTGGCTGCGTTGATGCGCCTCCGGTACGGACATACGGGGAGCCAGCCGCGAGATACGTGCCGCCGCCGGGTGTCAGGTATGTAAACCCAGCCTATGCTTCTCCGGGAGCCGGGTATGTTTGGTCATATGACCAGCAGCGACGGATTTGGGGATGGAAACATCCGCAACGTGGTTGGGATAAAAACACTACCACAAGGTACGATCGGGATCGTAATCGGGACACTAACAGGATAGACCGGACAGGCCCGCGCTATCCGCAGCGTTACCCGTACTGACAGCTACCGTGTACAAAGTATCAGGTGATACCGTAGCCTTGCAGGCGGAACCTGATACTTTGCACGTCATTCGTCATTTATTTGCCAGAAGATAGTAACCCAGAATCACAGGCTGATGTTTGGTCTGCTTTTTTGCATAATAGACCTCATGGTTTTGGGTGGTGATATTGGGTCGATATAACTTGATAATAGTCAACATTGCTTTAAAGCACAAAGGGCGGTTCGTTGATCAACGAACCGCCCCTTTTCTTTGGGTGCTTACGGTGGCTTACAAACCGCCGCGCACAATGTAGTTGGCGGCGAACCCGGTATTGAGTGGGTGCAGGATAATGTTACCCACCAGCAAGCTGGTGTCGTTACCGGGGCCGGTGAACAGGGTTTTGCCATCCATATTCAGGTCTGTTGCTAGATAACCGGACAGGATATGGTTGGTATTGCCTTGTACGTTATCCATGCTGCTGATGACACCACTCAACAGGCTGGTGACGTCATTGCCTGGACCGTTAGCGGTCAGGGTATTGCTGGCATTGATGTCGCCTGCCCACATCATCGCGAGTTTCCCGCTGATGAAGCGTGACTCTTCTCCTTTGACAGCGGTTGAGCTGGCAGCAAAGTTGACCAGTTTCACGGTGTTATCCAGACTGACCGGGCTGGCGCTGATGACAGCAAGGTGGTTGCGGTGGCGCACACTGACGTAGTAATTACCTGCCTTGACCTTGGCAAAGTGCAGGGTCGAAGCGCCTGTCTGGGAATCGACCAGATTACCATTACGTTGCAACATGACGGCACGGCTGGCAACTACACTGCTGGGGCTGCTGCGCAATTCAACCAGTACCCAGTCAACCACCGCATTACTGCCGGTGGCTTCCTGAAGCAGGGTGCTGAGCGTTTCTGCCCCGGTATACTTGAATGGGGCAGTGGCATACGGTTGCTTGTTTGGCAACAGACCTTGTTTGTTGAGGGCGTCTGACATGAGCGTGTTATTGTTGTCATACGCGCCTTGTAACAAGGCTTTGACATTGACCAGCACCCCGTCATCGGCAGTGTTATTGATAACCGTGACGTTGAACAGCTTGCTGTTGCTTAGACCACCTTGGTCGCTCACAGTGACTTCCACTGCGTAGAGGTTGTCGCGGTTAGTGTCCATCGGTGCATCATAATCAGGGACTGCCCTGAAGTGCAGAATGCCGGTGGTCGCAGCAAGCTCGAACTGACTGGCATCAGCACCGCCGCTGATACTGTAAGACAGTGTGTCGCCTGCATCCGGGTCTTGTGCCCTGACGGTGAGGACATCCACGCTGGTGTCTTCCGTGACAGAGGTGTCTGCTGCGGAGGTAATGACCGGGGCTTCGTTGGTATCCATGACCCGCACGCTCAGGTCGCGCACGTATTTCTTGCCCGTCACGGTTGTGCCGGTTACTTGGAAGTCATAGGTATTATCCTTGCCATTATCTATCGGCAGCTCATAGTTGCCCGGCGCTGGTAATTGCCCCGGCGTGATAATCGCGCGGGTTTCAATATTGGCACTGGCTGACTTGGTAACCACGACATTATTGGAGATGAACTTTATCGCTGCACACGGTAGGGTAGAGGTTGCTGTGGGGTTTTCAATCGTAAACAGGCTGCCGTCTGCACCACCACTGATGACGTAGATAATCGGTGTTGCTGGTGAGGTGGAATAGTCAAAGGCTTCCAGAAACTTGATGACAGTACTTGGGTTGTTTTCATCTATCACCATGTCTGAGCCTGTATCCGCAGTGAGGCTGTCACACACTTGTGTGGTAATGCCATCGCGGATACCCGAAAACTCGGAAGTTGCACCGAAACTGGTGGCGCCGGTCTTCTGGGTCAGGGTGGTGGAAATGAACGTGCCTTTTACCACGGTCATATTGGCATTAAACGTGCCTTTGATATTGTGCGATCCGGGGACTACACCATTCAGGTCTTTATAGCCAAGAAACACTTGGCCTTCACCGTTGCCGGAGGGGTCTTTGGCGGTACTGGCAAAGAATTCCAGACGGTAATCGCCTGCGGGGACATCCAGATCAAAGTCATAGGTGATGACCTTGGTGCCGTTTGCGCCGAACGAGCTGGTTTTGACTTCCGGGAAGTTGAGCAGGTTGTTTGGGCCGGTGTCTGTATCCCCGGGGTCGTTGGGGGTCACACCATTATCACCGAGGTCAATACCCAGCCCTGTATTGTTAAAGATGCTGTTGCCCAGCATAGCGTTGGCCTGCGAGGTTGCGCCCGTCACGGCAATACCGTCACCGGCGTTGTTGGCAATTATGTTACCTGCGCCGCTGGCAGTACCACCGATCAGATTATTGCTGGCTGCATTCAGTAGGATACCCGCACCCGTATTGGAACGAGCCGCATTAGCCGGGGTGACGCCTAGGTAGTTGGCTTGCAGGCTATTGTTACTGCTGCCATTCAGGTAGATGGCCGCGCCGCTGAACCCATTGATGGCGAGTTTGCGGATCGTGCTGCCACTACCACCTGTTTGCAGGGTAAGGCCATTGCTACCTGCACCTGCCGTGGTGCCTTTGAGTTCCAGAGTGGGATTATTATTGGAGCCTGCTGGCAGGGAACCATCCAGCACCAAGGGTGAGGTGATGGCTGGCAGTGCGCTTTGGAGAGGAATGCTCCAATAGCCTTTTGCCGTATTGTAGTTCGGGTCAGTGGTCGGCAATTCCAGAATGGCATTTTCTTTGCCAGCTACCCGCCCGGTTTGTGCAAGGGTGCTGTCATCGCCCAACAGGTTGGCATTCAGCAAGAACTGGCGTAGTGAACCTTGCCCACTGTCATTGGTGTTTACGACGGTGCTGAAATTGAAGCCGAAATCCACTTTGTTGGGGTTGGTGCTGCTTAGCGTAATCGGTTGGATAGCTTGTGCTGGCTTATTATTCAGCGTGCCACCACTGAAGGTAAATGTGCCAGTATTCAAGGTTGTTTCGCGGTCATTGACCGCAGCATCTATCGCACTGGGCTTGCGTCCACCCTTTTCCGTGGTCGTTGGGGTGATACCGTCGGTACGGTAGATCATGACGCCTACTTCCGTACCATTTGCGCCGCTACGGGTGGATTTTACCGTGTCGCTGACGGCGCGGACATAATAGTCCCCGGAGGTCAGCGCTGCAAAGGTATACGTGCCCGCCCCGTTGCTGGCATCTAAGTAACTGTTGGTACTTTCAATAAGCTTCCCGCTGTTGCTGTATAGCTCCAGTCTTGCACCATTGACACCTTTGGCACTCGCAGCACTGCTAAATGCACGGCTTGCACCACCCCCATAGTTCACGTCTTCAAACACTTTGCCCGTTACGCTTGAGCAAGTGTTGGTGTCTTCCAGCATCACTTTTTCAAACGCGTAGTCGTGCCCCTGTTTGCCTGCGACTTCGATACAGACACTTTGAACATTGGTGCGATTAAGGTTATTGATATTGGTGAAATTGGCCAAGGGGAAACGGAGATTGACCCAGCCATCGGTGGTTCCCAATTGTTGATAAGCAAGGCTAACCATGTCCTGGGTAAGGGAGGCGCTGTTGAAACCATCCGACAAGGTGATGGTCATTGGAATGTTGGCACGGGTGGCGGCATCCGGGTTGTGATGCTCATCTTCCGATACATTCAGCAGGATATTCTCGATCTGGCTTACGTTAACGTTTAACCCAGCGCCATTGGCGTTGTAACACAGCTTCATATTAGCGGCTGTGCCAGCATTGTTAGCAATATCCAGTAGCCCATAACCGTTAGTGGCTGTACCGCGTGGTGCAGGCCCAAAGGTCAGAGTGCGAGCTCCACCGATTAGCGTATCAACATTGGCATTCCATGTTTGGGTGACAGAGCCTTGGCTGCTGGAGGTGAGGTCAATAGTTTCCACGCTGGTGCTGTCAAAGTTATCCAGCACGCTGCAACCGAGAGACGGCGGTGGGGGTGGCGTGTACGTGTAATTAACACAGACGCCTGCCGATGCTTGTGTTCTTATCGTGAATAAAGCATTGCCGCCACCCCCGACGAGGCTCATGCTACCCTCTCCACTGCTGTAAGGCAGGGTGACGCTCTCCCCTGCGTTGGCTGCCACAAAATCAGCGGTAGGCGTGTAGTTGTTGGATACGGCACTGCCTTCGTAGCGCCATGCATCCAGGCTTTTCCCTGATGTGCCCACATAATCACTGACCCCATCAAAGGCGGGGATAGAAAATATCCCGGAATTGTAACTGTAATCCAGTGCTAAATTGGATGCATTCGGCAAGGTGAAACTGGCGGGCATCGTGGAGGTAATCTTGAAACTCGCCGCCGAGGTTGAGCGGTTCTCAAGCGCCCAAATTTGCTTGATGCCGGAATAGGCATTGACCTGCACCCCTGTGAGTGTCCCTAACGCGCCATCAAACTTCGGCACACTGAAATTATGGTCAACCTGTGTGGTGCTGAAAGGTATTGCCTGGCACTGGGTCACGACTAAGGCATTGGCAATCAGACCGGCATCCCACTGGGTTTGAGGGATGCCTGCCACGACAGTAATGTCCCCGGTGCGCCCTGTAGTGGGGTCTGCATCGCTGTTCAAGGCAGGGTCAGTTCCTGCGTCCTGTAGGGTAAATTGATACCCCGCAGGTTTCGTAAACTCAAGGTAGTAGGTACCTGCCGCCAACTCATTAGCGAAGAAGTAATTACCTGCGCTGTCCGTTAATTTTGCTCCCAGCAAACGGTTGTCACTTTTGCGGTAAAGCTTGACCGTCACACCTTGTACGCCTGCCTCACCGGCATCTTGAATACCATTTTGGTTTGTATCCAACCATACCGTATCGCCGACCCGGCTGGGGGCGGTGATGGTGACTTTGTAGTCTTCCACTTCGCCATCAGTGGCTGCACCGTCGTAGCTCGTGCCACTGGCACTGCTCAGACGGAAGCGGGCATAGGTGTCACCGGGGATTGCATCCGCTGGAATATTCGCCAAGAGAGCGAGCGTCGTATAGACACTCGCAATGGTTTGGTCGGTAATGATGTGTTCGTTGGCATCGGCAAAATCCCCGTCATGATTGAAGTCAATCCAGCCATTGAGATAGGCCGTTGCCACGTTAGTTTGCGTTGTCCCGACCGCGATTAAGGCAGATTCACCGGGCAGGAGTGGTGTGATGAAATGCACTCCGTCCTCATCCGCACCATCGCCATCCGCCGCCGCAGTGGGTTGTCCATCGGTTTCGCCATCCACCGTTGCGCCTAAAGAGAAGTTGGCGACGATGGTGTGGCTTGCACCGTTATTGCTTTGCTGGGTGTGGTAACTATCTGGTGCATCGCCGTAGTCTGTTGCCGCTGTTGATGTAAACGACATAACAGGTGAAAACTCTGATGTACCCGATGTGGCAAGCGTCGCGGTTGTGGTCATCGCGTCACCCGTTACAAACCCGGCAGGCACAGGCAGGGTTACACTGAACGCTTTCATGCCAGTCTGGTTGTTGCCATCCGCATCGGTTGGCAGTGCGCAGTTACTGCTGTCGGTGTCGGCAGCACTGCCTTCCACGAAGCTGGCAAGGTAGGTCTGGCCTTCGCCGTAGTCTTTGGATTTGCTGAATTTATTTGCGCCGACAGTGGCCGCACCACCGGGGCTGACATCCGCCTCGAACAATTCCACCGTTGCCCCGGCAGGCGCACAGCCCTTCAGGGTCAGGTTGCCACTGGCAGAAGTGATTTGTGACAGGATCGGGAAGTTGAGTAGCTTATTCGGCCCGGTGTCTGCGTCATTCGCGTCGTTGAGTGTGACATCGTTATCGGTCAGGTCGATGCCCAGCCCCAGGTTGGCATAAATACTATTGCTTGAAATGAGTGCGGCCTCCTCGACGCCAACACCATTAAAGTTCCATACGGTGACACCATCACCGTAGTTGTAGGCAATCAGGTTGCCTCTAATGACGCTTAAACCAACCGGGCTGATCACGTTGACGCCATGCCCTGTGTTGCCAATATTTTTGGCCGTAGCGGTTGGGTCAGTGCCGATGTAGTTGGCTTCAATCAGGTTGTTTTTCGAGTTAACCAGCTTGATGCCCGCATTGTCGAAGCGATTGATGGCGAGGTATTTGATGGTACTGCCATTGGTCGCGCCATTCAGGCGCAGGCCATTCGCCCAGGTACCGGCTGTACCGCTACCATTTAGTTCAATAACAGGCCGGTTGGCGAAGGCAAAGTTTGTCCGCGAAGGCTGAGTCGATCCATCCAGAATAATATCGTCACCCAAGGTCGGCAATTCGCTTTGTACCGCAATGCTCCAGTATTGATGGGTCGCATTGTAGTTAGGGTCACTGGTCGACAGTTCCAGGATGGCATTCTCTTTTGCTGCGGTACGCCCGGTTTGCGCGAGCGTGCTGTCGCTACCCAACAGGACGGCATTCAGGATGAACTGGCGCAAGGAACCTTGCCCGCTGTCATTGGTGTTAACGATAGTGTCGAAGTTAAAGCCGAAATTGGCTCCGCTGATCGCGCTGCCCGCTACCGTGATGGGCTGTACGGATTGTACCTGCCCGCCACCTGACAGCGTGAAGGTGGTCGTATTCAGTGTCTGGCTGGTGGTATTCGCAGTGCTATCCACACCGACAGGTTTACGCCCGCCCACTTCATTAGTAACAGCCGTTGTGCCATCAGTCCGGTAGATCTGGATACCACGTTCCGTGCCGTTGGAGCCGGTACGGGTGGATTTGACCGTATCGTTGACGACGCGCACATAGTAATTGCCACTGCTCAGTCCGTTGAGGGTATAAGTTCCATCGGCTGCCGTCGTGGTGCTGCTCAGGAAGTTACCTGTCGCATTATAAACTTCGACCCGTGCGCCATTTACTCCGGCTGTACCGAAGGCACGGCCTGCGCCACCGCCGTAGTTCACGTCTTCAAACACTTTGCCGGAAATGGTGCGGGCTGCTGTACAACTGGAGCCTGCTGCATACAGTGCGGGTATGATAATATCCTGACGGCTGGTACTGGTCAGGTTCCATAGCCAGTACATGTCCTGTACCGGGTATTGGGTCTCACCATTGGCACCGTTCACCCGGTCGGCAATTTTCCCCGCCAGGGCTTTCATCACAATGCGTTGTTCTGGCGTGTAGTTGCTGTTGGTATCCAGTCGTGCCGCGCTCATCGCGTTCAGATCTTCGTTGTATTCGATGTAATACCAACCCATGTAATGCAACAGGCTGCTTAAACCAAAATTTTGTCCAAAACCTTGGTTTACCGGGAAGGCACTGGCAGCGGTAAAGACAATATCAGGGTCGGTCAGGGCAGCGTAGCTGCGTGCGATCTTTTCCCGCTGAAGGGCTGTAAGACCCAATCTGTCCTGACTGTTGACGGAATAGTTGTCACCTGCGGCTGGGTCAGCATCATTCATTTCCGCACAGTAGCCGACAACACTTTGCCCGCCGAAATCGAAGCCGTGGGTTTTGTACAAGCGTTGCCCGTTGGAAACCCCGGTGCTACCCGCATCCAGACACCCGGAAACGGGAGTAACCACGAACCCAAAGTTGTTACCCGCAACCTGATTGCCCGCTGTAGGACTGCTGAGGGCGATTGTCCAGTAGCTACCGGAAACGGCGGCATCTGAGTCCAGCAAGGGGTCGGAGCCGCTGTGCAGGCTGGTGATTGCCCAGTAAGACAAGGGTGGATTAGCGTCAAGTGTGGCTATCCGTATCTGGTAATTGGTATACGCTTGTAACCCGTCTGCACTGGTGAATTGGTAGCTGCCATCAGCACCAGTTGTTTTAGTGGCAAGTACGCTGCTAGTCGCGGGGTTATACAGTTCTACCGTTGCACCTTCGATACCGGAGGTTGTGCCATCGTTCTGAAGGCCATCTTTGTTGCTATCGAGCCAGACTTTGCCACTCAATCCACTGGCTGCCGCCACTGGTTGATAGCCGAAATCCAGCCCGTGGTTATTTTGCCCGGCACTGCCGACCGTAAAGCTGATTTCAGCCGTTCCCGCATTGTTGGCGGCATCGGAGTCACGGATGTCGGTGTAACGGTTGTTGTCAGTTTTGCTATCTGCATTCTGCGTAGTCAGTGTATAACTGCTGAGACTGGTCTGACTGCCATTGACTTTTAACGTACAGCTTTCACCAGCATCCATAAACGTGGCATTCCCGCCAGTTTTGTTGGAGAAATAGTATTCCCCAGCAGTATTGGTCGTCGCAGTCGCAGTATCAGTACCGCAGGCCAGCGTGACCGTGACATTGTTGATACCGGCTTCGCCAGCATCCTGAATACCGTCCTTGTTGGTATCCAGCCACACGCGGTTGCCGACCTCGGTGGGGGCAGGGTCGCATAGCACTTCGATGTCGCCCATGCCTGCCGCTTTACCCATTAGGTTGGTTCCAAGGTAATAGCGGTCATTGGCTGCCCCGGTCTGATTGTTTAGCCACATGATCTCATTGGTGAGCCAAGCGCTATCATCATAGGTCGTGCTGACCACCTCGCCTGTACCGGGTACAAGCGCCAAACCACCTGTGGCAATTTCCCTGAGATCTCCAGCCAAGTTTGGATAAATACCATAATCTCCCCAGTAGTATTCATCCTGCATCTTGATATTGGCAGGAATGTCGGTTTTACAACCAGGTTCTGAATCACTTATGTACCCCGTGTCCGTTTTACATAAGCGGAGTATGTCACCGGTTAAATCCGGGTTACTGGTGCTGGTGTTCGTGCAACTGGGCACATTCTGGGCATTATCGCCATTTTGCATGGCGGCACGGTCGATGATGCCTACAATGATGGAGCCATCGGTATCGAACTCAAGGTTGCTGATGATGGGGGAATGTTGTGCACTGTTGGTGGGTGCTCCAGCCGCCACTGCTTCCGCAGCAGAAATCCAGCCCTTCCATGCGCCGACAGGGTTATTCAAATCAATCGGGTGGTTATAGCCAAGGGGTATATCCTTGACATAGCTGAAACCTGCCGCTGTATTGGCGGGGTCAAATTTCAGGACATAGCCTTTGAGGTTTGCCGTGACAGGGGCGCTGGAAGCATCACAGACACCGCCCACATAGACTTGCCCACGGTAATATTTGACAGCCCATGGGCGGAATGTCCCACTGGTACAGGTGTAGGGGGCTGGCAGGTTAATGGCATATCCACCAGCCACATCCGCCGCTACTGGGGGCGTAGTTGGGCTGATGTTGCGGATGCCATATAACTTTCTGTCATTCAAGTTGACCAGCCAAAGTGTGCGGCTGGTGTCATCGTAATCAATATCACCAATCCCCACTTTGCCGACGGCATCCCAAGCGGCAATATCATGCGATGGGGAGCTGGTGGTGGTGGCAAGCTTGTTACAAGTAGTACTGTCGCGGACATCATCCCCCGTTGGGATACCCAAGGTGCGGACATCAATATAGTTCGTTGCCCCGGTGGAGGCAGCAGCCGGGTTTGACATGTCAAGCTTGTAGATGCCCCCGGTACTTAGCGTGCCAAACCCGACAAACCGACGCATGACGGCGGCGGTGTAGAGTGTTTTGGTTGAGGCTTGGTAGGCCGTGCCCCAAGTTGCCCCGGTTTGGCCAATCGTGGTTTTTTGGGTGGGGTTAGACGTTCGGTTAGAGGCATCGCCCGTGGCGCTGTAAGGGAATGTGTAGATACCCGGCTTCGACCCCACCTTACTCGCACTGGAATCTCCGTAGGTGTAGGTTGGTACGGCAATGTGAGGGTTTGCTTGGCAATATTCCGCCGGACTTTGGACAGCAAAATGGTTGTCGCAGGAAGCGCTGACGGTGATAAAGCGCACGCTGGTGGCGGAGGTGGCGCTGTGTATGCCCGGTTCGGTATAGCTGGGCAGGTTGGTGAATTCCAAACGGTATTGGCTACCAACCGTCAATCCGGTTAGTTTGTAGACGCCATTATTAGCGGTGGTGGCCGTAGAAACTGCACTGTTGGTATTGCTGTAAGCAGTAACGGTCACGCCTCCCAGCCCCGTTTCCAACAAGTTTTGTGTGCCATCCCCGTCGTAGTCACGGAACACTGTTCCGCCAAAATCACCGTTGCTTGTGTTACAAGAGGTTGGTGGGTTAAATCCAAAGTTTTGGTTGGTAAGTGTGCCGCCTGCGGTAACGACTTTGCCACTGAGTGGATTCGTTGTGCCGATGGTTGCACCAGATGGCAGGTTGGTCTCCACCTGAATCCGGTAAGTCAGGCCGGAATCCAGCCCGCTGAAGCTATAGGAGCCATTAGCTGAGGTACTTGTTGTCGTGATAAGCGTGTCATCTGCTGTATCTGTGGGTGTGAATTTTTCATCATAAACAGAAACTGTAATGAAGCCGATGCCGGATTCTGTGCCGGAGTCATAGCTGCTGTTGCCGTTGCTGTCGGTGTAAACCGTGCCGCTGATAGCCCCGGTATTACACAGAGCTTCCGCGAGCACCACATCATCAACGATCAATTCGTTAGGGGATGTGCCATCTCTTGTACCGCCCGTGGTGCACCAGTCATCACTTTGGGGGTTGCACCAGTCGCCCGACACATGCCCATAATTGATGAAGGCAATGGTTGAAGTGGTCGACGTTGCCGTGAACTCAATCGCATAGTTCTGGGTGGATTCGCTACTGCCGGGAGCCTTGAAGTGGATGGAACCTCCGGGGGCGTCAACCCGCATAATACCTGGGCTGAAACTACCCTCTTCTGGTATGGCTTTAAAATACAGGCGGTATTTTTTCCCGACTACTGTAGGCACAGAGCGGGACAGCTTAACTGATTCCGGGCCATATTGATTTCCCTCGGCAGTCAGTTTGAAATCATCGGCTACATCCCTGAGGGCGATAGCCGTGATGGGGGTTGTTAAGTGCCCATTGGCATCAAAGGTAAAACCGTTATGGAAGTCGGGCGCAATCCCTCGTACCGCGCCATTACCAAAATACACGCCATGCTCCTGCGTGTCGCCAAGATATTTGATGTATGCATACGTTCCAGTGCCGCCACCAGAGCGTACCCAGTTACGAATTTCTTGGCTCCCCGGTTTATTGGCTCCCCAACTAAATCCGCCTATGTCGTTGAAGTCATCCGTCAATATGACTTGTTGGCAGGCCATCGGAATTGCACCATTCACGATGCTCAAACTGGCGCTGTCAGGCTGGATAGCTTGGTAAATGGCAATGGGGTAATCTTCCACCTCGCCATTACTGACCGAGCCCGTGGGCGTGCTAGTGGTGATGCTGCTATCGGTTGTCAGGCGTAGTCGGATGTAAGTCGTACCCAACTGAATGTCAACCGGAATACTGTTCCATGCCAGGTTAATGGTTGCTTCGTTAGAACCTGTTGGTACGCTGACGGAAGTACCTTCCCCTGCTTCAAATGTGCCATTCTTGTTAAAGTCTATCCAGCCGTACAATTTGCCAGCAGTACCACTGGTATTGGTCACGGTAATGGGGGTGCTGTAACTGGTGTCCGTCATTTTCAGGACAGGGAAACGGGCTGCCTCATAAGGGCCATTTGCTGAGTCTGTGTGGGGGGCGCTATCTTCTTCAAGGCCATCACCCAGCGCATTAAAACTGTTCTCACTGGTATTTTCGTAGTCGGGAGGTGTTGCACCCAGGTAGATATTCGTGGTTGACAGGGCATGGCGGGCATCCCCATAAGTTGCCGGGGCATCACCATGATCACCAAAGGTTGCCGTGGCGCAAACTTGTGAGTATGAAACGGCATCAACCCAAACACCACCTGCTTCACGGACGAAACGGATGTAACGTGCACTACCAGTTGGTATGGTTACGTTGATTTGCCCTAATATATCGGTAGTCCCTGTTCCCAATGTGCTGGTATTGCCAAAAGTACCTACAGAAGTATAGCTGCTATTATCGAGTGATGTTTCGATGCGTACCCGCCCCGTGCTGTTGTTTCTGGCCAAGGAAATATTGAGGGTTGAGCCAGCAGGAATAATGATGCCTAAATCCAATCCCAAGGTGTCACCTGCGGCCACCAGTGCTGAGTTGTTTGAGCTGGTCGTTGTGTTGATTGCGGAAGGTGCACCCAATGCTTGGGTTTCATAGTCAACGCCAATATCCTGAATGACATTAGTGGCATTGCCTGAATAGCTGGTGACGGTCATGCCGGTAGGGCAACTGGCAGCCTGAGTTGTACTGTTGACGATAAGTAGCAGTAAAACCAGCAGGATTTGCAAGGCAAAACCAACCGTTCCATTGGCAACGTGCGATTCAGGCATTGGGGTCTTCATTCTTATAATTCCGTTATCATTATGATTTTTCGGTTTTTTTCGTTCTTAATGCTGATTTTTTTGTTATTATATTTAATGAGTATATCAATTTAATAAATTTATTCAATGGTCATGATCGCTGGGTAAAAGGCTTCCCCACTTGCACACCAGCCCTCATCCCGCTAGATTGCAGGGCAAATCTTGACATCCTCCCCTCCCTGAAGGAAGGGGATTCCTACTGCATTCAGCTAGATAGTGTCTGACCGAAAAAGCCTTCCTGCCGCCACGAGTGCCCAATTTTAGTCCATGCAGCCGTTTTCCCCGCCACCTTCTGGCAAGCACGAGGGTAAAACGCTGGGTTTCAAGGCATGGCTGGCAGCGCAGGCTTGCCTTCGGTGCAGGGGCTGCCCTGCCTTCCCGGCATTTTCCCTCATCGGTCGGCGTTGTGGGGTGGTTCAGGCGGCTTGGCGCTGTCGTCGGCGTTCATCCTTCTGCAAGGCCTCCAACGCCCTGGCCTGTAAAATGGCCCCGACCTTTTGCAGGTTCCTGCCCACCACCGCCAGTGCCACATAGCGCTTGAAGCGTTCCAGCCCCCGGTCGGGGCAATAGTCCAGCCCATGGACTTCCAGTGCGTTGATGCCGGATTCCACCGCTGAGTGCTGGCGTCTGGCCTGGACAAACGCCGGGTCGGTTTCACGGGCAGTGTCCGCCTGGCTCCAGCGGCCTTTTTCGGCAACACCACCCGGTCGAGCAGTTCGGCCAGTTCGCGCTGGTCTGGCCGGTGAGTGGAACCCCTTGTCAAAGCTGCACGCGCTCAGGGAGGGGAACAGCGCTTTGGCTTGCTTAACCATGGTCACGGCAATCTCACTGTCGGGGCAGTGTTGCATCACTTGGTGGTGGAGGATGAAGCCGTCAGCCGATTCCATCACGCACACGTTCAGGCCCAGCTCCACCGGCACACCGGCTTTGCCCTTGCTGAGCCATTCGCTGTAATCCTCGAAGAGGGAGAAGATCTTGTCGCCGTGGGGGATGGTTTCCCCGTCCAGCACCCGCCGCCGCACCAGGTCAACCTGATGCCACCCGTACCCCAGCCAGCGCTGGAGGTCGTTGCCCGACCGGCTGTCCAGCAGGCTGAGGGGCAGGTCAGCCACCGTTTCCTCCACTTTCGACAACAGCGCGGCGCACAGGCCCAGGTAGGTGTGGTGGGCGTCACGGATGGCCTGTTGCCGGGTGGCCTGCTTGTCCGGGTCTTGGGAGCTGGAGTGCTTGAGCTTCTGCGCATGACGGCAGGCTTTCTTCACCTGGCGGAGATTGTACTGCCATTGCCGCCAGCGGCTGTCGCCGTGCCCTTCACACCAATCGGCCACCGTGCGCACCGAACAACGCACCGCGTCGTACAACAGGTTGATGTCGGTCGGGTAGTGGATGTTGCTTTCCACCACGAAGGAGTCACAACGGGCGCTCAGCGGCGCGGCTTTTTTTTTAGCAGCTTGTGACCGGCCTCCACCACCAACTGGTTGATGCGTTGCAGGCTGGCTTCGTCCACCAGAGCGGCGTTGTCCTTGACCGTTTGCAGCTTGTACTCATCGTCATCATCCCAGAAACCATGCCCCAGCATCTGACGGATGCTGCGGTGCTGGTTCGCCATCTCCAGCAGCCGGTCATAGTCCCAGTTCAGGTTCACCCGCAATGTCGCCAGCACCAGCGCATTCCACAGATCCATGCCGGGGCGTCCACGGCTGGCGTCCACCTCCGCCGGAACCCGCTTTTCCAGCACCGCAAACACCGCCTCACGCAGTTCGTCTGTCACATAAATGTATTGCAGCCCTTGCAACACCTGCGGGATGTCGTCCCGCGAACGTGGGTTGAAGGTCAGCCTGCCGATGTCAGCGTGACCCAGGCGAAGTTGGCGGGCGATCACTTCACGCATCGTGTGTCTCCTGCGAAGTTTGGCGGATGGATGCCCTATTTTGCCCTATTTTGGGCGCTTTTGCAGCTTTCTGGCCTGCTTCCGGGAAATCTTAGGGCAAGGAAAACGGGCGTAGCATCTTGATCGGAAAAGGGTTTTAGGGTTTCCGGTCAGACACTAGATAGCTGACTGACTTCGGTGGGTTCCTGCTTCATCGAGCGGCTTAAGGCCGCATCTCCACAGGCTAACAAGCGGTATCCCCGCTCTAAAACATTGATCGCGCCGACATGATCGGCGTTATTTTCGTAATGGCATTGCACACACACAAACCGCGCTTGCGTCTGACGATTGTCCGCCGCTACATGGTGACATTCGGGGCATTCCTGACTGGTGTAATGCGGTGGAATAGCGAACAATATACCGCCCTTCCATGCCATTTTATAATCCAGTTGCCGTCGAAATTCACCCCAGCCTTGGTCGAGAATGGCTTTGTTTAAGCCGGATTTCTGGGCAACGTTCTTGCCGGGGTTTTCCGCTGTGCCTGCCGCTGACTTGGACATATTACCGACCTGCAAATCTTCGATGAGTAACTGTTCACGGAGCAGCCCCCTTCAATACTTGCGGAGGGGGAATAGGCAAACGCACCGTCACCGGCTTTTTAGCCAATGCCTGCTGACACGCTTGGCGGATAATTCGGTAAGCGCTGATACCTAGGCGTTTGCAGGTTTCCACGATAGTCAGTATTAACGGGCGGAATTGATCACCTCGGAAAGATTGGCTAAAAAAGCTGGTCTTACGCCAGATGACATAGGGGCGGATAGCCCGTTCGGCAGCATTGTTGGTCAGAGGAACACCGGAATGACGCAAAAATGTCCATAACATCAGGTCATCATCCCGTAAGCGTTGGCACTGGTTGGCGGTTTTAGTCGGCTTATCAGGATGTTGTGCTTGACGTAAGCCGCTACCTGCTACCAATGTCTGGCGGAAGGCTTCGCGGAGTTTATCCATGCGTTGCCGGTACAACCTGTCCGAGTAAGCACCTGCGAGCTTGCGGTTATGCAAGTGGACAATCAGGCGTGCCAGACGCAGCAAACGCTTCCCTAAGATGCCTGCACGCCCGTAACGTTGTGCTATTTTTTTGAACTTACGGATAATGTGCGCCCAGCACAGTTGCCGTCGTTCATTGGGGTGGTGATTATAGCCGCCGTGCTGGTCGGTCACGAGTACGCCATTGAATTTTCCCAGCAATTCGTCCGCTGCACCTTTGCCGCGTGAGTAATGCGTCATGAAGTACACCACCTGTGGCGAACACATCACCCATAACCATTCACGTTCGCGCCCACGGTAGTGACTGGTTTCATCCGCGTTTACCACCGGGCTGCTACGCACTGCATCACCCGCCTGAGCATATAAGGGTGCTAACCAACGGCTGACGGGGGCAGTAGCCTCACTGATCGCACCGCTACTGAAGGATAACTGCCATTGTTCTTCCAGCAGTAACTGGATTTGCCGCGTGGACAGGCGGCACGCCCCGTTCATCAGGGTGATCCAACTGATCAAGCCAGCACCCATCTGCCCGCTGGGGATGTCTTCGGGTAACTCGGCTACCTGACGTTTCCCGCAGCAACTACACGTACCCGCATACAGGCGGTGTTCCGTTACTTGATAAGCAACTTCCGGTAGGTCAAATACCTGATGACGCTGGCTCGGCGTGGTTTCCAGCACCAGATGACCACCACAACGGCAACAGCCTTCGGGATAGTAATGCTGGATAGCATCCAGGCGTGATTCCTCCACCAAGGTGCGTTCATGTTTGCTGTGTCCTGGCTGACCGCCGCGTTTTAACGGGCTTTTCGGTTTGCGCTCGCGTTGGGCGCGTTGTTCGGGCGTGTCACGTGACGGGGGGTTAGAGGAGGTGGCGGAGGAGTCATTCAGGCGTTCTTTCAGTTCTGTCAGTTCCGCTTCCAGTTGTTTTACCCGTGCCTGCAACGCAACCACCAACGTCAGCAGATCACGGTTAAGCTGCTGGGAGGTGGCCAAATCGGTTGGCAACGCAATATCAGTAAAATCGGTGGTGATCGTTAGCTCGTTCATCTTTCAAGCATAGCTCAGACTCTGGCAGTTGCAAGCCCGTGAACAGTTACCTTCGATGAACACGTGCGCGTGGTTTTGGCTGAGCGTGGTCGTCGCCTTGTGCAGGAAATCGCGGCGGGTATTGGCAATTTGTGTGTGAATTTTTTGAACGTTGGCTTTGGCTTTTTTCCAGTTGTTGCTGAATTTCTGTTTGTGCGCCATACGCCGTTGGTATTTGGCGAGCTTGGCGGCTTTGGCTTTGAGGCTGTTGAGTGGCTCGATGTACGTACCATCGGAGATGGTGGCAAAACGCGCTATGCCAAGGTCGATGCCGATGCTTCGGCTACGCTCAGCACAAGTGCTGGTAGTAGCTTGGGGTGTGGGCAATTCCACTTCCCGTTGGGTTTGGATACTGACAAACCATTTACTGTCCTTGCTGGAAACCGTGACATTGCGCAGTTCACCCAACACATCCCGGCTGTTGCGGTAGCGTATCCAGCCCAGTTTTGGCAGGAAAAGTCGGCTATTACTTTGATCGAGCTTGATTTGTTTGGGGTCGGGATAACGGAAACTGTCACCGCTGCCTTTGCGCTTGAAGCGGGGGAAATCGGCGCGTTTCGCAAAGAAATTTTGGTAGGCTTTGTCGAGGTCTTTGAGCGCGTGTTGCAAGGGATGGACGGGGGAATCTTTCAGCCACGGCGTTTCTGTGCCGTTGCGCCATGCCGTCAGATGCTTTGCCATTGCCACATAACCGATGAACTTTTCACCCGCTTCATGGCTGGCTTGCTGTAACGCTAATGCCTTGTTGTACACAAACCGACACGATCCCGCGTAACGGCGCAGATGACGCTGCGTCTCACCATTGGGCATAAGTTCGTATTTGAAGGCTTGGCATCGTTGCATCTTCGGAGTGTAGCTAAAAAAGAGCGGCTTGAGTGGGTATTCTGCGTTAAACTGCGCGGATTATCCGACAAAACTACCGAACAGAGGGAGGCGTTGCCTCCCGCGCTATCCTCCCCGACCTGAAGGACGGGGTTTGCCGCGCAACCTGATCAGGAGGCCACCCCATGACCGATACGGTAACGATTTACCATAACCCACGCTGTTCCAAATCTCGCCAGACGCTGGAATTGCTGGAAGGCGAAGGCGTCACTCCCCATGTCGTGAAATACTTGGAAACCCCGCCGGATGCTGCGACCCTCAATAGCCTGCTCGACATGCTCGGTCTTGAACCCCGTGAGCTGATGCGTAAGGGTGAAGCCGAGTATGCTGACCTGAATCTTGCCAACCCTGCATTAAGCCGTGAGCAATTGCTGGTAGCGATGCTTGCCCACCCGCGCCTGATCGAGCGCCCCATCGTCGTCAAGGATGGCAAAGCGGTTATCGGACGCCCACCCACAAAGGTACTTGACCTGTTATGAAAACTGTCCTGATCCTGTATTACAGCCGCCACGGTTCTGTCAGCCAGATGGCGCAACACATTGCCCGTGGGGTGGAAAGTATTCCCGACAGCGAAGCCTGCCTGCGCACCGTGCCGGAAATCTCCGAAGTTTGCGAAGCCGTGGCTGACAGCATTCCTGACAGTGGCGCACCCTATGTCACGCTGGATGATCTGAAAACCTGTGATGCGCTGGCGCTCGGCAGTCCGGGGCGTTTTGGCAATATGGCAGCACCGTTGAAATATTTCCTCGAAAAAACCAGTAGTCTGTGGTTATCGGGTACCTTGACGGGCAAACCAGCGGGGGTTTTTACCTCGACCTCCAGCTTGCACGGTGGGCAAGAATCAACCTTGCTGTCGATGATGTTGCCGCTGTTGCACCACGGCATGATCATTTCGGGCTTGCCGTATTCGGAAGCTGACCTGATCAGTACCCAAAGCGGTGGCACACCTTATGGGCCATCGCACGTTTCTGGCAGCGACAGCGCCCGACCCTTGACGGATGAGGAAAAATGCTTGTGTTCGGCATTGGGTAAACGTCTCGCAACCTTGGCACACAAACTATGAATAAGTTTGCACTGTGGCGTAACTTGACCTTGATCGGCCTGCTGGGTTTGATGAGTTTGATTATTGTATGGAACATTGCGCTAGCGCCGGTACAACATGTGCCACCTTGGCTGGAGGTGTCGGTATTGCTTGCACCCTTGCTGCTGTTGGTACGTGGTATTTGGCAAGGTAACGCGCAAACCCACGTTTACGCCGTATTGGTGTCCTTGTTGTATCTCATGTTAGGCATTTGGATGGCTCTTGATCCCTTGGAACGGGTATACGGATATGCGCTGATTGTGTTCAGTATTTGTTTGTATGCCGGTGGTTTTATGACTGCAAAAGTGTTGGGGAAAAAAGCATGATGCGGATAGGTCATGGTTACGATGTCCACGCTTTTACCGCTGGCGACCATCTGGTATTGGGTGGGGTAAACATTCCGCACAGCCATGCCTTCAAGGCGCATTCGGATGGCGATGTGTTATTGCACGCTATTTGCGATGCGCTGCTGGGGGCGTTGGCGTTGGGGGATATTGGGCAGCATTTTCCTGACACGGCTGCGGAATACGCGAATATTGATAGCCGTATTTTGTTGCGCCATGTTTATGGGTTGGTGCGTAGCAAGGGGTATGTTGTCATCAATCTCGACAGCACCATTATTGCTCAGGCACCGAAAATGGCTCCCCATATTTTTGCGATGCGGGAAAATATTGCGGTGGATCTTGAATGTGAGGTGGGGCAGGTGAATGTGAAGGCTACGACGACTGAGAAACTGGGTTTTGCAGGGCGCAAGGAAGGTATTGCTGCCCATGCGGTTATTTTACTAGGAGAATCAATTGACTGAGAAACTAACAGATGAAGCACTGGCGGTGATTCTGGAAGGCTTGCCGGGTTGGGTGTTGCGCGATGAAAAGTTACATCGGGTGCTGACGTTTGCCGATTTTGTGGAAGCGTTCGGTTTTATGGCGCAAGTGGCGTTGGTGGCGGAGCGTATGAACCATCATCCTGAGTGGTGCAATGTTTACAAGACCTTGGCGATTAGTTTGACTACCCATGACGCGGGCGGTATTAGTCACAAGGATATTGAGCTTGCACAGGCGATTAATCGTTTGGCGGGGTATCCTGTTTAAACATCCAGTGTTTTTAGGGCATCGGTGGCTACTTCTTGGACTTCTAGGTCGCGGTCTTGTAGGCAGGTTTGTAGGAAGGGGATGGCTGTTTGGGCAGCGCTTAAACCCAGGTAGTGGCACGCGTCTGCACGGATGTTGACATCCGGGTGCTGGCTGAGTTTGCCGAGGGTGGCGACGTGTTGTTGCAGCAGGTCGGAACCAGCAAGGTCTTCCATGACAACACCGATGCCGATACGGGTGCTGAGGGCGGTGTTGGGGTCTCCCAATAGCTTTAGCAGTACTGGCATTAGCGCTGGGTCGTGTTGAAGTTGGGCGGTGACTTCTGCGGCACGTCCGGTGGACAGTTGGGCGTTGAGGCGGATGTCGGTTTCATGTTCTTCCAGCATCCAGCGGGGGAAGGTGCGCCAATGATTCGTTGCCATGTTTATGCCTGTGACTGACGGATGTTGCTAATGTCCCAATGGGCAATTGCCCAATCCCAAAGGCTGGTGAGTGTGGTGAACTCATTAGCATCCGGGCAAGTTTGCCCCAAAAAGCGTAATGCAGATACCAGCGTTTGTAAACGCCCGGATGTGCCAAGTGCCGGGGCAAGGTTTTGTTTGCTGAGCTTTTGTCCGTGTTCGTTCAATACTAGTGGTACATGCGCGTAATTAGGCTGTGGGAAGCCAAGCAATTGCTGTAGCAAGATTTGCCGGGGGGTGTTGTCTAACAAGTCAGCACCACGCACGACCTGATTGATACCTTGAAAAGCGTCGTCCACGACTACTGCTAATTGGTAAGCAAACCAGCCATCCGCCCGCAGGATGACAAAATCCCCGACTTCGCTTTCCAGACGCTGGCAATATTTCCCTTGAATGGCGTCTGTAAAACAGATGGGGTCATTGTGGGTACGCACGCGGATGGAGTGTTGCTGGTGTAGTGGGGTGTGGGGGCGTTGGCGGCAAGTGCCGGGGTAGATGGAGCCGAAGGCTTTACGGGAACAGGTGCAGGGGTAAGTGTGCTCGTGGAGGCTGGCGAGTGCAGCGTGGTAGGCGTCAAGGCGTTGGCTTTGGTAGAGGATGTCACCATCCCATGCAAAGCCGTAATCGCTCAGGGTCTGAATGATAGCGTCAGTTGCACCGGGTTGTTCGCGTGGCTTGTCGAGGTCTTCGATGCGCAACAGCCAGTTTCCGCCTGCCTGCCGAGCCGCCAGATAACTGGCGGTGGCGGCAACCAGCGAGCCAAAATGCAATGGCCCGGTGGGGGAGGGGGCAAATCTGCCAATTATCCGCAAGGCTGGTGGCGTTCTCAGACGGCCATTTGCCGTTCCTTGATTTCCTGGGTGGTTTTGCAGTCGATGCAGAGTTCAGCGGTGGGGCGAACTTCCAGACGTTGCAAACCGATTTCAACACCGCAAGCATCGCAGAAACCGTAATCATCATCATCCACGCGGGCGATAGTTTTTTCGATCTTGCGGATAAGTTTGCGTTCACGGTCGCGGGCACGCAGTTCGAGGGCGAATTCCTCTTCCTGGGTAGCACGGTCGGCTGGGTCTGAAAAGTTGGTGGCGTCTTCTTTCATGTGGTCGACGGTACGATCCACTTCTTCCATCAGGGATTTTTTCCAGGCGATGAGAATGTTACGAAAATGCGCGAGCTGCTTTTCGTTCATGTACTCTTCGCCTGCTTCGGGGATGTATGGCTCGATGCCATCAACAGGTAGGGCTGCTTTTCTTCTTAGGTAGCTTATATTGTCGGTTGCCATTTTTATCTCCAACACATTGAGTGGCAGCGGTCAGTTATATTTCGTTATTGACAAGTTGTCATTTTAGTACTGACCGATAATTTATCGCGGGGCGGATTATAGCTTAATTGCACGGAATGAACAGGTTTTTTATTGTTAATCAGGTTTTTTATCGCCAAGGTTATTCCATTTATCCTTTTATCGGTTTACATAAAGCGAAACTGAAATCTGATGGCGTCTTCCCCAGGGTCGGTAATGTTCAAAATGAGTTCGTCAGGAACGCCGATGGGCATCAGTTTTTCGGTGAAATTATGCATATATTCCTCTGGTGGGAAGCGGCGTAAGGCCAGTACCTTGTTGTTCTTGTCCAGAAAGCTGATTTCAATCAAGGGATAAGGTTGCGGGAAGGCGGCGTTATTCTGGATGGATGCGCTGATGGTTAATACCTTGGGAGCGTTGGGGTGTGAATAAATGTTACGGCTTAACAGGCTGATTGCACGCACATCACGGGGAATGGTGACATCGCAGTTCATCAGGGCGCAAAGCTGCTGGGTGAGTGCTGAGGTCATCGGCTGTTGCGCCAACCAGTTACGACTTATGTATAACACTTGCAATATCAACAGCAGTACTAGGGCGCTTACCCCGATTATCAGAAAATACCGTGAATGCCACGATTTGATGTTTAAGAAGCGCTTGAGCAGTTTTTCTAGTGGTCGGGCTGGCCTGATGGGAATGGGTTCTTCTATTTCCGCCGGTATGACTGTGCTGAGTTTGGCAAAGCGGCGCTCTTCCGGCAGTGTTTGGCTCAGGTTCTTCATGGCGTCAAAAATATTGTCGCACTCGCCGCAGCGCAGTAAGCCCTGTGCAGCTGTCAACTCTTTCATTGTGACGCGAAAAATCGCGTTGCAGTGGTTGCACTGTGTATACATGACTCCGCGCCGTTTGAGTAATCGCTTTATTCTAGTTCTTATTTTTCAAGAATGCTTATCCAAGGGTGTAGAAAATAACACCGCTTAAAAAGTTGGGCAAAAAATACAGATTAACGGCTGGATAAGTGGCGAATACCGGTGACCCTGATCCAGTCATCTTTTTGGGTAATACTGAAGTCAGTTAATGCGGGCTGGTAAGCTGTTTCAATGGCGGCGGCTTGTTCGGCGAGAATGCCGGATAATACCAGCTTGCCGCCGGGGCGTAATGCTGCCAGCAGCACAGGCGCAAGTTCCACCAGTGGGCCTGCCAGAATGTTTGCCATGACCACATCCCACGTTTGCTTGGGTAAATCTTCCGGGTAACAGGTGTGAAATTGTGCGGCGGGAATGCTGTTGCGCTCGGCATTGTCCAAGGTTGCTTGCAGGGCTTGCGGGTCAATGTCGGTGCATTCGGCGTGTTTTGCCCCGAGTTTGAGGGCTGCGATGGCTAACACCCCGGAACCACAACCGTAATCCAACACTTGCTGGCCTGCCACGTCCTGCCCATCCAGCCATTCGAGGCACAGGGCAGTGGTGGGGTGCGTGCCTGTGCCAAAGGCCAGACCGGGGTCGAGCAACAGTTTTACGCTGTCATCATCCGGTGTTTCACACCAACTTGGGTAAATCCACAGATGTTTACCAAAGCACATGGGGTGGAAGCTGTCCATCCACGCCCGTTCCCACGGCTGATCTTCCACCGTTTCCTGCATGACCGAGGCAATTTGCCAGTCGGCTTTGCGGGTTTCCAGCAATAACAGCAGGGCACTGAGGTCGGTGTCTTCCTCGTACAGCGCCGTGACGACCAGATTGTTCCACAGGCGCATTTCGCCGGGGCGTGGTTCTAGAATCGGGTCGTCTTCGGCATCCTGCCAAGTGATGGACACTGCATCAACAGCTTCCATCGCTTCAACCACAGCTTCCTGATGTTGTGAGGTGGTCTGACAGACCAGTTGTTGCCAGCTCATTTCATGCCCAACATTTTTTCGAGGTAGTGGATGTCAGCGCCACCGGCGCGGAACGTGGAATCTTCCATAATGCGGGTTTGCAGCGGGATATTGGTCTTGATGCCTTCGATGACCATTTCGCTGAGTGCGCCGTGCATCCGGTTGATGGCGGTTTCGCGGTCTTGTCCGTGGACAATCAGCTTGCCGATCATGGAGTCGTAGTAGGGCGGTACGCTGTAATCGGCGTAAATGTGTGAATCTACCCGTACACCGAGGCCACCAGGCACGTGGTAACGCGTGATCTTACCGGGTGAAGGGGCAAAGGTTTGCGGGTCTTCAGCGTTGATACGGCACTCAATGGCATGACCGTTGACCTTGATGTCTTCCTGACGCAAGGCCAGCACTTCACCAGAGGCAATCAGCAATTGCTGTTTGACCAGATCGACACCGGTAATCAGTTCGGTGACCGGGTGTTCGACTTGCAAACGGGTATTCATTTCGATGAAATAGAATTCGCCATCTTCATAGAGGAATTCAAACGTACCAGCACCACGGTAGCCGATTTTGCGGCAGGCTTCGGCAACACGGTTGCCAATGCGGGCGCGTTGCTCTTCGGTAATGAAGGGCGCGGGGGCTTCTTCCACGACTTTCTGGTTGCGGCGCTGCATGGAGCAGTCGCGTTCACACAGGTGGATGGCGTTGCCGTGGGAGTCGGCTAATACCTGCAATTCGATATGACGTGGGTGTTGGAGGAATTTTTCCATGAACACGACGTCATTACCGAAAGCTGCCTTGGCTTCGGCGCGGGTCAAGGTAACAGCAGCGACCAGTTCGTCGGCTGAGTGCACGACGCGCATACCGCGCCCGCCACCACCGCCCGTGGCTTTGACGATCAGTGGGTAGCCGATGCGCTTGCCCATTTTGAGGATTTCTTCGGGGTCTTCTGGCGTGCCGCCTTCTGAGCCGGGAACGCAGGGTACGCCCGCTGCAATCATCGCATCTTTGGCGGAAATCTTGTCACCCATCAAGCGGATGGTGTCGGCACGGGGGCCAATAAAGATGAAACCGCTGGATTCAACCCGTTCGGCGAAATCAGCATTTTCTGACAAAAAGCCATAGCCGGGGTGGATGGCATCCGCACCAGTAACTTCTGCCGCACTGATAATCGCGGGGATATTCAGGTAGCTATCGGTGGAACGTGGTGGGCCGATACACACCGACTCATCTGCCAGCCGCACGTGCTTCAGGTCGCGGTCAGCCGTGGAATGCACCGCAACGGTTTTGATGCCGAGTTCACGGCAGCCACGCAAAATGCGCAGGGCAATTTCGCCCCGGTTTGCGATCAGTACTTTTTTCAACATGTTGTCACCTCGCAGGTGTTGGCCAAGTGCAAATGTTATTCAATAATGAACAGCGGTTGTCCGAATTCGACAGGCTGTTCATTGTCGACCAGAATGGCTTTCACGATGCCGGATGCATCGGATTGGATCTGGTTGAGCATTTTCATGGCTTCGATGATACACAGGGTATCGCCTACCTTGACGCTGTGCCCGACTTCGACAAACGATTTGGCGGTGGGTGAGGAGGCGCGGTAGAAAGTGCCGACCATAGGTGATTCGACAACGTGGCCTGAAGGGGCAGCAGGGGCGACTGGCTCAGCAGCCGCCGGTGCAGCGGCTGATAATGTTGCCTGTGGCTGGGGGGCGTAGTATTGCTGTGGTGCGGCTGACAGTGTCATGCCTGAGTTGACGCGGCTGATGCGAACCGAGTCTTCACCTTCCTTGATTTCGATTTCAGCGACATCGCTGCCTTCCAGCAGACTGATCAATTTTTGTATTTTACGAACGTCCATCATGGGTTAATGCCCTGTCGTGTTTATTGAGTTTCTGTATGGCGGCATACAGTGCGAGTTCATAGCCCAATGTGCCAAGCCCAAGGATAACGCCTTCCGCTATATCGGAAAGATAGGAGTGATGGCGGAAAGGTTCCCGGCGGTGCACATTGGACAGGTGTATTTCGATAAACGGTATGGCAACACCGAGTAAGGCATCTCGCAAGGCGATGCTGGTATGGGTATAAGCGCCGGGGTTGATCAGAATGAAGTCCACCTGCTCAACGAGCGCCTGGTGGATTCGATCAACTAATGCGCCTTCCGAGTTGTTTTGGTAGCAATCTAATGTTTGGTGTTGCTGACTTGCTAACGTTGTTAGACGTTCTTCAATATCAGCCAATGTCATGTTGCCGTAATGACCCGGTTCGCGCTTGCCTAGCAAGTTCAGGTTGGGTCCATTGAGCAAAAGAATGCTTGCCATTGAAATCTACCTTTGCTGTCGATAACCGTAAAACAGAAGATTCTACACCGAACGGCGGGGATATGCAGCAATTGGGCGCGAAAATGCGTGATTTATCGCGCCTATTATCAAAGCGTATGCTTAGCGTCCTTTGAATAGGGAGCCAAGAATACCGCGCACGATTTGTGTACCAATGCGTCGTCCGGCACTGGATGTGGCTGCTTTTACCGCGTTCTTCACGAAGGTTTCACCAAGACTACCGAATAGACTCTCAGGTTCACGGGGAGCACGGCTGTTGCTGGTGCGTGTGGCTTTTTGAGCTGCCATCTGGGCTTCCTGTTCGGCCGTTTCTGCCGCTGCCGTTTCGGCACGTTTTTGCAGGAGTTCGTAAGCCGATTCGCGGTCTATCATGGTGTCGTAGCGGCCTGCAAAGGGGCTGGTGCGCAGGAGATCAGCACGCTCGGTATCGGTGAGCGGGCCAATGCGCGAGTGTGGCGGGCTGATAATAGTGTGTTGCACGATGCCCGGAATACCCTTGTCATCCAGCACGGAAACCAGTGCTTCACCAACCCCCATTTGCATGATGGTTTCAGCAGTGTTGATGTTGGGATTTTGGCGGAAGGTTTCGGCAGCGGTGCGCACCGCTTTCTGGTCGCGAGGGGTGAAGGCCCGTAGGGCGTGCTGGATGCGGTTGCCGAGTTGTCCTAGTACGGATTCGGGCACATCCAACGGAGTTTGGGTAATGAAGTAAATGCCCACGCCTTTGGAGCGGATCAGTTTGACGACTTGCTCGACTTTATCCACCAGTGCCTTGGGTGCACCGTTGAACAGCAGATGGGCTTCGTCGAAGAAGAATACCAAACGTGGCTTATCCATGTCGCCGACTTCAGGTAGGTTTTCAAACAGTTCTGAGAGCAACCACAACAGGAACGTGGCGTACAGGCGCGGCGTGTTGATCAGACGGTCTGCGGCGAGAATGTTGATATTGCCGTAGCCGTTGGCTCCGGTGCGCATGAAGTCCCACAAATCCAGTGCTGGCTCGCCGAAAAACTGATCGGCACCTTGCTGTTCCAGTATCAGTAGCTGGCGCTGAATCGCGCCGATGGAGGCGGAGCTGACGTTGCCATAGCTGTTACTCAGGGCTTTGCTGTTTTCACCGAGGTGTTGCAACATGGCACGTAAGTCTTTCAGGTCCAGCAGCAACATGCCTTGGTCATCAGCCACTTTGAAGGCAATGTTCAAGACGCCTTCTTGGGTGTCGTTGAGGTCGAGCAAGCTTGCCAGTAGCAAAGGCCCCATATCGGAAATCGTGGCACGCACTGGATGCCCACGTTCCCCGGATAAATCCCAAATGACGGTGGGATGGCCTTCAAAACGGAAATCTTCAATGCCGATTTTGGCCACACGCTCATCGACTTTGGGGTTGGGTGTGCCGGGAACAGCAATGCCAGTAAGGTCGCCTTTAATGTCAGCCAAGAATACGGGTACGCCGATACGCGATAAACCTTCCGCCAATACTTGCAGGGAAATGGTTTTGCCTGTGCCCGTAGCGCCTGCGATAAGGCCGTGACGGTTGGCAAAACGCGGGTTCAAGAAAACCTGCGTTTCGCCTTTGCCGATCAGGATTCCGCTCTGTTCTGACATGATGACTCCTTATGTTTCTAATATTTTTTAAGTAGCGGCGAGTTTAGCAGGAAATCCCCGCACGTCTCTATTGGAGCTGTAATTTTTGCAGGGTCTCCACCGTGATGGCACCGCTGGCAAGCTGATGGTCTTCCTGGAAGCGGGTCAAGGCGGCACGGGTTTTGGGGCCAAGAATGCCATCGGGCGTGCCTTGGTAATAGCCACCTTGTTGCAAATGTTGTTGTAGCCTCAGGATGGTGCTCGGGCTAACCGTGGGTTCACACAGTGCAGGGCGTTGCACAATCCGTTCCGATCGCAAAGTTTGCTGTGAGAGGATGGCTTGAACCCGTGCGGGCTGCTGGGTGGTGCTGACTTTGGCGCCTTGTTCCACCTTTGCCAGTTTTACCATGCGGTATTTGGCAGGAATTTCACGGCGGATCACTTGGGCGGGTTGTAGTACGACCTTGCGGGTGATGGTTTCGGTGCGGGCGGGAATGACTTTTTTGATGGTGCGGGCGGGGACATCAATGACTTCGCGGGTGACGTCGGTGTATACCGCCGGTACGTTGATCAGGCAATGTGCCGGAATGCTTTGCTCACTTGCGACAACTGCTGGGCATACCGGGTTCCAGCGCTGAGTGGCATCCTTGACTTTGACGCGCTTGGTTTCGGTGCGGTAGGTGGCGGGCAGGGTGGTGATTTCCACCCGTTCGCGTGCCACTTCGATGCTTTCGGTGACTTCGCCAAAAGTGGCAGGAATGGTTTCGTAAATGACGTAAGCATCTGCCACTTTCACTTTGCGTTCGCCGTAGCCCATTTGTACGGGAATGGTGCTATAGCGAGTACTGGGTTCGTATACTGTGACATTTTCTGCGCTGGGGCGGAATAGCGCAGGCAGCAAGACTTGCGACGCGCAGATGGCGTCGGTTTTGCCGGTTTCAGCGGCGAAACTCAGCCCGGCTGGTAGAGTCATCGCCAATAAAATGTTGTAAAAATAGATACTTTTCATGGGTGTTTCGTGTGTGGTCAGCCGATGAGGTCATTGATGTGAGGATTCTAAACAAAAACCACTTAAAAAACCGGATGTGCTAGTATTTTTCTTTTTTGGGAGACCAAACAATACTCATGCAAGTCCGCGCTGAACAGATTGAAGAACACCTTCGCCATCCGCTCGCTCCGGTTTACCTGATCAGCGGTGATGAACCGTTACAAGTAATGGAAACGGCTGATGCCATCCGTAAAGCGGCGGCGCTGAAGGGGTTCAGTGAGCGCGATGTGTTTACGGTGGATGCCCAGTTTGACTGGGGGGCGTTGTATGACGCTGCCGGAGCGCTGTCGCTGTTTTCTGACAAAAAACTGCTGGATGTGCGGATGCCGACCTGTAAAGCGGGGCAATCCGGCACTAAGGCATTGCAGCATTACCTCGATTACCTGCCGCCGGACAAGATTTTGCTGATCCAAAGCGGTCGGCTCGACAAGGCGTGCAAAAATGCCGCGTGGGTGAAAAAGGTCGAACAAGCCGGGGTGGTGGTACAGGTGTGGGATTTATCCCCGGCGCAAACGCTGGCGTGGATTGCGCGGCGCATGAAACAGGCCGGTTTGCAGCCGGATACTGAAGCGGTGCGTTACTTGACCGAGCGGGTGGAAGGGAATTTGCTGGCAGCGGTACAGGAAATCGGCAAGTTGGTGTTGCTGTATGGCAATCGCCCACTGACGGCAGCAAATATCATGGCGGTGGTGGCGGATAATTCACGCTTCAGTGTGTTTGATCTTGCCGAGGCTATCTTGTCGCAGGATGCCCGCCGCATCCGCCACATTATGTTGGTATTGCAGGAAGAGGATACCGCGACACCGTTACTGGTATGGGCGCTGGCTGACTTGCTACGCCAGCTTTACATGGGCTGTGAAAATGTGCGCAATAATGCCTCCAATCAGGCGCTGTTGATGCGGATGCCGAAAACCCGCCAGAACCTGTTCCTGACAGCTTTGCGGCGTATGGCGGCAGCGGACTGGAACCATTTATTCGATCTGGCAACACGCTTGGATCAGCACAGCAAAGGGGTAGGGCAGGATGTTTCCCGCCACCCGCAACGCTTGTGGGATGAGATGCTGGAATTGGCGTTGTTGCTGGGTGGGCGGGCGTTAGCGGTTTAGCGCCTATTCAACAATCAGGCCGTGGCTGGCATACCAACTGCGGTCGATTTCCCATTGCACTTCCGTGACCCCTTCCTGCGCTTTCGCCAGTTTGCCCGCCTTTTCCTGCACATGCGCCAAGGCTTTTTGGGCAGCAATCATGTCGGGGCTATCGGGGTTGCTGGTATCCAGTGTCGGTTGGGCAATCTTGAGAAATTGCAGCACGGACACTTCGGGAGAGCGCGGCGTGGTCAGAGTGGCAATACCCTTGTCTATCTTGAGAGCACGAAATTGGTAGGGGTAGGCTTGCAACTCGGTATCGGCTTTCAGAGCGGCATTCAGGTAGTTGAGCGCCGGGTCTTGCTTCAGGAACCACAGTAGCCCTAGGCCGAGAAACAGGGCGGCGACGATCAGAAATTGTTGTTTGTTGGACACGATAAACCTCTTGACAAGACACTTGCGTTATTCTACAAGATACATTAGTATTAAATTATATTCTAATTAACAAAATATATGAATATTAGAATGAACCAATGTAGCATCTATAGCGACCAACAGGTTGTCTTGCAAGGATGATACCCGCAACACTTCTGGAACAGGTGTCGTCGGTATCCTCCTAGCGGTTGGGCATCCTTCGGGGTGCCCTCTTTTATCATGACTCGCGTAAAACCTCGTCGTTTACGGCGGGGATATAAGCGTCTTTGGCTTTCTCTTTTTTGTATAGATCAAGCAATACATCAATCATCCGTGTGAATGGGATGCCTTCATCAATAGCTGCTTTCTTCAGCTCTCGGTATGTATCAGCCTTGAACAATTAACTGTAAAATATACTGCATGAATGCAGAAACCACCATCTTGAAAACACTCAAAGTCCGCATCAAGGACAAACACGCCCCAGTGCTTCGGCAGTGGGCGTTCGAGTGTAACCAAATTTGGAATGAAGCCAATGCGACTACCGCAGACTACAGCTACGTTCCAGTTCCCGGTGTTGGCTGGATTCGTAACCACTTCACGGCATTCGACCTTGCCAAAAGCCAAGCAGTTTTCAAGAAGGCACGCGGTTTCACCATTCACTCGCAGACGGTGCAGGAAGTCACTGAGGCACATGCGAAAGCCCGAAGGCAGTTCAAGACGGACAAGCTACGCTGGCGTGTATCAGGTCGGAGTCGTCGCTCGTTGGGCTGGATACCGTTCAAGTTGGGTGCTGCTACTTGGAAGAATGGACAAGTCCGCTACAACAAGCACTTTTTCAAAGTGTGGGATAGCTACAGCCTGTCGCAATATGCTTTTCGCTCAGGCTCGTTTACTGAGGATTCCCGTGGACGTTGGTACTTCAATGTCGTGGTGCAAGTGCCCGTCGTTGAAGTATCAGGACGCGGTGAAGTGGGTATTGACCTTGGCCTGAAAGACACCGCCACTTGCAGTAATGGTGACAAGCTGGAGTCAAAGCAATTCTACCGCAACGCTGAAGAGCAACTGGCGGTAGCCCAACGCGCCAACAAAAAGCAGCGCGTCAAGGCTATCCACGCCAAGGTTAAAAACCGCAGGGCTGACCACCTGCACAAGTTCACCACCAAGCTGGTGCGTGAAAACGCATTGATCGTTGTCGGCAACGTCAGCAGCAAGGCGCTCGTCAAAACCAATATGGCTAAGTCTGTATTGGATGCCGGGTGGTCAATGCTGAAAACACAACTTGATGCAAAATCGAAAGCGATGCAAGGCGTGTTTCTCGACGTCAACGAAGCGTACAGTACCCAAGTCTGTTCGTGTTGCGGAAGCATTTCTGTCAACAGTCCGAAAGGTAGAGCAGGACTTGGAATAAGGGAATGGACGTGTGTCGACTGTGGCACACTGCACGACAGAGATGTCAATGCAGCACGGAATATTCTCGCGGCAGGACATTGCCGTCTCGCTGGAGGAATCCTCGTCCTTTAGGGCGAGGAGGATGTCAATCTCTGTCCTGCTGTTTGTTTCTTCCCAACTGCACAGCAAGTTCGATGGCTTCACGTAAGCTGCCGGTTTCGGCTTTACCAGTGCCTGCCAAGTCCAGTGCCGTGCCGTGATCCACCGAGGTGCGGATAATGGGCAATCCCAAGGTAATGTTGATGGCTTTGCCAAATCCCGCGTACTTGAGTACGGGCAAGCCTTGGTCGTGATACATCGCCAATACCGCATCCGCCCCTTGTAAATGCCGGGGGGTGAACAGGGTATCAGCCGGTAACGGGCCAGTCAGTTTCATACCACGTTGTTGCAAGCGTTGAATCGTCGGGATGATGACATCTATCTCTTCCATACCCAGATGCCCGCCCTCACCGGCATGGGGGTTAAGCCCACAAACCAGAATATGCGGGTCGGCGATGCCGAACTTTTCTTGCAAGTCACGATGCAGGATAACCAATACATCTTCCAACAAGTCTTGGGTGATCAGGAAACTGACCATGCCCAGTGGCACATGCGTGGTTGCTAATGCTACCCGCAGCGTCCCCGCCGTTAGCATCATCACCGGCAGCGGGGTGTCAGTCAGTTCCGCCAGAAATTCAGTGTGCCCGGTAAACGGGATACCCGCGTCATTAATGATGCCTTTGTGCAAGGGGGCAGTAACCATGGCTGCGAATTCGCCACTCATGCAGCCCGCTGTTGCCCGTCGCAGGGTTTGCAGCACGTATTCTGCATTCGCCGGGTTGAGCACGCCAGTTTCGACAGGCTCTGCACAAGCGATGGGCAGGATGAAGCATTCCCCCGCGTTGCAAGGCCGTTGGTCTTCATCGGGGGTGTAGGGGCGTAGCCGCAGGCTGATGCCGAGTTGCCGGGCGCGGTCACGCAAGACCGCAGGGTCAGCAATCACCACCAAATCGACTGGCCATTGTTGCTGTTGCAGCAGGGTCAGGATGATGTCAGAGCCAATCCCGGCAGGTTCCCCCGCTGTAATGGCGATGCGTAGCTTGTGATTTTCCATGATGCCTGCGCTTATTGCAAAGTCAGACCGCTAGGGGCAACCGGAATGCGGTATTCCACATAAGCGTCATTACGCAGTTCCTGTAACCATGCCTGATATTGTTCATCAGCCTGAGCGCTGGCAGCTTGCGGGTCGTCTGTTTTTACCCGGCTTTGCACCTCACGTTTCCGCAGCGTATCTGCCATGAGTTTGCGGCGGGTTTGTTCGCGGAATTCGGCGTAGTCGATGCCTTCCTGTTGCAGGGCTTGCTGGAAAGCGGGCAGGCTCAATTTGTTCTGGGCGGCAACCCCCGCAACGGTCTTGTTGAGGGTGACGTCATCAATCTGAATACCCGCCGCTTCCGCTTTCTGGATTTGCAGGTTTTCCAGAATCAGGCTGTCGACAGCTTGTTTGAGCAGATCCTGTGGCGACAGGCTGTCGGCAGCTTTGCTGGAAGAGCGCATGATTTGTGCGCGTTTCTGGGCTTCGCTCATCATGATGACATCGCTGTTGACGACAGCGGCAATCTGGTCGAGTGCCGTGCCGCCGTTATCAGCCCAAACAGGTTGGAGTAACAGCGCCAGTACAAGGGCAAACGTTGGTTTATTCATATCCATACACTCGGTTTTGCAGCAGGTCACGTGTCCCACTGCCAAAGTTACCCAGTCCTTTCAGCTCCAGCTCGACAAACACGGCGTTGTCACGGGTGGTGTTGTCGGTAAGCAAATAATTACGGCTGGCGACGCGGGTTTTCCAGCAGCAGCTTTCGTATTCTGCACCGATCACGGTTTCCAGGTCACGGTTATTTTTCAAGTCACGTTCCCACGCACCTACGGCCTTCCAGTTGTTATTGATGGGAACGGCAAACGATAAATTCGCCGATTTGAATTCATCTTTAAGCTCGGCATAGCCAACATTGAGGACACGTTTTTTGTCATCTTTGTAGTGTACGCGGACTTCTCCAGCATTCACGGTTTTCTCTTCACTGTCCCAGTAAGCGGTGGTGCTGATGCGGGTACGGGGGTTGATTTCACCCGCCGCTTCCAGAATCAACTCGGAGCGGTCGCCTTCTAAGGCAGCGGTGTCAGGCAAGGTGACTTTGCGGTCATCGAAGTGATACATCTGCCCGATACTGGCGCGGAACAGTTCGCGACCATCCTTGGGAGACTGGATGCGGGTGGAAATCGAGGCCGATAAACGGTTGGTATCCGCGATACGGTCTTTGCCGGTAAAACGGTTTTCGGAAAAAAGCTGATTGTAACTCAGGCTGCGTGCTGAAGAGTCAAACACCGGGATATTGCTTTGGTCACGGTAGGGCGTGTAAGTGTAGAACAAGCGCGGTTCCAGTGTCTGGATGTAGCGCCCTTCTTTGATTTCACGTTCAAAGAATAGCCCTGAATCCACGCTGGCAGTCGGTAATGAGCGGCTGATCTGGGTGTTATTGGCATCATCCAGCGCGTATTCGGTGTGGCGAAACGTCAGCGAGGGTTTGACGTAAGCGGCATCAGTGGAGAATTTCTTGCTGACTCGCGTCATCAGATCCAGACGCTTGCCGTTGGTTTCGGTTTTACTGCCAGTAAAGTTGGTGTATTCGGTTTCTGCTTTCAGGTTCAGGCCGTTGCTTTTCTGTGGCGGGTTATAGCTCAGCAGTAATTGGGGCAAGCGCGCGTGGGGGGCAGTGCCACCATCCAATACTTGATAGTTTTGCAGTAGGCTGGAAAAAGACCAGTTGCTGCCTGCGGTGCGGTATTCCAGTCGTCGTTCCAGATTGACGACGCTGGTGGCTGCCAGTGAATTGCCGAGATCCACAAAATACTGGTCATCTGACACGCCTTCTGCCTTGAGTTGCAGGCTGGAAAGTTCCCCCAATCGGGTGTCGTTGTTGACATTGAAGTAAAAACGGTTGTCCTTGTCGCTGGCATTGTCTTTGGGGAGTAAAACGTAAGAGGCCGTGCCTTTATGCTTGGGTGTCAGGTAGCGGAATTCACCGCCCAGTTGCAGGCCACGACGGCTCAACAAGGTTGGCGTCAGGGTGAGGTCATAGTTGGGGGCAAGGTTCCAGTAATAAGGTGTGCTGAGTTGCAAGCCAGAGCTCGTATTGGTGCCGATGACCGGCCAGAGGAAGCCTGATTTGCGAGCATCGGTCAGTGGAAACGAGAAATAGGGCAAATACAATACCGGCACATCGCGGATTTTTAGGGTGGCGTTACGGGCAGTGCCGCGTTCCTCGGCGTGGTTCAGCGTGATGGTTTTGGCGTTGAGGCTCCAGTCTGGTTTCTCGACCGGGCAGGTGGTGTAGGTGGAATCTTCCATGCGGGTCAGGTTGGGGGATTCCTGTACCACGCGCTTGCTGAAACCTTGTCCGTCAGCTTGGCTCAGATGGTATTCCGCCTCACGCATTTCCCCGGTGTTCTGGGTAAGGTTGTAGCGGAGCTTGCTGCTGCGCACCTGCATATTGTCACTGCTGAAGCTGACGTTGCCGGAGCCGCTGACAATGCCTGCGGGTTGTTCGTAACTGGCTTCATCGGCCTGTAAGCGCCTGTTTGCCTGCGAAACATGCACGTTGCCGCTCATGGTGGAGACGCCCGTGTCTCGGAACAGTGCTGAGTCTGCTTCGATATAAACGGCTTGGGGGGGCAGATTTGCCGGGCGTTGCACACCCTTGGCAGCGGCTACCTCAGGTACGGGGCAGGCCATCCATTCAGTTTGGGCAAATAAGGTGGAGGGGCTACAGGCTAGGCCAAATAGTACACCACGTAAGCAATGCTGTTGTAGTCGGTTTACCATGCTTTCCATGCAGCATTTAAAGCGCCCTAACATCGCACACAATGCACTTGGACTCAATGGAAAATATCCCTTAAAAAGTTCTTTTTGATTGAAACCGTAACAAAAAAAAGTGTAACCTACGAAAACTTGCGATAGATAACTTAAACAGAAACATCGGCACAAAGATTGTTGGTGCGATTATTGTACCCTTCAAGTGAATAAAATTATTTATTTTTGGATAAATTTCAAATATCATCTTGAAATGTTGAATAATTATTCAGATAATGCTTGTTTGAATGGTCGGTATCAAGCAACAACTTATTTGTTCTTGTGAGGGAGAATACAGTGAGAACTGCTGATTATATGAATGGAATGTCAGGCATGACGGCTTTACACAACAACAGTCAAGACAACGAAACAGGTCATACACCCATGCAGACTGATGATGCGTCTAACAAGCGCGGGCGGGGAAGACCCAAAGGGGCAACGTCAAGTACGTTGGCTGATGTACGGTCACAGGCAGCGGATGAGAAGCGTAAAATCCGCGATGAGCTGACCCATAAAATAACCCAGTTGCGCAGCCAGCTTGACGAGATGGATGCTAACTACAAGGAAGAAGTGCGCGAGTTACGCGAAGCCCTGCGGGCTAGTGAACAACGCGAATCCTTCTTCCGGGCGGCTTTGGAGGAGCGTCTACACGTCGTAGCAGAACACATCCATAAAAGCCTCACGGATTGGGCAACGGCGGAACTGGAAGAAGGGCAGATAACCCAGCGCAAGCGTGGGCGTCCGCGTAAAACCTTCAAATAATGCAGCTAGCCCTTCGCTTCCGGCAATAAACGTTCCAGGATTTTCTGGTAGATAATCGTGAGTGCGTTCAGGTCATCGACCGCAACGCACTCATTGATTTGGTGAATGGTTTTATTGACGGGGCCTAGCTCCATGACCTGTGCACCGGTGGGCGCAATGAAACGTCCGTCGGATGTGCCGCCTGCGGTTGACAGTTCGGTGCTTACCCCGTTGACTGCCTGAATAGCAGCTACGCTTGCCGTGACCAAATCGCCCCGCGCTGTCAAAAACGGATTCCCCGATAATGTCCACTTCAGTTCATGCTTGAAGCCGTGGCGCTGGAAAATCGCTTCCACCTGTTCACGTAAGCTTGCTTCGGTCTGCTCGGTCGAAAAGCGGAAGTTGAATTCCACCGTCATCGTTCCCGGGATTACGTTGTTCGCACCCGTGCCCCCCTTGATATTGGAAATCTGGAAGCTGGTTGGTGGGAAAAATTCGTTGCCCTTATCCCATTCAATGCTCACCAGTTCTGCCAAGGCAGGTGCTGCGCGGTGAATTGGGTTATCCGCCAGATGTGGGTAGGCCACATGCCCTTGCTGACCAATCACGGTCAAGATGCCATTGAGCGACCCGCGTCGCCCGTTTTTCACCACATCGCCTACGCAACAGGTGCTGGAAGGTTCGCCTACCAGACACCAGTCGATTTTCTCGTTACGTTGTTCCAGCCATTCGACGACTTTGACTGTGCCATTGATAGAAGGGCCTTCTTCGTCACTGGTGATCAAAAACGCAATCGAACCTTGATGGTTGGGGTTTTCGCGCACGAAGGTTTCGCAAGCAATCGCGAATGCGGCAATGCTGCCTTTCATATCCGCCGAGCCACGCCCGTAGAGCATCCCGTCACGGATTTCCGGTTGGAACGGGTGGCTATCCCACGCATCCAATGGCCCTGTCGGTACAACATCGGTATGCCCGGCAAAGCAAAATACCGGGGAAGTCGTGCCGCGCCGTAGCCAGATATTATCCACGTCACCAAAGCGCAGATGTTCGGCAACGAAACCTAACGGTGCAAGGCGATCAGCCAGTAATTGTTGGCAACCTTCATCCAGCGGGGTGACGGAGGGGCGTGAAATCAGGTCGATAGCAAGATCGAGGGTAGCGGACATTAACAAAATCCCGTGTTTTAGTTTTGAAAGAGTTGGCGGTAAGTATCGGGTGAAAAACCGACGATGTGGCGTGACCCCAAATCGAGCAGCGGACGTTTGATGATCGACGGCAGTTCTTCCATCACGGCGAGGGCAATGGCCTCATCCATGTTGTCGCGGGTTTCTTCCGGCAGTTTTCGCCAGGTGGTGCCTTTGCGGTTGACCAGCGTTTCCCAGCCAAATTCATCCACCCAAGCACGTAGCCATACCGGGTTCACACCGTCTTTGCGGAAGTCGTGGAAGGTGTATTCAATGCCACGTTCACCTAACCATGCACGGGCTTTTTTCACGGTGTCGCAATTGGGGATGCCATACATAACGGTCATTTGTCGTACCACTTGTGGTAAGAGCGGCGCTTGCCCGCACGTTGGGTGATGACACCAATAATCTGCTTCATCCCATTGATTTCAATGGCTTCGTAATCTTCGTGAAGCGCGGTCAGGATGTATTTGCCTTCGATAATGCGGAGCTGCCGGAAGATGTATTCATCCTTGTTATCCACGGCGAATACATACGCACCGTCACGCACAATGCCGGTCGGGTCGATGACGATGACGCAACCTTTGGCGAATTCCGGTTCCATGCTGTCATCAATGACTTGCAGGGCATAGGGTTCGTTTTCCGAGCAACTGCCTTCGGTGCCCATATTGTGCTTGAAGTCGGGTTGCGCAACAGCATGTAGATTTTGCTTGAAGGTTTCAACGTTGATGCGGGTTTCTGACATGGCTTATGCCTCCACAGGTGGGTTGCGACTGAATTCGCTGGCGATGACGTGGCGTTGCGGTTCATACCAGTGCAGTTTGTCGTGCAGGTTGACGACTTCGCCGACGATCGTCAGGGTAGGGGCGCGTACCCCGCTGTCCTTCACCAGTTGTGGCAAGGTTGCCACCGTGCCGATGTGGACACGCTGGTTACGGGTCGTGCCCTGCTCAATCAGGGCTGCTGGCGTGTCACCGGAACGCCCGAATGCTTGCAATTTCTGGCTGATGACTTCGATGCCGGTTAAGCCCATGTAAAACACCACGGTTTGATTTGGTTGGGACAATTGCGCCCAGTTCAAATCAATCGTGCCGTCTTTCAAATGCCCGGTGGCGAAGGTGCAAGATTGCGCGTAATCGCGGTGGGTGAGCGGGATGCCTGCATAAGACGAGCAGCCGGAAGCGGCAGTAATCCCCGGTACAACTTGGAACGGTACGCCGTTTTCCGCCAACGTTTCGATTTCTTCGCCACCGCGCCCAAAGATGAACGGGTCGCCACCTTTCAAACGCAATACGCGCTTACCTTGTTTGGCAAGTTCCACTAGCAAGTCGTTGATTTTATCTTGTGGAACGGCGTGATTGGCTTTTTCTTTGCCCACGTAAATGCGTTCGGCGCGTTGGTTAGCCATGTCCAGAATCGACTTGGAAACCAGACGGTCATACACCATCACGTCGGCTTGTTGCATCAGGCGCAGGGCTTTGAAGGTGAGCAAATCCGGGTCGCCGGGGCCTGCACCAACCAGATACACTTCGCCCATGGTTTTGCCGTTGGGATAAGCAGCCAGCATTTCATCCAGCAGGCGGCGGGCATCGTCTTCGTGCCCGGCATACACCAACTCGGCGAAGGTGCCTTTCAGGGCTTGTTCCCAGAAGGTTTTGCGCTGTGCTTCCGGCAGGCGCTTTTTCACGATGTCGCGGTATTCTTCGGTAATGCCTGCGAGTTCGCCGCATTGTGGGGAAATCATGGTTTCCAGCCGCATCCGCAATTGCCGCGCCAAGACGGGCGATGCGCCACCCGTGGAGATGGCAATGGTGACGGGGGAGCGGTCGACGACCGAGGGAATGATGAAACTGCCCACGGATGCGTCATTCACCACGTTAACGGGCACATTTCGCGCATCAGCAAGGCTGGCAATGTGTGCATTTACACCGGGATTGTTGGTGGCGGCGACGACGAGGAATTGCCCGTTAATATCGTTGTCGGTAAACAGACGCGCATGGTGCTGGACGTTTTGCCCACTGATGATAATGTCCATTTCTGCCGTTATCTCAGGGGAAACCAGCGTGAGTGCTGCTCCAGCATTGAGCAGGCTGTCTACTTTACGTTCTGCTACTTTGCCACCGCCAACAACGAGGCAAGGGCGGTTATGTAGGTCGAGAAAGACGGGAAAACGATCCATTTGTCACCTAAAACTGGGTATGTTGACTTGCTTTACTTGCCGCGTTTGGGGCGGCTTTCGTAGTGGACGACACCTTTGACCAGTTCGCCATACGGAAAATCGGCAATATTAACGTATTTTGACAGTGCGATGTTGACCAATTCATAGATGTCCTGCGTGGTTTTTTCCGCTATTTGCTCAGGAAAAAGGTGCTGTTGCAGGGCTAATGTGCCGCCAGCCTGCACTTTGAGTTCCTTATTGTGCGGTAGTGGGCCGTCAATCAGGGTTTCACGCAGGGCAAAGCGGGATTTTTCACGCAATGTGTCCAAAAATACCGTGCAGTTGGCAAGACTGGTTGCCGACTTGCACCCCACAGCTTCACGCGTTGCCAGCAAAAACCGTTCGTGACGGCTGCAATCACAGCGGCGATTGTTGAGCGCTTTTTCAAACACGCAACGGTTGGCGTTGAGTTCGTGGTAAACGGCGCGGTATTGGTCTTCGTCCATAGGGCTAGCGGCTTACTTTTCCCATTCCATCAGGATGGGTTTTTCACGGGTTTCGTGCAGGTTTTCTTCGGCTTCGAGCTGGCTGGCAGCGAACACGATTTTGACGATGGCTTTGTCACCCGGCTCCTGTTGTGCACGCAGACTCCGCGCCAGTTCACGCGCTTCCGGGTAGGCTTCGCAGGCTTGTTTTAGATCCAGATTTTTAATCATCGGGTTGGGCTGGGTGATTTTGAAAACGTAGTAGGGCATGTGTATTTACCTATTTCAGTAAAAGAGTGGTTTGGGCAAGCAAGGGCTGGGTTAGCGGTTCGAGACGTTTACGCATCACGGAACCTACCGAGTCATTGCCACCAAAATACGGGATAAGAGAATCTTCCCCCATTTGCGCCAATATTAACATAGCCTTAAATAGGGGCAAGGTCGCAGGATTCAAGGTGTCACGCACGGCTTTTACCTCTGCTGGGCAATCATCGCTGTGGCAAAACTGTTCGGCACGTTGCAGGGCGCTGCTGAGTTCGCGCACGCCTCGGCGCTCCGGCAGTGGTAACGGGAAGCGTTTGCTGATGGCGATGAATAGCGAAATGACCACTTCCTGATCCACGGGTTTTTCCATGGCCAGTTGCAAGGCGCGTAACCAGTTTTGCCCGGTATTGCTGAGCGTGCTGGCAAACGCGTTGGCGTAAGGGTTGCTGGTTTCGATCAATGCCGCCAGTTGTGCGCTAACATCGGCGTGCTGACGATGCGGCTTGTCGGGTAAGGGAATGTACGCAGCATCAGCGTGCAGGAAGCCAATGTAGAAGGGGTTTTTGCGTTTGGCGCGACTCCAGAGTTTCTCGCGTTCTTCGGCGGAAACCAGTTCACCTTGCAGGCACAGGCGCACAGTGTCTACTACGTCGAGTTGCACTTCTTCAAAAGGCAGGAATTCGAGCAAATAGGCGGTGAGTTCCTTGCCAAGTTCGCCGTTGACGACTTCCGGGTTTTCCAGCAAGCAGCGGGCGTTGGTGGAGCTGGGGCTTGCCCACCACGCGCGGCGGGCGATGTCGTGGCTTAGGCCGGGAGTGTAGACCACGGCAGCGACGGCTTCGGGTTCGCCGAGCAACAGCATTTGTGCGAGGTTGTTACGGGCGTGCCCCATGCGTGTCCAGCGCTTCAGGAAAATCGGGTAGCCGCCGGGTGAGCCGGTGACTTTCATTGACAAGAGTTCGCGTACCCAGCGTAGGTATTGCTCATCACGTGCGGTGGGGTTGAGGCGCACTTTGGCTTCACCCTTGTCGGTCAGGGCGTGGACGGTCATGGTGGACTCGTTGATGCGCACGGCCTGTAATGGTTGTGCAAGCAGGACGTTGAGCCGCAGGTTGTCTTCGTTGGAAAGCTGCAAGGTGTGTACCGATTTCCTATGGAATGAGTCAAGATTATCGGCGCTAAGGGGTTGAGCTGCCAATAACCCTGTTGTGGTATGCCGTGCCAGTCTGCTGTCATGCTGTTATAATCGCGAGATGATTGGTATTCTTGGCGGCACATTTGACCCGGTTCATTACGCTCACTTGCGCACGGCACTGGAGGTGGCGGAGCATTTTGGCGTGGCTGACATGCGCCTGATTCCGGGGAATGTGCCACCGCATCGCCCGCAGCCGGTGGCTAGCCCGGCACAACGCTTGGCTATGCTGCAAATGGCGCTGGTTTCTGAGCCGCGTTTGCAGGCGGATGACCGTGAATTGCGGCGTGAAGGGCATTCTTACAGCATTGATACCTTGCAATCGTTCCGTGATGAAATGGGCACTGAGCGCCCGATTCTTTTTGCCTTGGGTGTTGATGCGTTCCTGCATTTTCAGCGCTGGCATCGTTGGGATGAAATTTTAGGGCTTGCGCATCTGGTCGTGGTGCACCGTCCGGGGTATAGTCTGCCCCCTGACGATTGGTATGAGCCTTATCTAAGCGCAAACCCCGCCGAGTTATGCACCACACCCGCAGGCAGGATTTACCTGTTACCCGTAACCGCACTGGATATTTCCGCAACACAGGTGCGTGAACGATTGAAACAGGGAAAATCCCCTCGATATTTGTTACCAGACAGCGTGCTGGATTCTATTCAACGACATCAACTTTACTGCGAAAAAATTAATGGAACTTGAGACACTTAAACAATTAGTCGTACAAACCCTGGATGATATGAAAGGCCAAGACATCAAGACGATTGATGTACGTGGCAAATCAGCCATTACCGATATGATGGTGATTGTTACGGGCAACTCTAACCGCCACGTGAAATCCCTCGCCGACTCGGTGGAGCTTGCTGTGAAACAGGCAGGTGTGCAACCGCTGGGCATCGAAGGCGATAACCAGTCTGACTGGGTGTTGCTGGATTTGAATGACATTATTTTGCACGTCATGCTCGCCAGCACCCGTGACTACTATAATCTGGAAAAGCTCTGGGAAGTGGGCGAAGGTCTGCCACAATTCCGCCCCGGCATGTTGGATGCTGCCACTGCTTCTGAAAACGAAGTCGACTAAGTGCGCATTCACTTGCTAGCGATTGGCACGAAAATGCCGGGGTGGGTGAACACTGGCACGGAAGAATATGCTAGTCGGATGCCACCCCAGTGCCAAGTGTTGATCCGCGAAATTGCCGCCGAGAAACGCACTAAGAACAGTGATTTGAACCGCATTCGTCAGAGTGAAGGTGAAAAATTGCTGGCCGCTATTCCTGATGGCAATCTGGTGGTTACGTTGGATGTGAAAGGCAAGCCGTGGTCTACCGAGCAGCTTTCCCAACAACTCGATAGCTGGATGATGTCTGGTCGTGATGTCAGCTTGCTGGTGGGGGGGCCGGAAGGTTTGTCGCCCGCCTGCCTGCAACGTGCCGAGCAAAGCTGGTCATTGTCACCCTTGACGTTCCCGCATCCGCTGGTGCGTATCGTGGTGGCGGAGCAATTGTTTCGTGCTTGGAGCATCCTCACCAACCACCCTTATCATCGGGGAGATTAAATGCAGGTTCATGCCCCGCAGTTTATTCTGGCATCTGCCTCGCCACGCCGTCGCGAACTCCTGACGCAGATCGGCCTGCACTTTGTGGTGCAAACGGCGGATGTGGATGAAACGCCGTTGCTAGGTGAAACGCCTGCCGCCTTGGTCGAACGTTTGGCTATCTTAAAAGCTGAAACCGTTTGGAATACCCGCAGGGACGTATTGAATACGCCCGTTTTACCCGTTCTCGGTTCTGACACCCTCGGCATTCTCAACGGCGAACTCTTGGTGAAACCGCGTGATGTTGAACATGCCCGGCAGATGTTGCGGCAAATGTCTGGTCAGCAGCACGAAATCCTGACCGCTGTGGCTCTGGCGACAACGGCAGGTGTACAGCTCGCGGTGAGCCGTAGTGTGGTCAAGTTCCGCACAATCACTGACCCTGAAATTCTGGCATACTGGGAAACCGGGGAACCACACGACAAAGCGGGTGCTTATGCCATTCAAGGGCTTGGCGCGGTTTTCGTCGAAAATTTGCAAGGTTCCTATTCCGGGGTAATGGGATTGCCTCTGTTTGAGACGGCGCAATTGCTGGCAGCAGCAGGCATCCACACATTATAGAAAAACAATTATCACAAATTACCACAGGCGGATTCATGAGCGCAGAACTGTTAATCAACGTTACCCCGCAAGAATCACGGGTTGCCTTGCTCGAAAATGGTTGTTTGCAGGAGGTTCTGATTGAGCGTACTTCCCGCAAAGGCATTGTCGGCAATATTTACAAAGGCAAGGTCTGCCGGGTATTACCGGGGATGGAAGCTGCTTTCATCGACATTGGTCTGGAAAAATCCGCTTTCCTACACGCGTCTGACCTGACACACCCGTCGCTCGAAGAGTTTCACGGCCATACGATTCCGCGCCCTACCGTACAAATCAGCGAACTGTTGTATGAAGGCAAAAAGTTGTTGGTGCAGGTCATCAAAGACCCACTGGGAACCAAAGGCGCACGCCTGACTACCCACGTTACTATACCCTCGCGCTTTCTGGTGTTGATGCCTGACAACAACAATGTGGGGGTATCGGGCAAAATTGAAGAGGGCGCCGAGCGGGAACGCTTGCGTGCCACCATCGAGCGGTTACGGGCTGAATTCGGCGATGAACAAGGCTATATCGTGCGCACGGCTGCGGAAGGCATTAGCGAAGACGACTTGCGCCGTGACATGAAGTTTTTGCGCAAACTCTGGGGGAGCATTTCCAAAACCTCGTTGGAATCACCCGCTCCTATGCTGGTGTATTCCGACTTGCCGCTGGTGTTGCGGGTATTGCGTGACATGGTGGGGGAAAAGATCAGCAAGGTCTTGATAGATTCCCGCGAAACAGCTACTAAAGTCATTGAATTCAGTGAGAAATACATTCCCGATTTGGCGGGCGTGATTGACCATTACCCTGGTGAGCGCCCGATCTTCGACCTGCACGGGGTTGAGGAGGAAATCCAGAAAGCCCTGCAACGCAAGGTGCCTCTAAAATCAGGCGGTTATGTCATCATTGATCAGACCGAAGCCATGACCACGATTGACGTGAATACCGGCGGTTTTGTCGGTAGCCGCAATCTGGAAGAAACCATTTTCCGCACCAATCTGGAAGCCGCGCAAACCATCGCCCGCCAACTGCGGCTGCGTAACTTGGGTGGCATTATCATTATCGACTTCATTGACATGCTGCAACATGACCACCGCCAACAGGTGTTGAAGTTGCTGGAAAAGTCACTGGAGCGTGATTACGCTAAAACCTATGTTTGCGATGTTTCCCCGCTGGGATTGGTGGAAATGACCCGCAAACGTACCCGCGAAAGTCTGGAACATATCCTGTGTCAGGCTTGTCCTTGTTGTAATGGTAACGGCTTTGTTAAAAGTGCGGAAACGGTGTGCTACGAAGCCTTCCGGGAAATCTTGCGGGCAGTGCGCCAGTTTGATGCCCGCGAATTACTGGTGCTGGCCTCGCAGGAAGTGGTGGATTTGTTATTGGATGAGGAATCCGACAGTCTGGCTGAGTTACAACAATTCGTGGGGATTCCGATCCGTTTACAGGTAGAAGCACTTTATACGCAGGAGCATTTCGACGTTGTACTTCTCTAGGAGGGCTGGTGGTTTTGTATTACGCCTCAGCTATCTACTACTAACGTTTTTCTTTCATTGGGCTATTTTTCTGGTTGCGCTAGTGGGTTTTGCGCAGCTCTGGTTGCCGATGGTCAACGACTACAAGGGCATTCTGGAGGCTGAATTGTCGGATTTCGTCGGCAATCAGATCAATATCGGGCAAATTCGGGTGGATAGTGACGGCGATGATTTGTTGTGGGTGATTGATAATCTGCAACTCACCGAGCCGTCGGGCGAATCCCCTATCTTTATCCGCCAACTGGCTTTGACGCTGGACTGGCGTGAAAGCTTGCGCACCCTGCGTTTACAACCCGCCGAGGTCAAGCTGGAAGGGGTGGAATTCATCCTGCGCCAAAAGGCCAATGAATTGCCGGATATTCAGGGCTTGCGCTTTCCATTGCCAGGGCAGAAAAACACTGTCTTGAATGTTGAACGCCAGTCGCCGATTCGCATCAGCATTAACAGTGGCTTTGTCTACTGGATGGACGTGGCTAACCACCGCACCTTATCACTCAGTGACCTGCAATTCATGGGCGAAATTTTGCCGCATGAAATCACCTTGCAGGCTGATGCCTTGTTCCCGCCTTCCATTGGCGATTCGCTGGCGCTGGATGCGGTGCTGCATCAGGTCAAAAAGCCAGATGGTTCGCCGCAATGGGATGGCAAGTTGCATACTCGTACCCAGATATTCAACCTCGCGGCGTTACCTTCCCCTTTAATCACGGCATACGGCGTGAAAGCGGGTGGCCTGAAACTGGATGCCACCATTGACGCGGAAGTCGGTAAACCCTTGCATATTAGCGGGGAAGGCGAGATTTCTCATCTGGGGTGGGACGGCAATGCGGATGTGCCCGCGTTGAAGGAAGTGAATGCCACGTTTGCCGCTGATAATGCAGGGGGTAAGGTTCAGGTTAACGTCAAGGATAGCGCCCTTCAGTTCCCCAAATGGTTTGAAAAAACCTTGCAGCTAGAGACGCTGGAAGCTGACCTGAACTGGCAGGTACAAGCCGACGGCTGGCACTGGCAAATGCCGCGTCTGATAGCCCGTAATGCTGATCTTGAGCTGACAGGTGCAGGCAAGCTGGCAATGCCCACTCACAAACCTGCTGACATCGACCTCACTATGCAGTTTGCTACCCGCCGCACGCTGGATAATGTACGGGATTACATTCCTGCCGTGGTTCCCGATAATACGGAAAAATGGCTGAAAACCGCGATCGTGCAGGGCTATGTTCCCAAGGGTGAATTTGTGTTGCGGGGGAATCCAGCAGATTTTCCGTTTCAGCAGCAATCGGGCTTGTTTGACATCCGTTTCGATATTGAAAAAGGGGTGCTGGCGTATTTGCCGGAATGGCCAGAAGCCCGCGAGGTTAAGGGTGAGTTGCGTTTCCACAATGCCGAGATGAATGCCACGGTACACAGTGCGCGGATGATGGCGCTGGCAGTAACGGGGGGCAGTGTGAGCATCCCTAATATGCATACCAAGGATAACCACCTATTGCTGGACTTGAACACCAAAGGGGATTTGCAGGCACACATGAATTACTTGCAGGATGCACCTATCGGGCGCAGCTTGCGTGATTTTATGCAGGTAGCACAGTTTTCCGGTGGTTCTGATTTGCACTTGAAACTGGATGTTCCCTTGAAAAAAGAGACGCTCGACAAGCAAGGTGTCGCGGTGGATGGGGTGGTCAGCTTGCACGACAACCGTTTTTCGATTCCCAATTATAACCAGCACTTTACCCAACTTAACGGTAAGGTGCACTTTGACCAGTATGGGGTTGATGTGGACGGCGCTAGTGGCGAATACCGTGAGCAGCCGGTTAAACTGTCTGCGAAGACCGATAAAGCCAAAGGGGTGATTAGTGTCGGCTTGCAACAGTCCAATGAACCAGGGGTTTTTCTGCCCGAAAATCTCGCGGGTTTGAAACAATATTTGCATGGCAAAGCCGCGATTGAGACCTCGCTGCAACTGCCTGCGTTCAATCATGGTCATGCTAACGCAGCTAGTAAGCTCAGTAGCCTGATGGTGCAGTCACGCAGCCAGTTACAAGGCGTGACGATTGCGTTGCCGCCACCGTTCGGCAAGACAGCAGCAGAATCACGTAATTTGACTGTGCAGCTTGAATTGCCCTTTGACTCCGCCAAACCTTGGCGTGTAGGGGTGGAGATGGGTAAGCAACTGGGCATTCTGGCGCGTTTGCCCCGTAGCGGTAAACAGCCCACTGCAATCGGCATCAGTCTGGGGGGTAAGCCTATTGGTTTGCCCAAGCGTGGCATTCACGTCGGTGGGGAATTGGCGGAACTGGATCTGTTGGCGTGGCAAGGCTTGGGCACGGCAAGCAGCGGAGGCCAACCAGCCTTTGCCTTACCCAACATTCAGGCGAATCTCAAGGTTGGCAATCTCAAGCTGGGGGCGCAGTCATTGGGTAAAGCCAGCATGAGTGCGGTGGCGGATACGTTATTGAAAGCTCATGTACGTGCTGATAAGTTGCAAGTTAACCTGCATTTGCCCTTGAATGCACCTGCCAGTGGACGGGTCAACCTTGACCTGAACGGTATTGATCTCGACCAGATTGGTGATCATCTGCCAACATCTGGGAAAATGGCTGGTAAGGGTCTATTCCCCCGCGACTTCCCGTCGATGCGCATTACCTGTCGGAACTGCCGTAAAAGTGATTTGCCACTTGAGCAACTGACCCTCAGCTTGAATAAAGTTCGTGATGAAATGCATATCGACAAGCTGGAAGTGCGTTCCCCGTTACTGGCGCTGTCTTCTTCTAGTGGTCGCTGGTATACGGCGGCTGATGGTACTTCCCATACTACTATCAGCGCGACAGCCACTATTCCTGAGCCCGGCAAACTGTTGGCGCAACCGGGTGAGGAAGCCATGCTGGAAGGCGGGCATTTGCAGGCAGAGGCTAAGCTACATTGGGCGGGTGCACCGTTCAGTTTTGCCTTGCCTAACCTGAATGGGGAAATTCATGCCAGTCTCGGCCAAGGCAGCCTGAGCGGGGTCGACCCCGGTGTGGGGCGTTTGCTGGGCTTGCTGGATGTTGAACATTTGCCCGGACGCTTGTCGCTGGATTTTCGTGACATAACCAGCAAAGGGGTGGCCTTTGATGCCATTACCGGTAGTTTTCAACTGAATCAAGGCGTGTTGCAAACCACCGATACAGTTATTGAAGCGGCTGCGATGATTGCTGGTATTCAGGGCAAGGTCGATCTTGCCCGTAAAACGCTTGACCAGACGCTGACGGTTATACCCAATCTGCGTTCTGCTTTGCCGGTAGTCGGGGCTGCGGTTGGTGGAATAGGCGGCGGTGCAGCCATGTTGTTGCTGAATTCCCTCACTGAGAAAAAGGCGGCCGACAAGTTGAAGGCTGGCGGTGGCTGGCGCTACCAAGTAACAGGAGCGTGGGAAAAGCCAGAAATTGTCGAATTAAAACTACCTTTCAAAAAGACGGATGTTGATGTTTTAGCGCATTGAACAGACAATGACATCACCGATATAAACGCACAAGTAAGGGGAGACATTCGCATGGCGCTAATCGCAGCACTACAAATGGCAGCAGGTCCAAACGTTCCGGCCAACCTGATGGAAGCGGGGCGTTTGATCAAGGAGGCAGCAGAGCGCGGCGCAGGTTTGGTCGTGTTGCCGGAAACCTTTGCCATGATGGGTGCGGATGAAGCCGACAGGGTGAAAATTGCCGAACCTTTTGGGAATGGCCCTATCCAGACGTTCGTCAGCCAGCAAGCCAGCAAGTACGGAGTATGGATTGTAGCGGGCACTATCCCGATCTGTTCTGAAGACCCGGCAAAGTCATACGCAGCTTCGATCCTGTACGATGACAAAGGCAAGGTTGTGGCACGTTACGACAAAATTCACCTGTTCGATGTCGAGTTAAGCGAAAATCAGGAAGTTTATACCGAAAGCGATACCACGATGCCGGGCAACAAACCCGTGGTGGTGGATACCCCGTTTGGAAAACTGGGGTTGTCGGTCTGTTATGACTTGCGCTTCCCCGAACTCTACCGACGTTTGTCGGAACAAGGGGCGCAAATTCTGGTGATACCAGCGGCATTCACAGAACTGACGGGTAAAGCCCATTGGGAAGTACTGATCCGTGCCCGCGCCATCGAAAACCTCTGCTACGTCATAGCACCCGGTCAAGGTGGCTACCATGTCAGCGGGCGCACCACTTACGGTCACAGCATGATCGTGGATTACTGGGGGCGGGTACGCGATGTCCGCGAAAAAGGCGCAGGCGTAGTACTGGCGGACATTGACCTTGATGCACTGGAACAAACCCGAAAAACATTTCCAGTGCTGTCACACCGCTGCACCACTCAAACGATTACCAAAGGAACATCATGAATAGTAAAAATCAGTCATACGAGGCCGCCCGTGAAGCTTTTTTCACCCCAACGGGCTTAAGTGAACAACACCTAGAACAGGTGTTTAGCCAGTTGTTAACCCAAGACACTACCTTGGCAGATGTGTATTTCCAGTCAGCCCGTTACGAGTCCTGGGGGCTGGAAGAAAGCATTATCAAGAGCGGCAGTTACAGCATCGAACAGGGTGTTGGGGTGCGTTCGGTTTGTGGTGAGCAAACCGGGTTTGCTTACAGCGGTGAAATTACCCTGCCTGCCTTGCTGGAATCGGCCAAGGCGGCACGCGCCATTACCCGCGCCGGGCAATCCGGCTCGGTGAATGCGTGGAAAATCAGCGCTCCGCAACGCCAACTGTATGGGATGGATGACCCGCTGGCGTCGTTGTCCGAAGACGACAAGATCAGCTTTTTGCGCCAGATTGACAGCATTGCCCGTGCGGCAAGCCCTTATGTGCAGCAAGTCATGGCCAATATGGTGGCGGTGCATGAAATCATTCTGGTGGTGGATGAAACCGGGCGCATGACTGCCGATGTCCGCCCGCTGGTACGCGCCAATGTGTCTGTGATTGTTGAGCGTAATGGGCAAACCGAAAGTGCTACCGCAGGCGGTGGTGGGCGTTTCAGCCTCGACTTTTTCACTCATGGCAACAAGGCGCAGGAATACGCTGAAGAAGCGGTACGCAAGGCGCTGATCAATCTGGATGCCGAAGCAGCCCCCGCTGGCAGCATGACCGTGGTGCTGGGTAACGGCTGGCCGGGTGTGCTGTTGCACGAAGCGATTGGTCACGGGCTGGAAGGCGATTTCAACCGCAAAGGCACTTCCGCCTTTGCCGGGCGCATCGGTGAACAGGTTGCGGCCAAAGGCATTACCGTGGTGGACGATGGCACGCTGGAACAGCGCCGTGGTTCCCTGAGTGTGGATGACGAAGGCACGCAAACCCAATGCACTACCCTGATTGAAGACGGTATCCTCAAAGGTTACTTGTTCGACCGCCAGAATGCAGCGCTGATGGGTACGCAATCCACTGGCAACGGGCGGCGTCAATCTTACGCGCACCTGCCGATGCCGCGTATGACCAATACCTATATGCGGGCAGGCGCATACGATCCGGCTGAAATCATTGCTTCGGTGGAGAAAGGCATTTATGCCGTGAACTTCTCCGGTGGGCAGGTGGATATTACTTCTGGCAAGTTCGTGTTTTCAGCTTCCGAAGCCTACCAGATCGAAAACGGTAAGCTCGGCAAGCCGCTGAAAAATGCTACCTTGATCGGCAATGGCCCGGATGTGTTGACCCGTGTCAGCATGGTGGGCAAGGACTTGCAACTCGATACCGGGATTGGTGTTTGCGGCAAAGATGGGCAAAGCGTTCCCGTCGGCGTGGGTCAACCTACCCTCAGAATTGACGGTATCACCGTCGGCGGCACTGCGACAGCATAAGGACAAGAATCATGATTGAATTGGAAAACCGTTTTGACATTGCTACCGAATTTCAGGCAATGGCAGAGCGCGTATTGGAAGCGGCACAAGCCAAGGGCGCAACCGCCGCAGAACTGGATCTCGACAAAGGCATGGGTCTGTCGGTGGAAGTGCGTATGGGGCAGGTGGATAAATTGCAATACCACCGCGACCAAGGCATTAACCTGACGGTGTATTTCGGGCATTGCAAAGGCTATGCCTCCACGGGTGATTTCTCGCCGCAAGCGCTGGAAGACACGCTTGAGGCGGCTTGCCGGATTGCGCGTTATACCTCCGAAGACGATTTCAATGGGTTGGCGGATGCCGATCGTATGGCTAGCTATTTGCCTAAGCTGGACTTGTATCACCCGTGGGAATTGGATGCGGATAGAGCCATCGAAATGGCGCTCCAGACCGAGGCCGTTGCCCGCGAACACGATGCCCGCATTACTAATAGCGAAGGTGCTGGCGTTGACAGCTATGCGGGGATGAGCTTGTATGCTAACTCGCACGGCTTCATGGGCATTAACCATGCCACGCGCCATTCCCTGAGCTGTTCCGTGGTGGCGCAGGATGGGGCGTCGATGCAGCGTGATTACTGGTACAGCGTCTCGCGTGTGCCGGGTTTGCTGGAATCAGCGGATAGTGTGGGGGCGGAAGCAGCGCAGCGTACCGTGCGGCGTTTAAATGCCCGTTCCTTGTCTACCCGTGAAGCGCCGGTCTTGTTTGTGCCGCAAATGGCGCGTGGGCTGGTGGGGCAATTGATTTCTGCCATCAGTGGCAGTTCCCAGTACCGTAAAGCCAGCTTTTTGCTGAACTCGCTGGGGCAGCAAGCTTTCCCGGATTTTGTGCAATTGCGTGAAGACCCTTTCATTCGTCAAGCCTTGGGTAGCCGTTCCTATGATGCGGAAGGTGTCGCGACACAGGCGCGTGACATTGTGAAGGATGGTGTGATTCAGGATTATTTCCTAGGCAGCTACAGCGCTCGCAAGCTGGGGATGCAAAGCACCGGCAGCGCAAGTGGTGCAACCAATTTGTTGTTGGCGGATACCGGGGTGAGTTTCCCCGGCCTGTTGGCAGCGATGGGTACGGGTTTGATGGTTACGGAGCTGATCGGCAACGGTATCAACGGCATTACCGGCGATTATTCGCGCGGTGCGGTGGGTTACTGGGTCGAAAACGGCATGATTGTCCACCCGGTTGAAGAAGTGACCATTGCGGGTAACTTGAAAGACATGTTCAAAGGCATTGTGGCGATCGGCGATGATGTGGATGAGCGTGGCAGTATTCGCACGGGTTCGATTTTGATTGATAAGATGACTATTGCAGGGCAATAGTTTACCCCCTCATTTTAGAAAGGAAGTGTATGAGTCAGTTTGAGAATGTCAGCGTTAGCAAGACAGCGAATGTGTATTTCGATGGCAAGTGTGTCAGCCACACCGTGACGCTGGCGGATGGGACGCGCAAAAGTGTTGGGGTGATTTTGCCATCCACCTTGAAATTCAATACCGGTGCGCCGGAGATCATGGAATTGCTGCAAGGCCGTTGCAAGGTGCGTCTGGCGGGGAACGACGCCTGGGTAGAATACGCAGGCGGTCAGTCTTTCGAGGTGGGTGCTAACTCATCCTTCGACATTGAGACGTTGGAAGATTTGCACTACGTTTGCCATTTCGGCTGATTTATTCGCCGCTGAGATGCTGGATGGGGCGTGTTAACGCGTTTCCGTCCAGCATTGCCTGATTGCCTTCCAGTTTTAGCCTGCCTTCCACGAACCATTTCACCACTTGTGGGTAAATGACGTGTTCCTGTGTTTGTACCCGTTCTGCGAGACTAGTTTCGGAATCACTCGGTAATACCGGTACTTTGGCTTGGATGATGACCGGGCCGCCGTCCAGTTCAGGGGTGACGAAATGGACGCTGACGCCGTGTTCATTGCTACCATCTTCCAGCACTCGCCGATGGGTGTGGATGCCTTTATACATGGGCAACAGGGAAGGGTGGATATTCAGCATTCGCCCGTGGTAATGGCGCACAAACGCCGGGGTGAGGATGCGCATGAAGCCCGCCAGCACTACCAGATTAGGCTTGAAGCTGTCAATCTGTTGCTGCAAGGTGTCATCGAAGCCTTCACGGTTGGCGAAAGCGGTATGATCAACGACTGCGGTGGGAATGCCTGCCTCAGCCGCGCGTTGCAAGCCGTAGACATCGGGGCGGTTACTGATGACCGCCGCGATACGGGCTTGCAAGCGACCTGTCTGGATGGCCTTGAGGATGGCTTGCAGGTTGCTGCCGCTGCCGGAAATCAGGACTACCAGCGTTGGCAGGGGTTTATACGCCATATTCGACAAAAGGTGCATCGCTCTCGGAAGCATCCATCGTGCCGATTTCCCATGCCTTGATGTTTTCTAGGCGGCAAGTACTGATAATCTCTTCGGATTTATCGGCGGGCACGACCAGAATCATACCAATGCCGCAGTTGAAGGTACGTAGCATTTCATCATCGGATACCTGACCTTTTTCCTGTAACCAGCCGAAGATTTCTGGGCGCTGCCAGCTACTGAGGCTGATTTTGGCTTTGGTGCGGGCAGGTAGTACCCGTGGCAGGTTTTCGGTGATGCCGCCGCCAGTGATGTGCGCTACTGCGTGCAGGTTGTAACGGCGCATCAGGCCGAGTATGGCTTTGACGTAAATGCGGGTAGGTTCCAGCAGGGTACGCCCCAGTGTGCTGTCACCGAACGGCTCGTCCAGCGACGCGCCACTGACTTCAATGATTTTGCGGATCAGTGAGTAGCCGTTGGAATGTGGGCCGGTGGAGGCCAAGCCAATCAGCACGTCGTTGCGGTGTACGCGGGAATTATCCAGAATATTGTCACGCTCGACCACGCCGACGCAGAAACCTGCCAGATCGAAATCATCGCCGTGGTACATGCCGGGCATTTCTGCGGTTTCACCGCCGGAAAGTGCCGCGCCTGCTTGTACGCAGCCTTCGGCAATGCCGCTGATGACTTGTTCGGCGACAGCCACATCCAGCTTGCCGGTGGCGTAGTAGTCGAGGAAAAATAGGGGTTCTGCACCGCTGACGATAATGTCATTCACGCACATGGCCACGAGGTCGATGCCGATACTGTCGTAAATGCCAGTATCAATCGCCAGTTTCAGCTTAGTGCCTACGCCATCCGTACCAGAGACCAGTACTGGGTTTTTGTAATGCGAAGGGATCGACATGAGTGCGCCGAAGCCACCCAGTCCACTCAGCATTTCAGGGCGTCTAGTGCGCTGGGCAAGGGGTTTGATACGTTCAACCAGATTGTTGCCTGCATCAATATCAACACCAGCATCACGGTAGGTTAGGGAAGGTTTGCTTGAATCCATTAAGCCTGTCTCTGTTAGGGCAGTCATAAAGGCGGGATTCTATCATAGCCACCCCAAGGCTGACAGACAGAAAGGTAAACCTTTATCTGAAAAAAGACTGGAAATGCAGTTGAGTTTTACGTAACATACGCATCCTTCGGAGAGCTGGCAGAGTGGTCGAATGCGGCGGTCTTGAAAACCGTTGAGGGTTAAACCTCCGGGGGTTCGAATCCCTCGCTCTCCGCCATTACCTTGTATCATGATGCGTCATGGTGCTTCAACAAGCCCTTACAGGCCGCAATCTGTAAGGGCTTTGTTGTGTCAGCTTGTATCAGGATGGTGCATAACAGCCCATCAAAATGTTTGTATTATTGTTGGTATCCTTACCTGACACCCAAGGGGATACCAACAAATGACCGCAAACCAAGACGCCAAGCCATGCAAGCGCAAACTTACTGATTCACTGGTGAGGGTTGCCAAACCCTACAAAGACGGCAAGACGCGCAACTATTCAGATGGTGGTGGAATGTATTTACACGTCATAACCACCGGGAAATTCTGGCGCTACAACTACCGTTTCCCAAAACAGAAAACTTTATCTATCGGCAAATACCCGGAAATCTCCTTAAGGCAGGCACGGGAACGGCACGAAGAGGCACGGGCGCTGCTGGCGCGTGGCATTGATCCTTCTACCTACAAGCGAGAACTACAGACAACCAAAGCTGAAAGTTCTGCTAACAGCTTTGAGGTAGTAGCGCGGGAATGGTTTATCAGTCATCTTTCGCACAAGTCACAGACCCACCAAACCCGCACCGTTAGCTATTTGGAGCGGGATGTATTCCCCTTCATTGGTAAGCGACCCATAGCAGACCTGAAACCCCGCGAACTGATAACCGTGATTGAACGCATCCAAAAGCGGATAACACACGACACCCACTTACGGGTATTAGGCACAATTGGGCAGATATGCCGCTATGCCATCGCCACAGGCAGGGCAGAACTAGACCCGACCCCAAGTCTTAAGGGATTGTTCAAGCCGGGGGAAGAAGAACGCAAAATGCCAGCTATCACCGATCCGCACGAAGTAGGGCGGCTATTACGGGTTATCGACAATTACCACGGCAACTTTTACACGGTATGCGCTTTGAAACTGTCTGCACTGGTGATGCTAAGGCCGGGCGAATTGATAGAAGCCGAATGGTCAGAAATCAACTTTGAAACCAGTACATGGGAAATTGAAGTAAGGCGGATGAAAGCCCCTACTCACATCAAGCAGGCCAACAACCCGAAGAATAAGCACATCATCCCGTTATCCAGCCAAGCCATGGCAATCTTTGAAGAACTCAGGGCGCTATCAGGTGGCAAGCGTTACGTATTCCAAGGGATCCCCACCAACCGCGATAACCCGATGAATCGCGCAACAGTGAACATGGCCTTACGGCGTTTGGGGTTCAAAGGGCAGATGACCGCACACGGCTTTAGGGGCATGGCATCCAGCCTGCTGAATTCCATGTTTGTGAATGGCCTGAAACGCTGGGATTCATCATTGATAGAGCAACAGCTAAACCATAAGGAAAAGGACGTGATTAAGGCCGCCTACGACCGCCAAGACTGCCCCGTATACGTGGAGGTAAGGCGCGAAATGCTGCAAGCGTGGGCAGACTACCTAGACGAACTGAGGGCAGGCGGGCAGGTTATCCCCTTCAAAACCAAAGCAGGTAAGTAGCTGGGCAGGGATACCCTTACAAGCCATCTCCTTATTGTCATGTCCCATGGGACATGACATTTAGATAAATACCCTCTGATTGTGGTATTTTAGCTACTGTTGCACCCTCAAGTTCAGTTTTCTGGATGCCGAACTTACCCGCTATGTCGGATGTGATGTAAAACGGATACATGAAGGCGGGCAAGCCTTGGTAGAACTGGGTTTGCTGGAGCATATCGAAAAAGGCGCATTATTATGATCCTTTGCCGATATTCATGTTGATATGCCATAACCAAGGCTACGCCATTCCCACAACCACCGCCCCCAACCGTTCCACCAAATACAACGGCAACGACACCAGTTTGTAACTAACGTCCTTCCGCTGATTATCGCTGTTCACCACCGCATTGACGGTACTAATCGCAGGCAAACCCGCATCAAATCGCACCGCAAACGGTGCTTGTTTCTCTGCCATAAATTGGTGTAGTGATTTCATGCTGCCACTTGCACCCGCTTTGACTTCAACCGGAATAATCTGCCCTTCCAGCGCCACCACGTAATCCAGTTCGGCATTGGCGGAGCGGCCTTCGCGCAGCCAGTAAGTCAATTCCCGATTGGGTGATTCTGCCAGCAATGCCTGTAGGTGTTGCCCCACAAACTGCTCGGCAATCGCCCCTTCGTTCACCAACTTGAGGTCATCGAATTGGGACAGCGTGCGCCAATTGAGGCCGCAAATGGCATTCATCAGGCCGACATCCAGAAACAGCAGCTTGTAAACCTTTTCCTCAAGACTGGCTTGTAGCGGTAGTCCTGAACAATGGCTGTGAATAACCTTACTGATCACCCGCGCCATGCACAGCAATTCCAGGTCTTTTTTGAGGGTGGCACTCTGATCTTCACGGGAGATATTGCTGTATTTGACTTTTACGCCCACGTTACGGGCGGTGAAGTTGAATACATCCAGCATTCGATTATGGTCACGGTTTTTGCCGTATTTGGGGAAATCTTCACGGTAGGTTTCGATAATCGAGTTATGGACTTCACTCACTGGCTGGTAGCTGCGCGTTTCCGCAAACGCCGCCACTGCTTCAGGCATTCCACCCACGAAATAGTAGCTGCGCAACAGTTGCAACAGCCGTTGGTGTACTACCTCACCGATCTCGTCACCCGGTTGATATTCCGTCACCACGTGATACAGCTTATCTTCACCCAATGCCCGCAAGAATTCTGAAAACGTCATCGGCCCCATGTGCAGGTATTGAACCCTACCCACCGGCATCGAAAATTGGTGTGCCGATAACACAAACTCCAGCAGTGAACCTGCACACACGACGGGCAATTGTGGGCGGTCTTCGTAGAAGTAACGCAGGGCAGGGATAGCCTCCGGCACAGCCTGAATCTCATCGAGAAACAGCAATGTCGATTCATCGACGGCAGGCATACGCGGCAAGGCTTCAATTTGTTGCAGGATTTTTTCCGGGTCATTACTGGCAAAGGTGTTTGCCAAGGCGGGGTAGCGTTCCAGATTGGCCGTCATCAGGGTCATGCCTTGCTGTGCGGCGAACAACTGCACCAATGTAGATTTGCCGACTTGCCGCGCACCCCGGATGATCAGGGGTTTACGATTTTTGTTGTGTAACCAGCGGGTCAGAAATGGTAGCTGTTGACGTTGCATGAAGACTTGCCCATTCAAGTGAACGAGCCTTCACTATAGCACAATCATACAGTGATTATGATTTTAGGGGTGTCTTTTCATACAGTGACTATGATTTTAGGGGTATGTTTTACGCAGGATTACCAAACCCCGCGATGACATCAAACAATTCCGCATCAATACTGTCCTGCCGCTGCTGGTGGTAGCTCTGCGTCAAATTTTCCAGCATTTCACCGATGTTTTTATCTGCCCGCTGCATCGCTGCCAGACGGCTGGCATTTTCGCTCGCCAGCGATTCGGCGCACGCCCGGTATAGCGACACAAACAGGTATTCGCGGATCAGCGCCCACAGCGTTTGCTGGCTGGAACCCAACGTTTCCGGCAGCTTGTGGGTTTGCCAGGGTTGTGCCAGCAAGTGGTTTTGCCATTGTGCATCCAGTGGCAACAGGCGTTGACTGATCGGCTCATATTGACCCGCGACAGCGCCAGGACGGTTGTGGAACAAGTACAAATGGCTGAGCTTGCCGTGTTCATGCGCCGCTTCGGTTGCCAGCAGCAATTGCCCGATCAGCGCGGTAATCGCATTCACCGAATTCGGTACATTGAACAGCCCCGCCAGCGGCAAACCGGCGTCTTGCAAGCGGTCACGCATTCGCTCGCCCACTGCCCACACCTGCTTGTCACCCGGTAAATCGGTCAGGGCATGAGTGACAAATTCCACCAGCAAGTCGTTGAATTGCCCGACCAGTCCCTGATCAGAGCCGAACACAATCACCCCCGTCATCCGCGCCGCCTTGGGGCGGGTGAAGGTGGTCGGCAGTTGCAGGTCAGGCTGGCGCAAACAAGCCACCAGCCCCAGTTCGACGGTGTGGAAATACACCTCCAGCGCGTGGACGGCGCGTTCATACTGGCTGATATTGGCGGCGGACAGCGCCTTCATGGTGCGTACCACCGCCTGAAGATCGCCCGCCCCGTCGATCCGATGCCGCAGGGTTTCGCCGCTGTCGCTCATGTGGCTGGCTCGAAACCGGCGCTGGCATACAGTGCTTGCTCGGCGGCGGGCATTTTTTCCAGCGGCACTTCGTCAAACTTGCCATCGCTCAGGGCTTGCAGCAGGCTGATTTGCGCGTCGACCGGCACGGGTTGGTGTTCACCCTGTTGCAAACAGGCGCGGATGCGCTGCCCGTGTGTCAGCACTTTGCGGGTGTCATCATCCAGCCGCGTGCCGAAACGGGCAAAGTTTTCCAGCTCTTCAAACTGCGCGTAGGCCAGCTTGAGGCTGCCCGCAACCTTGCGGTAATCCTCGCGTTGCGCCTTGCTGCCGACCCGCGATACCGAGCGCCCCACGTCCACCGCCGGTAGTACGCCCAGTTCAAACAGCTTGGGCGAGAGGTAAATCTGTCCGTCGGTGATCGAAATCAGGTTGGTGGGAATGTAGGCGGCCATGTTCTGCGCTTCGGTTTCAATCACCGGCAAAGCAGTCAGCGAACCGCCGCCGTGTTCCGGGCGCAAGTGCGTGGCGCGTTCCAGCAGGCGCGAATGGATGTAGAAAATGTCGCCCGGAAACGCTTCCCGACCGGGCGGGCGGCGCAACAGCAAGGAGAGTTCGCGGTAAGCACGCGCATGGTTGGTGAGGTCGTCGTACACAATCAGCACGTCGCGGCCTTGCTGCATGAAATATTCGGCAATGCTGGTAGCCGCGTAGGGCGCGATATAACTCAGCCCCGGCGGGTCATTGCCTTCGGTGACAATCACGGTGGTGTAGGCCATTGCGCCGTGTTTGCGCAGGCTGGCAATCACTTTCGCTACCGCTGAGGCGCGTTGCCCAATGGCGCAATACACACACAGCACGTTCTGGTCATGCTGGTTGAGGATGGTGTCGACCGCAATGGTGGTCTTGCCGGTCTGACGATCGCCGAGGATCAGTTCGCGTTGCCCGCGCCCGATCGGCACCAGCGCGTCAATCACCTTGATGCCAGTCTGCAACGGCACAGTGACCGGGGCCCGCTGCATGATCGGCGCGGCGGGGCGTTCAATCGGCAAGCGTTGGGTAACGCTCAGCGCACCCTTTTCATCCAGCGCCTCGCCCAGCGGGTTGATGACGCGCCCGATCAGCGCATCGCCGACGGGCACATCCATGACCCTGCCGGTGCGTTCCACTTCATCCCCGGCTTGCAAATGCCAGTAATTGCCCAGCAAGACCACGCCGATGTCGGTTTCGGTCAGCTCGAAGGCGATGCCGTACAAGCCGCCGGGGAATTTCACCAGTTCTTCGTAACCCACATTCGGCAAGCCCGTGACTTTGGCAATGCCGGTGGCGACGCTGCTGACGCGCCCGATTTCGCGGGCTTGCAAGGGTGGGGTGAAGGTTTCGCGGGCTTGGTGGAGGGCGTGAAAGGCTTGGTCGAGGGTGGTTTGCAGGCTAGCTGTCATCGGTTTTTTCCTCCACCTTGCTGTCCAGTAAGCCGGTAATGCTTTCTTCCAGCCCGCCCAGATATTCGGCGATACTCCAGCCCAGCTTGTGGCCGCCGCTGATCAGTTCAATCCCGCTCACCAGTTCCGGCTCCGTCTCGAACTGGAGCGGTGCTTTGATGGAGAGCGCCTCCTGCACCGCCTTTGTCAGCGTGGCTTGTTCGGCTTCCGGGAGCGGAAAGGCGCTGCGGATCAGCACTGCGCCATCCGGGGTGGATAACGGCGCTTTTTCCGCCTCACCCAATGCCTGCAAGCGTTGGATAAACACCGCGACTATGCGTGTTTCCAGCCCGCTATCCGCCAGTTCCGTCAAAGCTTTGCGGGTAATGGCGAACACTTCCTGATGGGTGCGGGTGGCAATGCTGGCGCTGAGGTTTTGCTGTTCCTTGCGCACGGCTTCCTGCCATTGGGTGCGTAAAGCGGCGGCTTCGGTACGGGCTTCTTCGAGCAACTGGCTGCGGGCGGTTTGGGCTTCGGCGCGGGCTTTTTGCAGCATCGCGGCGTGTTGTTCCTCGAAATGCGCGTTGTTGTACTCGAATTCCTCACGTTCCAGTGCCGCTGCGGCTTTGTCTTTTTTCACCTCCTCCAACTGGCTGGCAAGGCGTTGCTCGCGGGCGTCGATGGCATCCAGCACCGGTTGGTAGAGGAAATGTTTCAGCAGCCACATCAGGATCAGGAAATTGATCACCTGTGCGCCGACCGTGAACCAATCAATTAGCACGGTTTAACCTCCGGCTGCCTTGGCGATGGCATGGTTCCAGAACGGGTTGGCGAAGATCAGGATCATCGACACCACGAAACAGTAAATCGCCACCGATTCGATCATTGCCAGCCCCACGAACAGGGTACGGGTAATGGTGGGGGCGGCATCCGGTTGTTGTGCCAGAGAGGTCAGCGCCGTGGCGACCGCGCGGCCTTCGCCGAGTGCCGGGCCAATGCCGCCGATGGAAATCGTCATCCCGGCGGTGATGATCGAGGCAATGGCAATCAGGGTCATGCTATCCATGTGTTTTCCTTGTTTCTTTGCGGGTGGCAGCCGCGATATAAACCGTGGCGAGGATACTGAAAATATAGGCTTGCACCATGCCCGTCAGTAAGTCGAGCATCTTCATCAGAATGGGAAAAAACAGCGGTGTAATGGTCAGCAAAATAGCGATAATCATCCCGCCGCTCATGACATTGCCGAACAGGCGGATGGCTAGCGCGAGCGTGCGCGAAATTTCGCTGATGATATTGAACGGCAGCATCACCACCGTCGGCTGCAAATAGGAACGCAAATAGTCCGTCACACCTTTTTCCCGGATGCCGAACAGTGGTACGGCGGCAAATACGCAAATGGCCAACGCGGTGGTGGTCGACAGCGAGCCGGTCGGTGGCTCGTAACCGGGCACAATCGCCATCAGATTCGACACCACGATGAACAGGAACAGCGTGCCGATGAAGGCAATGTATTTGCGCGACTCAAGCAAACCCACTTCTTCGATCTGTGTTTTGATGCCCAGCACGATCACTTCCAGCGCATTCTGCCAGCGCGAAAGGTGAACGTCGTTGCTGATACGACGGGTAATCAGCCATGCGCCCACGCTCAGTACCAGCATTAACCCCCAAGTGGTGACAATGGTGAGGTTGAGTTTGGCGAAACCGTATTGCCAGAAAATCAGCTCGTCGGAACTAAGGTGCATGGCTGCGCTCCTGCGAGGATAACGGTGTCGGGGTGAAACGGATTAACAGCATCCGTGCCAGCACGAAACCGACCAAGGCGGCCAGCAAGCGTCGCCAGTCTCCTGCGCCCACCGCATAAAATCCGCCCAGCGCCATACCAGTACGCAACAGGAAACTGCCGAGAAACCACAAGGCAGGGTTGTTGGCGATGCTTCCCTTGCGCACTGTCCACCACAGCCCGCCAAAGAAAAACAGGCCGAGCGCGATGCCGGTCAGTAGTGGCATTAACAGACTTTCAAGCATGTTTATCCTCCTCTTTGTCGTCGTGTATTGCCCGCTGTTCCTTGCTTATCCAGTAATAGACATTCACACAGCCGATGACCAAGCCGACGATCAGCAGGTTCAGTGTCCAGGTGTATTTGCCGGGGCAGCAGCCATCCAGCCATATGCCCGTGAACAGTCCGATGAGTACTGGCACGGCTACTGACCAGCCGACGATGCCCATGACTCCCAGCCCCAGCCACACAGGCTGCTTCCCCTCGCGCTGTGCCTTGAGTTTGCGCTCTGCTTTTGTGCCTATCTTGCGCAGGAAAGCGGTGTTCTGGTCAGGGTTTGGAATAGGGTTTTGCTCAGTGGGTTGCATAGTCGTACCCTCAGGGTTGCTGGAGGCCAGCGAAGCGGCGCACGAAGCCACTTTCCAGCTTTGCGAGCGCGGTGCGGACTTCGCGTTCGCGCTCGTCCAGATTCAGGAATTCGTCTTTCACGGCAGCGTAGAGCTGGTCAAGGTTTGCGCCGCCTTGGGCATTGCGCACTGACACCCGCACTGCGTTGCCTGTTTTCACCAGTATGCCCTGATCTACGGCAATGTAAACCTCGCCGTCCGCTTCAGTGGTGTAAGTGAGGATGCCAGGTTCGAGTGCCGCTACGCAATCCAGCCGCTGGGGGAGCAGGCCGAAGGAGCCGTCGGGGGTTTCCGCCACGATGCTGGTGACCCCGGTGTTGTCGGCGAAGACGGCGAAGGGTAGGAGGATTTGCAGGTGCATCAGGTCAGGCATCGGCAGCCTCTGGTTCTGGCTTTTTCGCCTCACTAATCGCACCGATCATGTACAGCGCACTTTCGGGGTAATCCTTGAATTCGTCGTTGAGGATGCGTTCGCAACCGCTGAGCGCGTCTTCGAGGCTGACGCTTTTGCCCTCCATGCCGCTGAATTGTCCGGTGGTGTAGAACGGTTGGGTGAGGAAGCGTTCCAGCCGCCGGGCGCGGAACACGGCGTTGCGGTCGTCTTGCGAAAGTTGTTCGAGGCCGAGCATGGCGATGATGTCTTTGAGGTCTTCGTATTGCGCGAGGGTGCTGCGCACGGCTTGCGCCAGATGGTAGTGGCGTTCGCCGACGATGCCGGGGGTGAGCATTTTTGAGGCTGATTGCAGCGGGTCGACCGCTGGGTATAAGCCTTCGCTGGCACGTTTGCGCGACAATACGATGGAGGCGGACAGGTGCGAAAAGGTATGCACTGCCGCCGGGTCGGTGAAATCATCCGCAGGCACGTACACCGCCTGGATCGAGGTGATTGCCCCGGCGTCGGTGTTGGCAATGCGTTCTTCCAGTTGCGCCAATTCTGTTCCCAGGGTGGGCTGGTAGCCGAGGCGCGAAGGCATTTGCCCCATCAGCCCGGAAATTTCCGCCCCGGCTTGGATGAAGCGGAAAATATTGTCGATCAGCAGCAGTACGTCGCGGTGTTTGTCGTCGCGGAAATATTCCGCCATCGTCAGCGCCGCATGACCGATGCGGAACCGGCTGCCGGGTAGTTCGTTCATTTGTCCGAACAGCATCACCATGTTGGGCAGCACTCCGGCGCTCTTCATGTCGCGGTAGAGTTCCTCGCCTTCGCGGCAACGTTCGCCGATGCCGCAAAACAGGCTGACGCCGTTGTGATGCCCAACCATGTTGTGGATCATTTCGGTGAGCAACACGGTTTTGCCCACGCCCGCGCCGCCGAACAGCCCGGCCTTGCCACCGCGTTCCAGCGGAACCAGTACGTCGATGACCTTGATGCCGGTGGTAAAGACTTCGGATTGGGTGGAACGGCTGGACAGTGGTGGCGGGGTGCGGTGTACCGAGCGCCATTCCACGTTTTCCGGGGGCGGTAGCTGGTCGATGGGCTTGCCGAATACGTCGAACATGCGCGAGAGGATGCTGTCGCCAACCGGTACTTGCAACGGTGCGCCGGTGTCTTCCACTACCATGCCGCGTGCCAGCCCTTGGGTCGGGGTGAGGGCGATGGCGCGTACTTTCTGCTCGTCGAGCTGGGTGAGAACTTCGAGGGCGATGTGCTGGTTGTCGCCCGTGCGCAGCAGGGTACGGATGGGGGGCAGGGTGTGCGGGAAGCAGATGTCGACGATGCTGCCGTGGACGGCGGTGATGTTGCCGGTGTTGGGGGGAGGAATCGTTCCGTTCGGGGGCAGGTTCATGAGGCGTCCTTGAAAGACTGGTGGGATGCGTGATGTAATCTGATACGTTATGCTTGTTGGCATGAATCCGCAATCGGAGGTTATCAGTAATCGCGTAAAACCTCGTCCTTCAGGGCGGGGATATAAGCGTTTTCGGCTTTCTCTGATGAAACGTCGTCCACCCAGTGGTTTTTTGCCGTCATGCCGCTACACTCTATCGCATGAACCCTATCGCCACCACCTTGAAAACGCTCCAAGTCCGCATCCGCGACAAACACGCGCCGGTGTTGCGCCAGTGGGCGTTTGAGTGCAATCAGGTGTGGAATTTCGCCAATGCTTACACGGCAGAATACAGCAACATTCCCATTCCCGGTGTAGGTTGGGTGCGCAGTAACATCACCGCCTTCGACTTAGCCAAACAGCAGGCAGCGTACAAAAAAGAGCGCGGCTTCACCCTGCATTCGCAAACCGTGCAAGAAGTCACTGAGGCACACGCGAAAGCCCGCAAACAGTTCAAAAAAGACAAATTGCGCTGGCGGATTTCCGGTGGCTCCCAACGTTCGTTGGGCTGGATTCCCTTCAAGTCGGGTGCGGCGGTTTGGAAAGACGGACAAGTTCGCTATAACAAGCATTTTTTCAAGGTATGGGACAGTCTGTAGCGATGGCACGGTATTGGAACGCCAGCAGCGTTACCGCAATCTTGAGGTGAAGCTCGGCAAAGCCCAACGCGCCCATCAAAAGCAGCGCGTCAAGGCTATTCATGCCAAAATCAAGCATCAACGCCAAGACGACACCCACAAATTCACCACCGCACTGGTGCAACAGCACGGTGTCATATTCGTTGGCAACGTCAGCAGTGCTGGCCTCGCAAAAACCACGATGGCTAAAAGCGTCTTGGATGCAGGCTGGTTCATGTTGAAAACACAACTGAAATACAAAGCGATAGCGCGGTCAGTGGTGTTTGCAGAAGTCAACGAAGCGTACAGTACCCAGACGTGTTCGTGTTGCGGGAGCCTTTCCGCCAACAGTCCGAAAGGTAGGACAGGGCTTGGAATAAGGGAATGGATGTGTGCCGACTGTGGCACGCTGCACGACAGAGATGTCAATGCAGCCCGCAACATTCTCGCGGCTGGGCATAGCCGTCTCGCAGGAGGAATCATCGCCCTTTAGGGCGGGGAGGATGTCAATCACCATGTTGAGCTTACAGTTGGATGTGCAGCCTGCCACCGAGCAGCGTTTGCGCCGGTTAATGTCGCAAGTGGCGGATCAGGAAACCTTTGCCCGCAATGTCATCGCCTTTCAAGTGCATGAACTGAAACGGGGTATCCTGAACCTGCGGCTGGATTTGAAAAAGTTTGAAGAGCAGTATCAGATGCTTTCCGAAGTGTTTTACAGCCAGTTTGAGCAGGGTGTCGCGGATGACCGCGAAGACTACATGCTGTGGTCGGGGCTGTATGAAATGTTGCGTGATAATCAGCAGCGCTTGCAGGAATTGCAATGATCGAGGCGTATTTCGCGCAAATTGAGCGGGTGTTGCAAGCTGTTCCCAATGCCCAAAATCTCACGCTGCGCAAAACGCTCTACAACGACAAGCAGGGTTACATTGCTGGTTCCATCGTGTTTGAAGGGGGCGATCGGCTGGATTTTGCTGAAGTCAAAAATACCGACCATGCGGGTAAGGTCAAGTATCGGTATCCTAAAACAGGCTCCGAGATTGCCGATTTCGTTATCGAACATCAGGCTGCAATTACCGGGGCAATCGCCACGGCGGTAGCCGTCTTGAAATCAGCTTGCTTTTGTGGAAAATGATCGGTTTACGCTCTCCTTTGCTACTGCCATTGGTTTGCCATGATTTATTTTCTTTTTATATCAGTGATTTAACCAGCAATTCTTACTAGAGCGAATAAGCGAATTGTATCGTGGCTAGTTGGGGCCATAAGTGTTAATTGGGTCATTTTCTCCATATTTCCCTCACATTTCGCCTGTATATTTATTCGCAATACATCTTCAGCTCTTCTCATGATGAAGGGCTATTTACTAATAGCAGGGTTAATTTATGTTTAATTTATCGTCCACTGGGCATTCGCCTGATATGTTCAGAAAATCTTTACTTATTATGGCTTTGGGGTCTGCACTGCTGGCATCAGGGTGTAACAGTAGCAGCAGTACAACCATTAGTACTGCGGATACCACCACTACCGATACTGCGGATACAACCACCAGCACTGATACTACCGATACCACAACGAGTACCGCTGTGGTATCAGATGCTGATTTCGAGGCGACAGACTGGACGGATGCAACGCATAGTAAGAGCGCCGACCCCAACTTTGATGAAGTTTTCAATGATACACAGGTTAAGCGTCTGGATTTCGTGGTGACTGCCGAACGCTGGCAAAGTATGCTCGACAATATGACCACTACTTACGGTACATTTGGGGCTAGTACGACGGGAACTACTGGTGGTGCTCCAGCAGGCGGTGCTGCTCCTGGCGGTGGCGGTGTTGGTGGTGCTGCTCCAGTCGCTGCTCAAGCCGCTGCTCAGACGCTGATAACGTCTGATGAAGATCAGGTCATGGTTCCTGCTGAAGTCTTTTACAACGGTAAGGAATGGTATCGTGTAGGCATTCGCTTCAAGGGGAATTCTACCCTGCAAGGCAGTTGGCAATCAGGCATCCTCAAGCTATCGTTCAAGATGGACTTTGATGAATTTGAGGATGATTACCCGCAAATCGATAACCAGCGTTTTTATGGCTTCAAAAAATTCAGTCTGAAAAACAATTATCTTGATAACTCCCAGCTCCGGGAAAAAGTAGCGTCAGAAGTCTTTAAAAACGCGGGAGTACCCGTTTCCCATACGGCGTTTTACACGTTGTACCTCGATCATGGTAATGGCCCAGAGTATTTTGGTTTATATACCTTGGTAGAAGAGATAGATGACACGGTAATAGATACCCAATTCTCTAGCAATAAAGGTAATTTGTATAAGCCGGAAGACGGCAGTGCCAACTTTGTTAAAGGCACGTTCAATGCGGACGATTTTGAGAAAAAGACGAATGAAGACGATGCCGATTGGTCTGATATTGAGTCCTTGTTCGCCGCGCTGCACGCCGATACCGCGACCACAGACCCCGCTACGTGGAGAGCAAACCTTGAAGCAGTTTTTGATGTCGATGGATTCCTGAAATACTTGGCTGTTAATGGCATTATCCAGAACTGGGATACTTACGGGCGTATGGCTCACAACTTTTATCTTTACAACAATCCAGCAACCGGCAAGCTGACCTGGATTCCTTGGGATAATAATGAAGCCTTGCAAGAGGGCAAACAACAGGGCGCACTGGCGCTGGATTTCGCTAATCTGACAAGCTCAGAATGGCCTTTGATCGCCAAGATCTACGCGGATACAGAGTATAAAGCACGCTATAACGCTTATTTGTCTGAAGTGATTCTGGGCGCATTTGAAACCAATACCCTCCAGACGACTTATGATACTTATTCGACCTTGGTTGCTCCTTATGCGACGACGGAATTAGCCGGGTATTCCTTCCTGAGCAATGCCAGTGATTTTTACAGTGATGTGAGCGCACTCAAATTACATGCGACCAGCCGAGCGACAGCGGTTAGTACGTATTTGAACAATCAATAATGGTTGAGGGGTTTGAAATGGATATTATGGGGTTCGACTTTATTATTCGCTTTGGCATCCACGCCATCGCCTTGTTGTTTTTATTGAAATACACCTTTTTTCGCTACAGCAACGACCGTGATTCGCTGTTCAGCTTCACGTTATTCGGTCACGGCGTGTTTATCGTCGCTGGTTTGCTGCATAATATCGACATCTCAATGGGCTTTGCCTTTGGGTTGTTTGCGGTGTTCTCAATGTTGCGCTACCGCACGGAGTCCATCTCCGTGCGCAGTATGACTTACCTGTTTTTGGTGATTGTGGTTGCACTTATCTCATCGGTTGGACCGGTTTCTCATGGCGAATTGTTGGTGATAAATGCCCTTATTTGTGCATTGGCTTGGGTGTACGAAACCCGCATTCTGGCTGTTCGTCACGAGGTTGCCACGCTGACTTATGGGCGTATGAAGAATCTCAAACCAGAACGCTGGGGGAATCTACTGGCTGACCTGCGTGAGCTTACCGGGCTGGATGTTCAAATAGTGGAGGTGGTTGATCGCAACTACGATAGTAAAACCGCCAAATTGCGGATTTACTATCCAAAACCTGAATTGAATAGCAGCCTTTCCCCGGTAAGTGAGGAAACCCCGCGCGAAGACAAGATTGCGCCTGTGTCCCCGCGTCCCTTCGTGGCGCGTCCAAATACTGTCGTATTGAGAGGTCTGAGCGGATGATGACCACTCAAAAGTCTCGGATGGCGGTTGTCGGTGCGCTCGCTTGCGCATTGATACCCTTGCCACTACTGGCTGACAGCCTGCTGACTGAGACGGCATTGACCAAAACTGCTACGGAGAAGCCCCGCGTGAGCTTCGACGGGGTGTTGATGCTGGACAGCTCAAGTTTCGACGGTGTTTACGGCAAAGGTGTGGAGCAGACAGAAACGGAGCTGCGCCGCGCCACCTTGGGAATGTCGGCGGAGCTTGCTCCCACTGTTGAGCTTGAGCTGTCGGCTCAACTGGAGGATGGCCTTGATAATGCCAAACTCAAGGACGCGCTGTTGAGCTGGGACATCACGGAACATCAGCAGTTGACAGTCGGTCGGCAAAAAGAACCCATGGGTTTGGAGAACAATCAGTCATCGAAGCAGATTGCGGGCATCGAACGCAGCATGGCGACTGAGCTATTCGCCCCGGATCGTCACACAGGGCTAGTGTATGCCACTCAAGCCCCCCGCCACACGCTGGCTATCGGGGTGTTTGAGGCCGATGCTGACAGCGATGTCAGCGGGCTGGCGTTCAGCGGTCGTGCGACCAAGGCAGTGCTGAATAACGATACCCAAACCGTACACCTTGGTGCCAGTGCCACCCACCGGGATCTGGGGGGCACTTCACTGAAGCTCAACAATGAAGGCGGCGTCAATCTGGCTGCAAATATCATCGCCAGCAAACGCCGCGATGTCGACACGATGCAAACCGTGGCTCTGGAAGCAGCATGGTTGCGTGGGCCTTTGGCAGTGCAGGGCGAGTGGTTTCAGTCAGACCTGAGCCTTGCCGAGAACGCGCCCGATCCACGTTATTCCGGTAGCTATATTCAGGGGGCATGGTTGTTTGGGTCGGCTCACCGCGAATATCGCAACGGCAGCTTTAAGCTATCGGGTTTGAAGAAGGGACGTTCGGCCTGGGAGATGGTTTTGCGAGCCGAGCAAGCCGATCTGCGTGATGCCGATGATGGTACGCAAGCCGAGACGCTGCTGGCAGGGGTAAATTATTATCAGGGTAAAAACTTCAGCGTGATGGCTGCCCTGTTGACGGCAGATACTGCTGGCGCGGATGTCAGTGATGATCCAAGTGGTAACGCAGCGACCCTTCGAGTGAAATATGCTTTCTGAGCGTCGTCGGCAGACGTGTGGCAGGCTTATGTCTGTTGCACTGTTTATGGGTACGTTGCTGGTGACAGCACCGCTTTTGGCTGAGCCTGTGCTTTCGCTAGACTTTGTTTCAAGGGAAAAACTCAAGAATGCTTCCAGCGGCCTCAAGGAGCCATCTGGACTGACCCTTTCTGCGGTTACGGGTGAATTATGGGCGGTGAGTGACGATACCTCGGCGGTATTCAGGTTTTCCCCGGATGACCCGGCGATAGTGATTACCCTGCCTATTAATGAGGACGAAATGGAGGCGATCACCCTGGCGGAATCCGATGGTAAATTTTTCACCATCAACGAAGTCAAGGGGCGTATCTCTTGTTTTGCGATGTCTGACGGGCGGCGGCTTGCCAGTCAAAAAATCCACGCCCTGGCCGGGTACGCAGACATTCGCGCCAGCATCAAGGCGGCCAGTAGCAAGAGCGGCTTTGAAGGCATTGCTTGGCATCCGGGGCGCGGCAGTTTGTTTGCGGTACTCGAAGGCCCGCCGGGGCTATTGGTGGAAATTTCTGCCGATCTGAAGACAATTTTATCATCGACACCGTTGACGGCGGCACGCGGCTTTATCGACCCCGACAATCCCGACGCTACCGTCGACTTTTCGGGGCTGAGCTACGATGCCAAGCGAGAACGGTTGTGGATACTGAGCGACGAAGCCGCCCGCGTGTTTGTGTTCGATCTGGCCAGCAGTCAAGTGACGCAGAGTTTGCCGCTGCATTGGCTCAGTGGCAAGGACAAGGAAAAAACGGTCGACAAGCCCGAAGGCATCAGCCTGAGTCTCGATGGTACGCAGCTATACGTGGTCAGTGACAGCGAAGCCCGATTGTATCAGTGGCAGATTCGCCAGCACTGATGGCGATTTCGCCAACTCTTGGGCGGTTATTGCTAAAACTCCAGTTTGTAACCCACCCCGTAGATGGATTTGATCACGTCGCATTCCGGCTCGATGCTTTGCAGCTTGCGCCGCAGGTTTTTGACGTGGCTGTCGATAGCACGGTCGGTCACGATGCGGTGGTCGTCGTATAAACGATCCATCAATTGCGCTCGTGAATACACGCGGGCAGGGTGATTAAATAAATATTCCAGCAGGCGGAATTCCACCGGGGTCAAATCCAGTTTTTGCCCATTGAAGCTGGCCTCCATGCATTCAGCATTGATCTGGATGCGGCTGTCGTTGGCCTGTTCGTGCAAGGGGCGGGTCATGCGCCGTAGGAGGTTTTTTACCCGAACGGTCAATTCCCGTGGGCTGTAGGGTTTGCAAACGTAATCATCTGCCCCCAGTTCCAGCCCGATCAGGCGGTCGATTTCGTCGATTCTGGCGGTCGCCATAATCACTGGTATGTCGGAAAACGTGCGTAACTCGCGGAAAATGTCGAGGCCGTCACGCCCCGGCAGCATCAGGTCAAGTATCATCAAATTCGGTTGGTGTTCACGTACCCACGGGATGACTTGTGTGCCGTTATCCAGCCAATGCGTTTGTAGCCCTAGTTGATTCAGGTATTCGCCCACAACCTGCGCCAATTTTGGCTCATCTTCTACGATTAGAATGCGCTCATCCATATTTTCTACCCATTTTGTATGTATCCTGCCCGCAGAGGTATTAATTCCATGCGATTGAATATTTTTCCTAAACTGTTTCTGGCGATGTTGCTAGCGACCCTTATGGTGGTGCTGGTCATGGTGGTGTTCATGAACTGGAGCTTTCGCACAGGCTTCACAGCTTACCACCATGCAGAGGAGTTGGACAAAGTACAAGAACTCGCCGAAGTGCTAGGGACTGAATTTGCGACCCATAACAGTTGGGATTTCCTGCGTGATGATCCGCAACAATGGGGAAAATTGCTGGGAGATTTGGGGGAGTCCGCGCCGCTACCCCCGCAGCACCCCCCCGGCATGATGGAAAGAGGAGGGCAGCCGCCACCTTTTCCGCCGCCTGCTGGCCCGCCACCGGATCGAGATCAACTGCCACCACCGGATCAGGGTAAATTGCCACCACCACCGGATCAGGATAAACCGCCGCCGCTGGGGGCGCGTCTGAGCTTGCTGGATAGTGATCAGCAACAGGTGATAGGTGGTTTGCGTCATCCGCTAGGTCGCCCCGGTAATCGCCGTGATCAGGGTGGGCTGACGAAGGTGGAAGTTCGTGCGGCTGACAAATTGGTGGGCTGGGTGACGGTCTGGCAAGGCGGTGTGGTGACAGACGGTTTGGCGCAATCTTTTTTAGATCAGCAGGTACGCAACCTCTACCTGATCGCGCTGTTTGCTACCGGGCTTTCCTTCCTGTTGGCTATCCTGTTGGTCAGGCACTTATTGCGCCCGGTGCATTCCCTGACGCAGGGGGCGCAAGTTTTGACGACGGGCAAGTTCGATACCCGCATTGAGGTGGCTACGCAGGATGAGCTGGGGCGTTTGGCACAGGCTTTCAATACCTTGGCAGAAGCCTTGCAGCACAATGAAATAATGCGCCAGCAATGGGTGGCGGATATTTCGCACGAATTGCGCACCCCGATTGCCGTTTTGCGCAGTGAAATCGAGGCGCTGCTGGATGGCATCCGCCAGCCGACGCCGGAGCGCATCCAGTCCCTGCATGTGGATGTGTTGGCGATGGGCAAACTGGTGGAAGATTTGTACCAGCTTGCTTTGTCGGATAGCGCCGAACTGAGCCTCGCGGCTGAACCCGTGAATTTGACAACGGTGTTGACGGAGGCGGCCTTGAGTGCACAAGCGCGTTTGCAGGAAAAGCAGATCGGCCTGACCACCCGCTTCGACCCGCAGCAAGCGTTGTGGGTACGTGGCGATGCCGAGCGTCTCTACCAGTTGTTTGGCAACCTGTTGGGCAATTGTTACCGCTACACCGATGAGGGCGGGCAGGTGGAAATACTGGCACAGCAGCAAGGCAACAAGGTGATGGTTAGCATTCAGGACAGTTCGCCGGGCGTACCGGATGCGGCATTACCGCGCTTGTTTGAACGCTTGTTCCGGGTGGATAAGTCGCGTAGCCGTGCCTTGGGTGGTTCCGGTCTGGGTTTGTCGATCTGCAAGAATGCCGTGGAAGCGCATGGCGGCACGATCCGGGCGGCGCATTCGCCCTTGGGTGGGTTGTTGATTGAGGTGGTGTTGCCGTTGGAGTCCATCTGAGTTTTGCTAGGCAGGCCACCCCAAGGATGGCCTGCCAGCAACTGGGCGAAAATTACTTCAACACAGGGCGTGCATTCACCGCCTGTACCGGACGGTTGTTCGGATGCCCCATGATCTGGGTGAACTTCTCGATCTGTGCTTTGGAAGCAATGACGGGCTGTTTCATGACCAACCAGACAACCCCTTCGGTACACGGAGGTGTCGTCAGCGAGCCGTTGAAACGGTAGTAATCATGATCGGCTGGCAACAGTTTGGAAACGTCAGTCTTGGCTGTCAAGGCGGTGGTTTCTTCCGCTTTGGCTGGCATTTGTGGCCAGAACTGTTCCAGACCGGCATTATCCTCTGTGCCTTCTGCAAACATGAGTGCGACCACGGCGAGGTTGCCATCTTTGTCAGCATGTACTAGATGTGCTTCCATGGGGTAAGACTTGCCGTCAATCTGGTTTTCGCTGGGGGCGTGGAAGTGGAATTGCTTTAGCTCGAAAGCCTGCCCGTCCAGCGTCAGGGTACTGCCTGGCTCATATTTGACCTGAATGGTGTGACCGTTGTTGAGCACTTCGTTGCCACCCGCTTGGTAAGCCAGGGTCAACGGCGACAGTTCGGCTTCGATTTCAACTTTGCTGTCGAGATTGATAGGGGATTGGTTTTTGCCTGTGGAGCAGGTTTTGTAGGTATCAGCCAGTTCACCCCAGTATTCGGGGCCTTCAGCGCCGTCATACGTCCAATGGGTAGTATGGGCTTCCTCGGCGTGAGCAAACCCTGCGGATAGTAATAAGATGCCAGTAGCTAGCCATGGTTTCATGTGGTGTCTCCCGTTTTTTAGATAAAAATTTGCTCTTTAACGATGGGGCGCGATTATAGAAGCAGTTTTTGCCAGATGCAGCAGAAATTTGCTTACTAAAGAGTAATTTTCACCCGTTGCTGTGCCGGTCAGTTGCCAAACACTTCGCGCTGCAAACCACTAAGCTGCACCAGCCGCGCATTTAGATTCAGCTCAATACCACGCCAGAGGGAGGCTTGCCCTTCGCGGGTTTCCAGATGCGGCAGGATGGCATCTTCGATCATGCGCGAGTGTTCAAGATCGAGTTCGATGTGCCCGACAAACAATTCCAGCGCGTCTTCGCTAAGGCCGGGGACGGTACGCAAGCCGGTCAGCAACATGCGGTAATAGGGTGGAATCGGCCATTCCCCGGCAATGCCTGCGACGCCGACGGCTGCTAGCCAATCGGTGCCTTGAGTCACGCGCATCATGGTGTCGATATAGCCTTGCTGTTCGGGAATGACGGGGGCGTTGGCCATGTCTGCGTCGCTGAAATCCAGCGCCCGCAGCAGTTTGCGGTAAACTTCCATGTGCGATTTTGACGGGTCGCCGTTGCCGTACTCGTCGTACAGAATATCCGCTAATACTGCCTGAATGCGTTCATCCGGCGTTACGCCCAGCGCATTGGCTTGATACAGGCGCGTGCGCAAAATATGCGGGTAATACAGCAGTGCAAAAGTGCGTGCCTGTTCAAACGTCAGAGCTTGTGTGGAAAACTGGTGTAGGAATGGGTGACGCAAAAAAGGGTGCTGATTGACGCGTTCTTTGAGTTCTTGCAGGAAAACAGGTGCGTTCATGTGCTAGTGCCTTCTAAAATGGGGTAGGTGCGTAACTGTAGCAGTAGTGGCTGCCGCACTGAATTTTCCATAAGTTTTAACTGATATACCACCGTAATGCTCAAGAAACTGTTGATTTTTATCCGTGCGCTGGCTGTGGCGCTGTTCCATGACATGCATCAGGGTAGCCTTACCTTGCGGGCGATGGGGTTGGTATATACCACGCTGTTGTCATTGGTACCGTTGCTGGCCTTGAGCTTTTCGGTGCTGAAAGGCTTTGGGGTGCATAACCAGATGCAGCCGTTTTTGCTACGTTTGTTTGCACCAATGGGGTCGAAGGCGGAGGAGCTGACTACTCAAGTACTCGGGTTTGTCGATAATGTGCAGGTCGGGGTACTGGGGTTTGCGGGTTTGACCATTTTGCTCTACACCGTGGTGTCGCTGATGGGCAAGATCGAGGAAGCCTTCAATCATGTGTGGCGGGTCAGGAAGCCGCGCTCCATCGTGGCACAATTCCGCGATTATTTGAGCATGGTACTGGTGGGGCCTATTTTGATTGTGTCCGCGCTGGGGGTGTGGAGTTCGCTGGGTAATCTGGCGTTGTTGCAAACCATTGCAGGCGTAGAACCGCTGGGGGTGTTGCTGAATGTCGTGGTGCAGATTAGTCCGACAGTCTTGATTGTGTTGGCTTTTTTCTTTGTTTACCTGTTGATGCCGAATACACGGGTGCAGCCTTTAGCGGCGTTGGGTGGCGCGGTATTGGCTGGGTTGGCGTGGCAGGTGGCTGGCTGGATATTTGCCTCTTTCGTGGTCAGTTCCGGGCAACAAACGGCTATTTATTCGATTTTTGCTAGCTTGTTTTTGTTCATGTTGTGGTTGTATGTGGGCTGGATTATTGTGCTGACGGGGGCGCGGTTGGCGTATTATTTCCAGCACCCTGATGCCGTGTATTTGCCCCAACAACCGACCGAAACCAGCGTGCAAACCCGTGAAATGCTGGCGGCGGTGGTATTGCGCGAAATCGGCGAACGCTTCCTTAACAAGCAGGAACCGGCGACGCTGGATGTATTGAGCCGGGCAATTCCAGTATCGCGTTTGCTGCTGGAAGATTTGCTGGAAGACCTGATGGAATACGGCATTCTCAGCCGCGACGACGATGACCCTGCCCATTATTTACTGCGGGTTTCGCCAGCAAAACTGACGGTGGCAGAAATTAGGCACTGCTTCTGGCAAGGTAATCACCAGCAGCAACGGCAGGCGCGGCAAATCCAGCGCCAGACCGGCTTGGCGGATGCGTGGTTAGCGGATGTGGCAGCCCATCAACAAATGAGCATCAGTGAGTTGCTGGCAGAGGCTAGCGCAGCCCCGCCAGATCAAACAATTGCCCATACTCCCGCATCGCGTAGCGATCCGTCATCCCGGCAATGAAATCGGCAATCGCCCGCGCCCGTCCGGCCTCGCCGTCAGCCGTTTCATAACGTTTGGCGAAGGCTTGGTATTTCGGGGTCAGTAGGCGCGTGTCCTGCATGTAGGCTTCAAACAGCGCCCGTACTACCTTCCGCGCCCGCCAGGTCATGCGGTAAACGGTGGGGTGAAGATACAGGTTTTCGCGCAAAAACTTCTTCAGCACATTTTTCTGCTGGCGCATCTCGTCGCTGTAACGCATCAGCGCCAGCGGTTGGGCGCGGACTTCCGCTAAGGTTTGCACGCCTGATGTGGTAATGGCGGCACGACTGCTTTCGATCAAATCCACCACCATGCAGCCAATCAGGCGGCGCAAGGTTTCGCGGATTAAACGACGCCCTGTCAACTCGGGGTAAGCCTGCCGCACTGCCTGATATTCCACGGCAAACACTGGCACGTCCTGCAACTGTTCCAGTGTGATCAGGCCGGAGCGTAAGCCGTCCTCAATGTCGTGGTTGTTGTAGGCAATTTCATCGGCAAGGTTGGTGAGTTGTGCTTCCAATGTCGGCTGGGTTTTGTTGAGGAAACGTTCGCCGACATCGCCCAGTTGTTGCGCGTGTTTCAGGGCGCAGTGTTTGAGAATACCTTCGCGGGTTTCAAAAGTGAGGTTGATGCCGGGAAAATCGGCGTAGCTGTCTTCCAGCACATCCACCACGCGCAGCGATTGCAGGTTGTGTTCAAATCCACCGTAGGCTTTCATGCAATCATTGAGTTCATCCTGCCCGGCGTGCCCGAACGGGGTGTGCCCCACGTCGTGGGAAAGCGCAATGGCTTCGGTGAGGTCTTCGTTCAGCCCCATGCTGCGGGCGACGGTGCGGGCAATTTGTGCCACTTCCAGCGAATGTGTTAGGCGGGTGCGGTACAAATCGCCTTCGTGGTTGACGAATACCTGCGTTTTGTACTCCAGCCGCCGGAAGGCTTTGGCGTGGATCACGCGGTCGCGGTCACGCTGAAATTCCGTGCGGTACGTCGGCGCAGGTTCGGGGTAACGCCGCCCTTGGGTGTGGGCGGGGTTAGCGGCGTAAGGGGCGATGCTGTTCATCCATCTTGCGCGAGATACCCCGTCCTTCAGGTCGGGGAGGGATAGCGCGTCGGCGGAGCCGACCCTGTTCTCGCTCCTCTTTTCGTTTACGCTATTTTGGTTAAACAGGCACAACGAACACGGCATGGACTACACTGTGAGTCATGCCAACGAAACGCGCCTACCAATTCCGGTTTTACCCAGACCCGCAACAAGAAAAGTTGCTGGCGCAGACGTTTGGTTGTGTGCGTTACGTGTACAACAGCATTTTGCGTTACCGCACGGATGCTTACGATCAGGCTCAGGAAAAGGTCAGTTACCTGGGTGCTAATGCGCGGTTGACCGCCATCAAGAAGCTGCCTGAACGGCTTTTTCTGAACGACGTTTCCAGTGTTCCGCTGCAACAATGCTTGCGGAACCAACAAACCGCGTTCAAGAACTTTTTTGAGGGCAGGGCAAAATACCCTGTCTTCAAATCCAAAAAGCACCGACAGTCGGCAGAATTTACTTACCGTGCTTTTACATACCGCAACGGTGAATTGAAGCTGGCGAAGTGCGATGCGCCGCTGAACATTCGATGGAGCCAGCCACTTCCTGCTGCCCCGACCACTGTCACCGTGTCCAAAGATCAGGCCGGACGCTACTTCGTGTCCTGCTTGTGTGAATTTGAATCCACGCTGTTGCCCGTCACCAACAAAAAGGCTGGCATTGACGTGGGCATCAAGGATTTGTTCGTCACTAGCGACGGCTTCAAGTCCGGCAATCCCCGCCATACCGCCCAACACGCGGTTAAACTGGCGAAGTATCAACGCCGTCTTGCCAAGAAGAAATTCGGCAGCAAGAATCGGCTGAAAGCTAAACGCAACGTTGCCCGTGTTCACGCGAAGATCTCCGATTGCCGGTCGGACAACTTGCACAAGCTGTCCCGCAAACTGATTAACGAGAACCAAGTCGTTTGCGCTGAAAACCTCGCTGTGAAAAACATGATTAAACACCCAACATTAGCCAAGCACATTGCCGATGCGAGTTGGGGGGAATTCACCCGCCAGCTTGAATACAAAGCCCACTGGGCAGGCAGGACGTATGTCGAAATCGACCGTTTCTTTCCTTCCAGCAAACGCTGTAACGGCTGCGGTTTCGTGAAAGAAAACATGCCGCTGGCCGTGCGGTCTTGGGAATGCCCGGAATGTGGCGCAACCCACGACCGTGACGTGAATGCAGCACGTAACATTTTAGCCGCCGGGCTGGCGGTGTTAGCCTTTGGAGAGAATGTTAGCGGTGATGGCATTTCGGTGTCGTTGTCCTGTTCTCGATGAATTAGGAATCCCCTTCCTTTAGGGAGGGGAGGAAGTCAAGTTGCCTTTCCTTGTGCTTACTTCGGTTTGATCGGTGTCACCAATTGCGGATGGCAACCGCACGGCGGGCAGACAGCACGTCGTTGGCTTCTTCGTCAGTGTCGCGCTGGTCGGAATACGTTTCGACCCGATAGCGGTATTGTGAGCACGCTTTCATGTTATCCGCAACTTTGCCCAAAATCACGCTTTTGGCGCGGCTGATCGTGGCGGAAGCAGTGGGAAATATTTCGGCGTACTGAAGGATGTCCAGATACCGGCGGTGCAGCATTGTGCATTGTATTCGATGCGCGGTTCGCCCGCTTTGAATGGCTCCAAATGCTTGGGATAGCTGGGGAACATGCTCATTTCTAGCTGTCCCGGCGTGTCGGGCAACGCTTAAAACTGCCAGCTCCGGCTCACCGTAATCGCGCCATCTTTCAGGTTGTCGCCGGGGAACTGGTTTTTGCCGTAGTTGGCATATTCGATCTTTACGCCACCCGGTTTGGGGCTGGAATAGCCGACCACATAATTCCAGTTCGGCTTGCCGCCTTCGAGGGGTACGCTGGCAGTGGCTCGGGTGTATACGTTGGGTTTGGGGTTCCATTGCATGGTGCCGCTAAGGCTGCGCTTGCCCTTGACGGGAATGCTCAGGTTGGTGGAGGCCGCCAGTTTGTGTTTGGTGAGTTTTTCCGATTTAATTTTTTTGCCAATATTGACCACTGCCTTGTCCAGTGCCAAGCCTTCGCCCGGTTTGATCGGCCCCCAGTTGTTGACCTGTGCTGACATACCGCCCGGTTTATAATCTGCGTAGCCCGCGCTCCACGAATACCCCATTTCGCCCTCCTTGAGCGAGGCATTGCCGCTGACAAACCAGTTGGGTTTGGGTGACCAAGTGGCACTGGCAGATAAACTGTTTTTACCATCCTTGAGTGAAACGGTGTTGGCAAAGCTGCCTGCCAGCCGTAACTTCTTTTTCTTGCTGTTGTTTTTCCTGTTTTTATCAGTACCAATAATGCCGGTGGTGCTATGAGCTTGTTGGTTAGCAGATGCTGTTTTCTCCTCGTCTTCGATGTATATGGGAATATCGCCACCCGCCGCTATCGGAATAACGGCTGGCAGGTTCATCTGCTCTTTTGCCGTGTGCAGCGTTGGCGGGGGGGCAGCTTTGCCAACCTCTCCTTTTGCACCCAACGCAGCTTGTGAAGGGGGCGTGGGTGTTGGCAGGGACAGTATGAGCGGCGGTGAAGTGGTTGGCGTCACTTGCGTTTCCCGGCTTTGCTGTTGTGCCTGTCGGGTTTGCTGCCGTATCTCACGCTGTTTTTTGCGTTCAGCTTTATTGGATGCCAACGGTACTTTGCTGGTTTTCTCTGCCGTTTTTTTGGGGAGAGTTGCTTTGGTTTTGGTGGTGGCTGCCTCCTTTGTGTTGGGGAGAGCCTTTTTCTGTGACGTTGCCGGTTGTTTAGCAGGGATCACCTGACAGGTGTTGTCCCATTTGAACGGGTAAGCTTGGGCAATTTCTTCCGGTATTTCGGTCAGGGTTAAAGCGTGATTGGATACCGCCGCCGAAGGGGCTTCTGCCTCACTGACCAATAGGCCGGTTGCCGGGTGTGGGAAACAGCGTTTGCGGTAAATTTCGTGTAGAAACAGGTGGTAAGCTTCGGGTGCGATGCGGATTTCATCCAGCAGTTTGGGCACAAAGCGTTTGGCTGGATCGGGTGTTAAAAATCCCCATTCGCGGAAGCCTTTCGACTTCAGCGGTGTTTCATCCGCCGCCAGCATCTTGTACAGCTTTTTTTGCCGCAAGATCAGATCGTGAAGTTTCTGATCTTCCAGCACCTCGCAGTAGCCCCATTGCAAGGCGATCCGTTCGGCTTCTTCCCGCAAGTCGGGGAAGCGTTCGGCGGTGGATTTTAAGGTATCCAAGGCAATATCCAGCAACCCGGCATGGAGAGAAGGCTCCGATTTTTGCCCTAGCCATTCATCCGGCCACTGCTGACCGGGTGGAGTAATATTGTTCAAGGTTTTGAGGATTTCCTGGGCTGACTTGGCATCTGTCGCACATTGCAGCGCGTGCAGTTTTTGTTGTAAGGGCGGCGGGGGGTCATACGCCATCGCTGGCGTAACCAATACCCCCCCACCCAAAGAGAGCAGTAAAAACTTATTGAGTGGCGCAGACATCGCACGTTCTGGCAGGAATGGCGTCTGTCTTTATCTCGCGCTGGCAGCGTTCGCACATGGGGTGGAATTCGCCATATTTTTTGTACAGCAGCAGGCTCATGATGATGCCGTTGGTATTGGCAGTAATGGCCTTGTTGTAGCCACCGCCACTTTCGTAAATGCCTGAGTACCAGCCACGATCCGGGTTATAGGCAGAGTTGACGGTGTAGGCCAATTCCTTGCTGTAAGGGTCAGCCGGGTAGAGCAAGGCCATGGAGAGCGCGGCTTTTACCGAGGTGGTTTTGAGGCTGTCGTAACGCACGCCCTTGTCGGTGGTGGTGTTCCACGGCAAGCCAGCGGTAAATATGGTGTTGTAGAGGAAGTACGGTTTCTGGTCGATATTGTCTTCGGAAACGGCGGTAACAATCCCGGTTTCTTCCCAGCGGCGTTTTTGGACTTTGTAAATATTGTCCAGCAGCGGGCGGTTTTCAGCGTCAATGCCGTTTTCAATCGCATCCATCGCATACGATTCGGTAACAACGTAGTTGTATGCGCCTAAATCACGCGGGTCACGTCGGTCATAAGCAATTGGTACGTCATAAATATTGATGCTTGTACGGAATTCGTTGTTATAGGTGGCAGCGACGTGTTGGTCATAGCCGAGCTTGCGGAAAATCTTGCCTGCGTATTGCTCATATCCTAAGCGGCCTTCTTGTGCCACGACCATATTTTTAGATACCGGGTCACGATACAGGCCAAACATTTGTCCGTCTTTGATCAGGCGTTTCATATCCCAGCGTTTGATGACTTGTTTGGCGGGGTTGGCGTATTGCGGGTGCATACAACTGAGGGTATTCAGCCATGACACTAACCGCGCCAAATCCAGTGCGGAAACGCCAATACCATCGGGCGTTGGCTGGTTGCGGTAATCGACCATTTCACCTTTGATGGCGTGATATACTTTGTTGGGTGCTTCTTTGTTGAACAGCTCCATGCTGTTGAGGGTTTTGAACATGGCGCGGACGCGCTCATCAAAATCCTTGTCATCAATCAGGCCGAAATCACGGGCGGCAATGGTGGCAGCGAGTGCTGAGCCGGTATCCCACATGGTGGTGGAGGGGTATTTATCGGCAGCGTTGTACAGCCCGGTTTCCGGGTTATAGTTGTTTTCAAAGTATTTCCAGGCGATTTGTGCCATTTCCATGTCGGTGCTGCACAGGGCTTGGGGATTGCCCAAACAACTGTTGTCCGGGCCGGTGGTGAGGGCGCAGAAGGTGTCGTTGCGCCCAGAAGTCGAGCCTGTTTTCAGCATTTGCAACAGGCTGGGGGAGTCGCTGGCAACGTTAGTCGTTACCGACGGTGCGCTGCGGTTGCTGAAAAAAATGATGAGGCCAGCCAGCAGCAAACCTGTCAGCCAAGCCAACCCTGTTTTGAGTTTATGGTTATTCATGACCCAGCTCCCCTAGGACAGCTTCGATTTCCTTGCTTACAGCGTCGGGCGCAGTGCTGGTGTCACCGCTTTTCCAGGCCGCCATGAATTTGTCGATCGGCCCCATCAGCGCTTGCAGGCGGGTTTTTTGCGCGGTGAGGGTGTCGCCTGCTTGCCAGATCGGTTTCTTGGCGCTGGCAAGTTTTTCAGCCGCTTCTTTGCCTTTACCGTCGGTGCGTAACTGATTGGCTTGTTTGAGTGTGGCGAGGATATTGCTCAACTCACTGCGTTGCTTGGCTAAGGCTTGCTGCTTTTTTTCGGCTTCATCGGCTGCTTTGCCCTGTTTGCTGGTGACGGCGTTAATCGCATCAATTTTGATTGCAAGGGGTGCAAGCGTTTCTGCCAGCACGGTGGATGAGCCTTGCTGTAACGTGGTGAGCACCTGTATTTCGGCGCGTAGTTGTTGGTTCTGGAATACCAGGTAGCTGATCAGCACCAGCGACATGCTGAGCACGACATGTTGAAAGTGGTTCATTGGCGGTATTACCCCCTTTGCTATTATTTTTTGTTATGTATTAGGGTGTTGTGCCTATCTCAGGCAGTGACCAAACACCACGCCTCAAGTGTGGTTGCTAGGGTGTTGATCTGGATGGGTTTGGTCAGGCAGGCATTCATGCCCGCAGCTATATAGGCTTGTTCGTCGCCCTTCATGGCATTGGCGGTCAGGGCAATGATGGGCAGGTGACGATCCGGGAATTCGGCGCGGATTTTTTCAGTGGTTTCCACGCCGCTCATGCCGGGCATCTGGATGTCCATCAACACCAATGCAAAATCTTCACGACGTAAGCAGTCGAGTGCCTCGAAGCCGTTTTCTGCCAAGGTGAAGTGATAACCGAGTTTGGCGAGCATTCCTTTGGCAACCATCTGGTTGACTTTATGGTCTTCCACCACGAGGACGCGTTGATTACCGCCATCTGCGATAGGGGTTGATGGCTTCATGGGTATGTCTGGCTGGGCTGAGGAAGCTAACCCGGTAGAGTCTGCGATGATGGGTAATTCAAACCAGAAGGTGCTGCCGACACCTTCAGTGCTGTGTACGCCGATCGTGCCACCCATCAGGTTAGCCAGTTTGCGGCTGATCGCCAGACCCAGCCCGGCACCGCCGTTATTGTGCTGATCGTAGCGGCTGATTTGGCTGAAAGCGTGGAACAGGCTGTTGAGTTTTTCCGGGGAAATGCCCGTACCGCTGTCTTGTACTTCAAAGCGTAATGTTTTGGTATTCGCCTGGGAGCGGGATACCCGTACCGTGACTTGCCCAGCGGTGGTGAATTTGATGGCATTGCTGATCAGGTTGAGCAAGATTTGGCGTAAGCGCAGGGCATCGCCACATAAGTTCGTGGGAATATTTTTCTCCACGCTCAGCACCAGTTCTAGTTGTTTCTGGCTGGCAACAGTGCGCATGGTATCGATGATATTGGGCAGGATGCTACAGAGTTGGAAGGGTTCTTCCAGTACTTCCAATTTGCCTGCTTCCAGCCGTGAAATGTCGAGAATGTCGTTGATAATGCCCAGCAAGGATTGTGCAGATTGCAGCACAGTGTCGAGTTGCTGGCTTTGTTCGGGGCTTAATGGGGTGTCTTGCAATAGCGTCGCCATGCCGATGATGCCGTTCATCGGTGTGCGGATTTCATGACTCATGGCTGCCAGAAACGCGCTTTTGGAGCGGCTGGCAGAAAGTGCCTGATCGCGGGCTTCGGTCAATTCCTGAGTGCGTGTGGTAATCGTATTTTCCAGAGAGCTGGCTACCGCCCGCAATTCGTGGTTGGCTTGATACAGCTCCAGACTTTTGCTTTCCAGTAACTGCTCAGCCTGTTTACGGGCGCGGCGCTCGCGTTCCAGACGGCGTTCCAGACGGGTTAGCTGATCAATCATTAGGCTGTCATCCGGGTGATGTGGAATTCAACATGTGTGCCCTTGCCTGCGGAACAATCCACTACTTCAATCTGTGCTTTGGTTTGGTAGTGGTTGATGCAGCCTTCGATTAGCCCTTCCGCTAGAGTGGCAAACGGGTGTTGCGAACGGTAGATCATGATCAGTTTTTGTGAGCCTTCACGGCGGGTTTCAAAGGTGGGTAGTTGGGCATCCGGGTAAAGTTTGCGTACTTCCACATGAACGTAGTTTTCGATGGAATCGAGAAAATCGAACATATCCGGGCTGTTGGTGAAGAATGTCGGGTAAAGCACCACAAAGCGCCCGAAAAGATACTGCCCAAAGGCTTTGACCAACGCAGGAACGGGCATTCCCGTTTGTTTGGAAAGGCTCTGTACCAGCGTAACCATTTCGGAGTGTGGGTAAGTGCCGACAGTGGTGTAAGCACCCCCGGAGGGCAGGTCGGATGCTTCAATAATGTCGTCAACCATATCGGCGGAAAAGGTCTGTTCCACCATTTCCATGAACTCCGTAAACACTAAACCTTTCATGCGGTATTCCCGTTGTTATTGTTGTGATTTATTTGTACTGTTTAATTAAACGGCAATTGCTTGTTGTTTAAGCCATTCGAGAACTTGGGTATATTCAGCTTGTAACTGGCTTAAATGGAGCGCTGCGGCTTGATGGTCATTGTTTTCACGATAGTCTTCCAGTAAGTGGGCAAATTCCGCTAACCTAAAAGCACCAATGAGCTTGCTACTGGATTTGAGTTTGTGGCAAAGCGCACCGACCTGCGGGCTATCTTGTGTTGCAACACATTGTTTTAGCGTAATAAGACACTGCTCGGTATCTGTGGTGAAAAGGCCAATCAGTTCGGCGAACTCATCTGCCATAATTTCTTGCAACTGGCTATAGGTTTCTTCGTCAACGGGGGTGTGTGTCATCGTTGTCATCGTTATTACCCACTGGTTTATTTATCCGGCACGTCTCAAAAGTACCACTTGCCGGAATTGTGTTTTTTATAATTTCTATCTATATCGACAATTTATATTTTGATGTTAGCATAGAACTATTCGAGTGTTAATAACCGCATAAAAACAATATATGAGCATGAACATCCTAGTTGTCGATGACGCCAGAGATATGCAGTTAATCCTACGTCGCATCCTGACCCTGATGGGACATCAGGTGGTGCTAGCTGACCATGGTCAGGAAGCATGGGAGCTGCTCCAGAAACATAATTTCCAAGTAGTGATCAGTGATTGGGTAATGCCTGTCATGGATGGCCCAACCTTGTGTCGAACGATCCGTTCCGCCGAGTTACCGCACTACGTTTACATCATTTTACTGACGGGTATGTCGGGCAGGCAAAACCTGATTCTGGGCATGGATGCTGGCGCGGATGATTTTTCCACCAAACCTATCGTGCGTGAAGAATTGGAAGTGCGCTTGCGTGCGGCTCAGCGTGTGCTGAATCTGGAAAAGACGCTTGAGGAAAAGAACCGCCATCTGGGAAGTGTCAATCAATCCTTGTCAGCGGCACAGGCATTGATCCAGAGTGATTTGAAGCGGGCGGCTACCTTGCAAACCGGGGTGTTGCCGATCCAAAAGAGCTTGGGGCGCTTGTGTGTTGATTGGTTTTTCCAGCCTGCCCAGTACATTGGTGGCGATACTTTTAACTACTTTCCGATCAATGATGAATTGCTGTTTTTCTATTCCATTGATGTGTCGGGGCATGGCATTTCCGCCGCCTTGCTGTCGATGTGTTTGCAAACCTTACTCAGTTCAACGGGCGAACTGTATTGCATGGATGAACTGACGCGAGCGAATGCGGCAAGTTTCCCGGCGCGTTTGGCGGAGAATCTGAATCATCACTTGAATCATGTGCTGGATACCGGAGACCATTACTTGACCCTGATCATGGGCGTAGTGGATACGGTAGACGAACGTTTGTATTTCGTACAGGCAGGACATCCGCAACCTTTCCTGTATAACCCCGCCACCCAGCAGGTTGAGCGAATCGAGTGTACCGGTTTCCCGATTGGGCTATTACCGGACATGGAATATGAAACCATTGATCTGCCATTTCCACCCGGTAGTCGTTTTATTTTGTACTCTGACGGTATCCTGGAATTGCAGCATCCATCAGGTGATCCCATGACCGAAGATGATTTGCAGGAGCGTTTACAGGCGTTGAGCGGCCTGCCTGCTCGTCAGCTTGTTTCCCAGTTGGGTGAGCAGTTGGGGCTGGGTAGGGAGGATGATGACAAGCCGGATGATATTTCCCTGCTAATCATTGACTTCTGTGGCTAGCTAAAACCCTTAATTATAGATATAGTTTATTTAATAATTATTACTATAAATGCAAGACAACATCAAACCAAGAGGACAACAAGAATGAAACTCTCTACTCACACCCAAGGTGAATTCACCGTTGCGGTCATTGGCGAAACCCGTATGGATGCCGCCGTAGCCCCCGAACTCAAACAACAGATTGCCCAGTTACTGGATGATGGCGCGACCCGCATCGTGCTGGATCTCAGCGCCGTGACTTTCATGGACAGTAGCAGCCTTGGCGCACTGGTCAGCCTACTGAAAATGGTCGGCAACCGTGGTGATCTGATCATCGTTGGCGCAAAAGGCATCGTTGCCGACCTGTTCAAACTGACCCGTATGGATCGCGTCTTCCGCATGGCGGATAGCGTGGATGCAGCACTGGGTGCAGTGGCGGCGTAATGTGGGCTTACCGTGTATTTGAGAGGAGGGGCTTCTATGAAAGCGATAGCAGGGAAGGGGACGCGGGTGCGCTCCATTACCAACGAAATGCCGGGTGCCTACGAGGGGCGGTTTGAAGAAGCGGAGGCAGCCTGATGGAAACCGAGTATAAACAATACAATATCCGCCTTTCCATCGACAGCCGTCTGGAACAGGTGCGGGTACTTTCCGGTGCGCTACGGGGCATCGGCAAGGAACTGGAACTTTCCGACGACAAGCTGGGGCAGCTCGAATTGATGATGGTGGAAGCTGTCAACAACGTCATCGAACATGCTTACCAAATGCAGGGTGGCAATGATGTACAGGTGCGGGTCGACTACAGCCCGGCAGCCGTACACCTGATCATCTCTGACAGCGGGCATACCATGCCGGAAGCCGTGCATTCCGAAGCACGCGATATGCCTAACCCGGAAGATTTGCCGGAAGGTGGTTGGGGCATGGGTTTGATCCATTTGCTGGCAGATTCCATCCGTTACAGCATTGATGCCAAGGGCAACCACTTGCACGTCAGCAAGCAGTTGGGTTGACGATGCAACGGGCTGTCGGCGTAGTGATGACGGTGTTACTCCTGCTATTGCAGGGGTGCAGTGTGATGCCGTCCGTTCAGCCGGTTGCCATCACACCTGCTGGTTCACTGGCTGGGACGTGGGAATTCCTGCCTTCTGGTTCAGCAGCTATGCTCGCCGGGAATGCCCAATGGCAAGCCATCAACGTTCCCGCCAACTGGTACACCCAAGGCTATGATCATCATGGCGTTGCGTGGTATCGGCTCAAGTTTTCTGCGCAAACTTCCTCAGAAACGGTGTCTACCCTGCATTTCGGCGGGGTGGATTACTTTGCGGATGTATGGCTGAACGGGAAGCAGATCGGGTCACATGAAGGTTATTTTCAGCAATTTTCGTTCGATGTTTCGCAGAACCTGAAGGCTGGCGAGAATACCTTGCTGGTCAGGGTGAACAGTCCGCAAGAAAAAGCGGAAGATTATTCGTTGCATAAACGCTTGATCAAAGGCATTTTTTCGCACCACGACACGCGCCCCGGTGGGGCTTGGTCGGATCGTGGGCAAGAGCGTAATACCGGCGGTATCTGGGGTGAGGTGAATTTGCGCCAGACGCAGCAGGTACAAATTTCACCGCGCCAAATCCGCGTCCAGCCCACCAAAGGCTTGGAACAATGGTTGGTGTCGGTGGATCTGGATGTGTTGGGGAAAGTGCCACAGGGTACGGAGTGGCAATGGTCGGTTGAACCTGTTGGGTTTGCCGAAGAGGGCGTATGCAATACGCCCCTACAATGCCCGCGTAGGGGCGTATTGCATACGCCCTCTTTATCCATTCCCATCACCAATCCCAAACGTTGGCATCCGCACGGCTACGGCGACCCAAACCTCTATAAGCTGACCGTCAGCGCAGTACAAAACGGCAAGGTGCTGGATAGTTTCGAGCGCACTATCGGCTTCCGCAAAGTCCGCCAGTCACCGCAGGAAATCTGGACGATCAACGACCAGCGCATCCAGCTCAAAGGCACTAATTACATTGCCAACCAGTGGCTTGCTGAGATGAAAACGGAAGATTTTCGCCGTGACATCCAGTTGATGCTGGACGCCCATATCAACACCGTGCGGGTTCATGCCCATGTTACCGCCCCAGAGTTTTACCGCCTGTGCGACGAAATGGGTTTGATGGTGTGGCAAGATTTCCCGCTGCAATGGGGGTATCAGGATACGCCGGAATTCCAGCAGCAAGCAGTGTTGCAAGTGGGCGACATGATCCGCCAGTTCGGGCAATACACCTCCATTATTCAGTGGACACTACACAACGAACCGCCATGGGATGCGGACTGGATGAAGTGGAAATACAAGGATTACGACCCACAGCAAAACAAAGTGCTGGATAATCAGCTCTATCGCGCTGCTGTTGCGCTGGAGAAAACCCGTCCGATCAGCATGATTTCCTCGACCAAGGAACACCCGTGGCTGGGCTGGTATTCCGGGAGCTGGCTGGATTATGCCAAACCGACCAAACACGCCACCATTGCCGAATTCGGGGCGCAAGCTTTACCCGATAAGGCTACGTTGAGCAAAATTCTGGGACATGAGGCGGAACTACCCACGACGGATGCACAGTGGCAGGAATGGGCATTCCACAATTTCCAACGCAAGGAAACCCTAGAGATTGCCAAAGTTCCGCAAGGCAAAACGCTGGATGAATTTATCACCAATACCCAGCAATATCAGGCGCGGTTAAACCAGCTTGCGGCAGAATCTTACCGTCGGCAAGCCTATCGTCCGGTGGGGGCGCTGTTCCAGTTTATGCTGGTGGAAGATTGGCCTTCGATGAATTGGGGTATGGTAGATTTCTGGCGTAAACCCAAACCGGGCTATTACGCTTTGCAACGTGCCTACCAACCGATTTTGCCGAGTCTGGCTTGGAACAAGGTTGACTATAAAACAGGCGAGTCTGTCAGCGTGGGCTTATGGGCATTGAATGACAGCACCGCCAGTTACCCGCAAGCGCAGTATCAGGTCAAACTGTTATGCGGCAAGCAAACGCTGGATACGCAAACGTGGGCATTTGAGCTGAGCGCGGATATGCACCAGCACTTGCACGATTACCGAGTACCGGCAACTGAAGCCGGTGAGTATCGCCTTGAAGCCAGCATTCTTGATGCTAAAGGGGCATTGTTAAGCACGAATGAATACCGCTTCACCCTCCAATCACAACAATAAAAATGAGTTGCTATGGGATTCTATTTCGACAAGTTTGAAGAGCGCAAACCTGAGCCGCCGCTGGCATATTCGGCGGTTACGGAGAGCATTTGGCAATTTTTCGCGGTTATCGCCCTGACGTTAGGTGCATGGTATTTGTGGTGGCGCTGGACGGATTCGCTTAACCCGGATGCCTTGTGGTACGCCATTCCTTTGGCGTTTGCGGAAACCGCGTCGTATTTTGGCTTGGGTTTGTTCGTGTTCAACTTGTGGAAAGTGCAGGATTACGAGCAATTGCCACCGCCCGCTAAACTCGACGAGGTGGTGCGCCCCGGTCATGGCGAAGAACGTCCGTTGAAGGTGGATGTGTTTTTCCCCAGCTACAACGAAGACGTGGAACTGGTACGCCTGAGCATCCGCGATGCCAAAAAAGTGACGTATCCACACGCGATTGACCTGAAAATTTTCGTGCTGGATGATGGCAAACGTCCTGCCATGCGTCAGGTGGCGGAAGAAGAGGGCGTCGGTTACATCACCCGCACCAGCAATATCGGTTTCAAAGCAGGCAATTTGCGCAATGCGATGGAACAGACTCACGGTGATTTCATCGTGATTTGTGACGCGGATACCCGCCCGTTCCCCACTATTCTGGAACACACGCTGGGCTATTTCCGTGACCCGGATGTGGCATGGGTACAAACCCCGCAATGGTTCTTCGATCTGCCGGAAGGCAAGCGTTTGCCGGATGTATTGGGTAAATACCTGAAAGCACCGGGGCGTTGGATCGGCAAAGGCGTGGAAGCGGTGATCGGCGAACTGCGCGTTGGCGAAGACCCGTTCGTGAATGAGCCAAAAATGTTTTACGACATTATCCAGCGCCGCCGTAACTGGGCGAATGCGTCGTTTTGTTGCGGGGCTGGTTCGATCCACCGTCGTGAAGCGGTGATGGAAGCCGCGCTCAAAACCTATTCCGACACCATCGAAAAGCAGGTGGGCAAGCAGTCCAAACAGTTGCAGAAATTGATGGGTGGAGAAGCGCTGGATAGCGGTTTGGTGCAGGAAATGCGCCATCAGGTGGCGGGTGAGGAAGAATTTACCCCCTACCGTTTCCACGTTTCCGAAGATATTTATACCTCTATCGTGCTGCATTCGGATGAGGATCGTCATTGGAAATCGGTACTGCACCCGGCCGTCGAGTCCAAAATGTTGTCGCCGCAAGACTTGTTGAGCTGGACGGTGCAACGCTTCAAATACGCAGGTGGCACGCTGGACATCGTGGCGCATGATAATCCGATAACGCGTAAGGGCATGAGTTGGGCGCAACGGTTGATGTATGGGGCAACCGCGTGGTCATACCTCGGCGGTATCTGGAACATGATGTTTCTGGTCGCACCGTTGATTTACCTGTTTAGTGGCATTGCGCCGGTGAGTGCTTACACTGGGGACTTTTTTCTGCACATCCTGCCGTTCCTGATTGCGATGGAGCTGGCCTTCATGGTGGGGACGTGGGGCGTTGCGGGCTACCGTTCCAAGGCGAGTTACTTGTCGTTTTTCCCGGTTAACTTGCAAGCGATTTGGACGGTATTGAAAGGTGAACAGATCAAATTCCCGGTGACGCCGAAAGACCGGCAAGAGGGCAATTTTTTCCATCTGGTGCTGCCACAATTTGCGGTGATTGTATTGACGGTATTGGGGATTGTTTACGCTAGCGTGCAATTTTTTGTGCTGGGTAATCACGATTATTCGATGGGGGGTATTCTGACCAATCTGTTCTGGGGCTTGAATAACATTCTGGCGTTGAGTGGTATTGTGATGGCAGCATTTTGGCAGCCAGATGCGGAAGAAGCCGTTACCGAGGAAGTAGCTCAACCCCAACAATATAAAAATAATGAGGTGACAGTATGAGTTTTAAACAGAGCTTGGTGCGTGCGCGTAGCCATTTGATTTTTTTGACGGGGTTAGTCACCGCGTTTGGTTTGGTTGGCTGGTTGGAAGGGCTTAGTGTCGGCAATGCGAATACGCCTGAGGCGATTATTGAGGCCAATGCGGATGTGAAAATTGCTCCAACGCGTCCGCTGACTGCGCAGGAAATGGCGTGGGCGAAAACGGCGTGGCGTTATTTCCAGAACAATACCATGCCGGAAACTGGGCTAGTGAACTCGGTGGATAAGTATAATGCCTCGACTTTGTGGGATACCTCGTCCTACCTGATGGCGGTGATTGCGGCGCAGCGCTTGGGCATTATTGACCAGAACGAATTCGATACGCGTATTGCCAAGGCGCTGGATTCCCTGACGAAAATGCCGCTGTTTGAAGGCAAACTGCCGAACAAATCCTACAACACGATTTCCCTGCAAATGGTGGATTACACCAATCAGCCGAGTGAAAAGGGGATTGGTTGGTCAGCGATCGACATCGGGCGGGCATTGGTTCCGCTGAATGTGTTGGCGTGGAATTACCCGCAGCATACCGCTTCGGTCAAAAAAGTGATGGAACGTTGGGATACGCAGCCGATGCTGGTGAAAGGTACGTTGCAAGGTGCGGCGGTTACTGCTGCGGGCAAAACCGAATACCTTCAGGAAGGGCGTTTGGGTTATGAGGAATACGCGGCGAAATCCTTCAACCTGATGGGGTTGGATGTGGCTAATGCCTTGCGTTACACCGATTTCCTCACGTTTGTTGATATTGATGGCATTCAGGTGGCAACGGATAGTCGCAGTGCGCAGCAATACGGGGCGCATAACTACGTGGTCAGCGAACCGTACATTCTCGATGGTGTGGAATTCGGTTGGGATCATCTGTCGCAGGAACTGGCATGGCGCGTCTACAAGGTGCAGGAAAAACGCTTTGAGGATACCGGCATCCTCACCGCTGTATCGGAAGACAATATCGATAAGCCGCCGTACTTTGTTTACAACACCGTGTTTACCAATGGCAAAATTTGGAATGCGATCACCGAAAAAGGTGAGGATGCCAGCCAGTTCAAAACCCTGAGTACCAAAGCGGCGTTTGGCTGGCACATGCTTTACGAAACGCCTTACACCCAGAAACTAATGGATAAAGCCGCCACGTTAACCGACCCGGAACGCGGTTGGTATTCCGGGGTGTATGAAGTCAGCGGTGAACCCAATAAGGCGCTGACTGCCAACACCAACGGCATCATTCTGGAGACGTTGGCGTATAAGCAGAGTGGTAAGCTGATGAAATTGGGGAAATAATTAAATTTCCCGATTCAATACCCGTTTGAGTGCCGCCGGATCAAAGTCGGCGGTGACGATGGATTCGCCCAGCGATTTCATCAGGATGAGGCGCAAGGTGCCATCCAGCACTTTTTTGTCTACCGACATATAGCGGGTGAAATCCTCGCCCGTCATCTGTGCGGGCGGGACAACCGGCAAGTTGGCGCGTTGCAGGATGTGGCGCGTGTAAGCCACGTCATCCGCCGCCAGCCAACCCATTTGCTGTGACAGTTCCGCCGCCATTACCATGCCGGTCGCAACCGCTTCGCCGTGCAGCCAGTTCCCGTAACCCATTGCCGCTTCAATCGCGTGGCCGAAGGTATGCCCTAAATTGAGCAATGCGCGTTGCCCGGATTCGCGTTCATCCGCCGCCACGACTTCTGCCTTGTGTTCGCAGGAACGGAAAATCGCGTAGGTGAGGGCTTCCGGGTCACGCGCCAGCAGTTTATCCATGTTCGCATCGAGCCATTGCAGGAACGCGGGATCACGGATCAGGCCGTACTTCACCACTTCGGCAATCCCGGCGCTGAGTTCGCGGTCGGGCAGGGTGTTGAGTGTGTCGGTGTCGATCAGCACGCATTGTGGCTGGTGGAATGCGCCGATCATGTTTTTGCCGAGCGGGTGATTCACCCCGGTTTTGCCGCCGACGGATGAGTCGACCATGGCTAGTAAGGTGGTGGGAATCTGGATAAAGTTGATGCCGCGCTGGTAGCTTGCCGCCGCATAGCCTGCCATATCGCCGACGACACCACCACCCAGCGCAATCAACGTGGTTTTGCGGTCAGCTTTGCTTTCCAGCAAGTGGGTGTAAATCTGGTTGAGTACGTCGAGGTTTTTGTATGCTTCGCCATCAGGTAGGGTGACGGTGGAATGTTTCAGGCCGGTCAGCATTTGCTGGGCAGCAGTCAGGTAGAGCGGGGCGACGGTGGTGTTGGAAACCACTACGGCACTGTTGCCCTTGATGTGGGGCGTGACCAGTTCGGCGTGTTGCAGCAAGCCTTGCCCGATGTGGATCGGGTAGCTACGCTCGCCAAGCTCAAGATTCAGCGTTTGCATGGGTAACATCCTGTAATTGTTTTAGTTTGGCGTGAATGTCACGCAGGATGACATTCACTTTTTGTTTGCCGGTAGGCATGATCAAATCAGCAACTTCCATGTACAGCGGCTCACGGGCTTTGAGTAAGTCCCGCAAGGTTTGCATGGGGTTGGCGGTTTGCATCAAGGGTCGGGTTTTGTCGTGGCGGATGCGCTGAAAAAGCTGTTCAGCCGAGGCACGCAGGTAGATGACCGTGCCACCTGCCTTGATGTGTTCGCGGTTGATGTCCCGCAAGACACTGCCGCCGCCGGTGGCAATCAGGGTATTGGGTAAAGCGGTTAGCTCGGCAATGACCTGTTCTTCACGCTCACGAAAACCCGCTTCGCCTTCAACGGCAAAGATGGTTGGAATGCTGACGCCTGTGCGTTCTTCGACTACCTTATCGGAGTCGTAAAATGTTAGGTTCAGTCGACGGGCGAGGTGTCGGCCTATGGTGGATTTTCCCGCGCCCATCAAACCCACCAGGATGATGTTATTTTGCATCCCGGATTTATGCCAGTACCGGGCGCGGGAATCAAGCGACTTGTGTGTTTCGCTTAGGATTTACTGTCCACAATCTTGGGCGTGACAAAGATCAGCAGCTCATTATTGCTCTTGCTGTTATTGTCTGTACGGAACAGGCGACCGAGGATAGGCACATCGCCCAGCACGGGGACTTTGCTGGTGCCGTTGGTACTGCGTTCCTCGTGGACGCCACCGAGCACCACGGTTTGACCGTTTTCAACCAGTACCTTGGTCTGGATTTCGCGGGTATTGATGCTGGGAACCCCGGAGTATATCGAGCCAACCGTATCCTGATTGACCTTCAAATCCATCGAAATGTGCTCATCGGGGGTGATTTGTGGGGTGACTTCCATACTGAGCACCGCTTTCTTGAAGGCGACGTTGGCAGCACCGCTGGAAGAAGCTTGCAGGTACGGCACTTCCACACCTTGTTCAATCAGCGCTTTGGTTTGGTTGGAGGTGATCACTCGTGGGCTGGAAATGGTTTCACTTTTGTTTTCCGATTGTGAGGCCGACAGTTCCAGATCCACCAAAAAGTCTTTGCTGAGGATCGAGAAGCCGTAGCTGCCGATCGCCCCCGTCACCGGTAGGTTGACGCTGAGGCGGTCGCTCAGGCTAGGCATGGTGACGGTGGCAGAGCCCGTTGTGTCTGCCAAGGCTTTGGTGGCGCTTTCCCAGTAGGTGTCAGTACCTGTACCCAGTGTGCCTGTACCAATACCGACGCTATCCTGATTGATCCACGTTGGGGTGATACCAAAACGTGCGCCGAGTTCTTTGCCGAAGGAGTCGCTGGCAATGACGATGCGTGATTCGATTAGTACTTGTGCGACGGGTACGTCCAGCACTTTGATCAAATCACGGATGGCGTTGACCTGTGTGGCGGTGTCTTGCACCAACAGGGTGTTAGTGCGTTCATCTACCGATACTTTGCCACGTGAGGAGAGCAGGGATTGCTTGTCATTTTCTTTGTCCCCACCCTTGGATTTTTCGATGATGGCTACCATGTCGGTGGCTTTGGCAAAGTTGATGGCAATGTATTCTGTCACCAAGGGTTCCAATGCCTGTTTGGACTTGATGGCTTCGAGTTCTTGTTGCTCTTTGGCGGCCAGTTCGGCGGCGGGCGCTACCCAGATGACATTGCCGTTTTCACGCATGGCCAGGTTTTTGGATTCGAGTACGATGTCCAGCGCCTGATCCCACGGTACGTCTTTGAGGCGCACGGTGATATTGCCTGTAACGGTGTCGCTGACCACGATGTTTTTGTCGGTGAAATCAGCCAGCAGTTGCAGAACCGCGCGGACTTCAATGTCCTGGAAGTTGAGTGAGAGCTTTTCGCCGGTGAAGGTTTTCTTTTTCTTGCCACCTACCAGTTTGTCTTCTGGCACTGCTTTGAGTTTGTCGATCTGGACAGTGTACTCATTGCCGTTACGCTTGGTGGTGTATTCAAAACCTTCGTGGGTAGTGATACGAATGCGGGCGTTACCGCTGCGCTCGGCGACATCAATAGCACTCACGGGCGTGCCGAAGTCCATGACATCCATGCGCTTTTGCAGGTTGGCGGGGACATCGGTTGCCGCGAAGGTAATGGTGATGGTGTTGCCAGTTTTGTCGTCGCTGATATTGGTATTGGCAGAAGACAAGTTGATGACCACACGCCCACCACCATCTGCTTCACGGCGGAAGTCTACGGCCTGTAACAACGGGGCTGCACTGACAGCAGGTTGTGGGGAGGGCGCAGTATTTTGCATGATGGCTGGAGCCGGGCGCTGGACTGCCGCTGGTTTGGGGGCAACAACAGGCGCGGCTGTTGGCATAACCACGGGTGCAGGCGCGGACGCGGATTTGCCGCCGGGCGGGGTGTACCAAGCGTAATCGGTTGGCAAGCTGTTGGGCACTGGCAATTCCGGCAACGGCAAGGAGGCTGCGCTGGGCGAATGTTCGTTATTCCAGCTTGGCTGGGGCGGCGTTAACGCTGGTGTTGTCAGTTTATCGGGGGCGGCTTTGCCACTGCGGTGCACGCCAGAGGCTGGTGTCGCTTGGCCGTTCTTATTGTCAAACAGCATGACAACCGTGTTGCCCCGTGCTTCGATCGTGTGGTCTACCAAGCCATTGAGGTGTACGACAACCCGAGCCTTGCCTTTATTGTTGGCGGCATCAATGGTCTGGATTTGTCCCAGGTTGATGGTTTTGCTACGGCTATTGGCGTCGACTTCCGTCGCGGGAAAGTCGAACACCAAGCGAGAAGGGTTCTCCATCATGAAACCTTTGGGCAAGGCGACGGGGGAGCTGAACTGCAACTGTACTTCGGTTTTGTTGCCCGCTGCGTGGGCAGAGATATTTTGTAGCTGCGTATCGGCTGCCAATACCAAGCTGCTGGCTGGTGTACAGGCCATGAGAATTGCCAAAGCAACACTTTGCTTTATTGTTTTCATTTTGTTGCTAGTCCTGTTTGTTATTTTTTTACATCTTTGAGGTCAGAAAGGGCAATGGCATTTTCCCGTTCCTTGAAACCACCGAAGCCGTTTTCGACAATTTCCTGTACGCTAATTTTGGTTTCTTCAACTTTATTAATTTTACCGTGGTTTTTGCCAAGGTAGTTACCGGCACGCGCCCGATGGACTGCTCCATCCGGTATACGGATTAGTGCCCACAGTGAGTTGTTTTGATTGATCGTGCCTACCATGCGCAAACTGTCCAGTGGGAAGCTTTCCAGAAACTCGGGAATGTGATTCGGGTCAGGCATGATGCTACTCCCGGCTTCTACCGCATTATCGGGTGCGAGTATTTTGGAATCAAATGGGTTCAGTTCATGCCCAGGGTAAATGAAGCGCACATAAGGCTTCACCTCGGGGATGGGGTCAATCGGGGCTGCGGGTTTGGCCTTGACCGTTTTTACGTATTGCTCCAAGTCACTCATGTCGCTGTTACAGGCGCTTAACAACAGCAGCACGCTCAGGCCAGCGGATAGTTTCAGGGTGCGTTTCATCCTTGCTTACTCCCTTTACTGGCAACTTTATTGGTGGCTGGGGTATCGCCGTTGCTGTCTTCCAGATAACGGTAGGTTTTCAGGATGGCTTCCATGCGTAATCGCCCGGTTTTGTCTTCGGGTTTCAGGTCGATATTATTGATGGTAACGATGCGTGATAGACCAGAAATGTCACTGACAAAGGTTGCCAGTTCGCGATAGGAACCCTTGGCGATGATCTTGATGGGCTTTTCAGCATAAAATTCCATCTTCACTTCGCCTTGTGGCTCAAATAGTTCTAATGCCAAGCCGTTGGATAAGCCTTTTTCGGAAATATCCAGAATCAGCCCCGGAATCTCGGTGTCGCTGGGTAACTGGCGTAACAGGATGCTGAAGGAGCGCTGCATTTCTTCCAGTTGCGCCTGATACTGTGGGAGCTGGCTGGCGCGTTTCTGTTTGGTTTCCAGATCGCTGCGCAGTTGTTGCTCCTTAGTTTCAACCGCTGTCAAGGCATCAATCTCATCGACGATGACGAGTTGGTAGCCCAACACTAGAATGATGATCATGATGACAGCCAGTGTCATTGATTTGATCGACCAGGAAACACTACCGGGGTCATCGACGAGGTTATTGAGTTCGTGCAGGTTCATGAGCCACCCCCTTGTTTAGCTTTTGCCTTTGCTGGAGTGGCCGTCTCTTCTGTATCGTTGCCTTGACGCAGTAACTGGGTGACATCCAGCTTGAAATCCCTCAGCAGGATGTCAGCATCTTTGGCTTCCTGTTTGGTGGAAATGATGTTCAGGTTGGAAGAGCTCAACCACGGGGAAGCATCCAGCCGGTTCATGTAGCTGGAAACCCGCGCATAGGATTCGGCCTTGCCTTCGAGTTGCACCTTGGTGGCTTCCTGTTTGAGGGAGAGCAAGTACATGCCTTTGGGTAAAGCATTGACCATTTCGTCAAACAGATGGACGATTGCCGGGCGGGTGCTTTGCAAATCTTCAATGATCTGCATCCGATCCAGCAATGCCTGACGGGTGGTGTCGAGTTTTTCGATTTCCTTGATCTGCTTATCCAGTGCGGCAATTTCAGTGGCCAGGAATTGATTGCGTTGCTCTTGATTCTCAATGGATGACAGCATGAACTGGTGTGCGCCAAACACAGCGACAGTCGCCAACGCCGCACTGACCCCCACTAGGGTGAAAAACTGCTTCTTTTTTTCCTCGCGAGCTTTTTCGCGCCAGGAGAGAAGGTTAAGACCTGCCATTACTCCAGCCCTCGCAGTGACAAGCCTGCCGCAATCAGTAGAGCCTGCATGTCATTGGTAAACCTGACCGGGCTGACCCGTGAGCCGAGGGCAACCTGCGTAAATGGGTTGATGACCCTGACAGGAATGCCGATAGTGGACTGGATTTGCTCATCCACACCGGGAATACGGGCGCAGCCACCACAAATCAGGATTTGTGACACGCTGTCTTTCTGGCTGGAGGCGTAATAAAACTGAAGAAAACGGTGCAATTGGCGCACCATGCTGTCCTTGAAGGGTTCCAATACCTCGGAAACGTAGTTTTCCGGCAGGTTGCCTTCTTTTTTTGCCAAGCCTGCTTCCTGCCAGGTCAGGCCATAGCGGTGCATGATTTCTTCGGTCAATTGCCGTCCACCAAAGACTTGCTCGCGGGAAAAGGTTAAGCGGCTTTGCTCAAAGACGCTGATACCGGTCATGGTCGCACCAAAGTCGACGATGGCGAGTGAATCGTGCTGACTCAATTCGCTGGTCAGGTGGCGCAGGACTTTTTCCAGTGCATGGGTTTCGGTGTCGACAATATCCACGGTCAAGCCCGCCATTTCGGCCGCTGCCACCCGGACTTCGACATTTTCTGAACGGGTAGCAGCGAGTAGTACATCCACTGTTTCGGGGGAATTGGCGGATGGCCCGAGGACTTCAAAGTCATAATTGACTTCGTTCATCGGGTAAGGAATGTGTTGCTCGGCTTCCATCGACATTTGTGCTTCCAGCTCGGCTTGTGGGATGGAGGCTGGCATTTGGATGATCTTGCTGATCGCCATGGATGTCGGGATGGCGAGTGCGCAATGCTTCAGTTTGGAGCGGCTGTCACGCAAAGCGCGGCGGATGGCTTCACCCACAGGCTCTGGTTCCACGATGTCTTTTTCGTTGGCGACACCTTCGGGCAAAGGGGCAACGGCATAGCTTTCGATCCGGTAATCGCGCCCTCTACGGGTCATTTCCACCAGTTTGATGGCAGAAGAGCTGATGTCCAGGCCGAGCAGACTTTCTTTGCGAGGATATATTGAAAACACAGGCAATTCCGGGGGTTATTGTTATTATTAAAGGTTATTGTTCATATCTTTTAATTATTTTCAGGTCAATGGTAGCGTCGAATCTCAAAATAGTCTACTCTGCCCGTCTTGGGTGGCGTGCTTTCAGATAAACGGGAGCCGTGCGTAAACGAATAAAAGTCCAATGTAGTCATGCGGTTCATCTATAAGTTTTTTCAGCTTGTTTTAGGCGCTTTTTTTGCGCTCCTCACGTTAGGGGCGTTAGGTTTGTTTGCCTTATACTCCCATTATGCACCCCAATTGCCTGATGAAGCCGAGCTGCGCAAAATTGATATTCAGGTGCCTTTGCGTATCTATACAAAGGATGGCGAATTGCTGGCTGAATACGGCGAACGGCGTAGCCGCCCGGTAACACTTGCTGAAGTTCCCCGTAACTTGAGTCAGGCATTTATCGACATTGAAGATGCCCGTTTTTACGAACATCAAGGCGTGGATCTCAAAGGGGTACTGCGGGCGCTGCGCAATGTGGTGTCAACAGGTTCGGCAAGTCAGGGCGCTAGTACGATCACCATGCAGTTGGCGCGAAATTCCTTCCTGGATTCTGGTAAAAACCTCGAACGTAAATTCAAGGAAACCCTGCTAGCCATCAAAATGGAGCAAAATCTGAGCAAAGACCAGATCCTTGAGTTATACCTCAACAAGATTTATCTGGGCAATCGCGCTTACGGGATTGCTTCTGCGGCAGAAACTTACTACGGCAAAACATTGGGTGAACTGACGCTGGCGCAAAGTGCCATGATTGCTGGTTTGCCCAAAGCGCCTTCGCGTTATAACCCATTGGCTAATCCTGAGCGGGCGACGATCCGCCGTAACTATATCCTCAAGCGGATGCTGGAGTTTGGGCATATTTCCCAACTGGAGTACCAGACGGCGCTGAATGAGCCGAATACTGCTGAAAAACACAAGACCGAAATTGATGCCGATGCGCCTTATCTTGCGGAAATGGTGCGAGCGGAAATTGTCAAACGTTTTGGTGTGGATAATGCCTATACACAGGGCTACCATGTTTACACGACGCTGGATTCCGAAAAACAGGCAGAAGCCGCCGCCTCGTTGCGTAAGGCGCTGAGTTCCTACGCCCAGCGTCATGGTTATCGGGGGGCTGAAGATAAGGTTGATCTCGGCGATTTGAAAACCGAAGATGAGATGCGCGATAAACTTTCCACTTACCCGGTCTTTGGTGATTTGTACCCTGCCTTGGTGCTGAGTGCTGACAGCAAAGCGGCTGAGTTGCTGGTGGGTGAGACACGGGTGACACTGGATATTAATGCGGTCAAATGGGCGCGTGCATTCAAGACAGAAGACCGGCGCGGCGCATCCCCTAAACGTGTCAGTGATGTGCTGAAGGCGGGCGATATTGTACGTTTGCGTCAGACCGATAAGGAAAGAAATACCTGGGTGCTTTCCCAAGTGCCAACCGTTGGTGGTGCGTTGGTGTCACTTGACCCTGCGGATGGCGCGGTTCGTGCGGTCATGGGTGGCTTTGATTTCTACCATTCCAAATTCAATCGTGCGACCCAAGCGGTGCGTCAGCCGGGTTCCAGCTTCAAGCCGATTATTTATGCGGCTGCTTTGGCTAAAGGCTTTACGCCCGCGAGTGTGGTGAATGATGCACCGCTGGATATTCCTGGCAGTAACTGGAAGCCTGAGAATTTTGGGGGCAGATACATTGGCCCCACGACGTTGCGGGAAGCCTTGGCAAAGTCGCGTAATCTGGTGTCGATCCGCTTGCTGCGGAGTATCGGGGTTAATTATGCGATTGATTTTGCAACCCGCTTTGGTTTTCCCAGAGAAAATTTACCCCAGAACCTGACGCTGGCTTTAGGGACGGCGATGACAACGCCCATGGAAATGGCGACGGCATACGCAGCTTTTGCCAATGGCGGCTACAAGATTGATGCCTATTTTATAACTCGGATTGAAGACCGCAATCATCAGGTTTTATTCAAGGAAACCTCACCCCGGATTTGTGCGGGTGGGTCTGACGTGTGCGTTATCAAGCAGCCAGATGACAAGGCAGTGACTAAAACGGACGCGGTTAAAAAGGAAGTGTCCGATAAACCCATCTGGGAAACGGCTGAAGTTGAGCGCCCGAAAGTGGGTGACGAAGGGGTATACCCTGCTGCCAAACGTATTCTAGATAGCCGCACCCATTACCAAATTGTCAGCATGATGCAGGGTGTTACTCAGTTTGGCACGGCTGCACGCGCTGGGCGCAGTTTGAATCGTAAGGATATTGCGGGTAAAACCGGTACCACCAACGATCAAAAAGATGCTTGGTTCTGTGGCTTTACCCCGGATGTTGTGAGCATTGCCTGGGTTGGGTTTGATGATATGGCGAAGCTTGGGGAAGGGGAAACCGCTACCAATGTGGCTTTGCCAATGTGGATTGATTTTATGCATCGGGTGCTTAAGGGTGAGCCTTCCAAAGAATGGGAAAGGCCGGTGGATCTCAAGGAAGCAGATTTGGGGCTTGATATCGAGGATAAGCCGAAACGGCGTAGCAGTAGCAGTAGCAGTCAGACGGCTTCTACCAATAGTGGCTTCCAGTACAAAAGCGAGCGTGACATTGTGACCCGCCAGCAAGTTGCGCAGCCGCGAGCGCCCGCACCACAACGTACCCCGGAACGGGTGGAAATTCCCGAGCAGCTTTTCTGATGCGCAATAGCCGCGATGAACTGCGTCACTTGGTCGCAGATGAGGCTGCCCGTCTGCTTTACGAAGACGGGATGCGCGATTACCGGCTTGCCAAGTTACGGGCGGCGGAAAATCTGGGCGTGAGGTTGCAGGGTAGCGCCCAACCGACCAATGAAGAGGTGGAAGCCGCCATCCACCAGCGTATCCAATTGTTCGATGCGGATACCCAACCTGTCTTGCTGCGCCACCACCGCGAAGTGGCGCTGGAGGCGATGGATTTCCTGCAAGCCTATCACCCCTATTTGACGGGGGCTGCCCTCGAAGGAACGTCTAGCCCGCACTCTGCTGTTACCTTGTATTTGGGGGCGGACAGTGTGGAAGAAGTGATGTTTTTCCTTGAAGATCAGCACATCCCGTTCCAGACGCATGAACGCCGCACCCGTCTGGGCAGCAAGAAACAGGATTATTTCCCGCTGTTGCGTTTCTATGTCGATGATGTGGAAGTGGAGCTGATGGTGTTCCCGCAGGATGACCGTTTTGCCGGAGCGCCGATCAGCCCCATTACCGGCAAGGCGATGAGGCGGGCAGATCGCAAGAAAGTGGCGGCATTGTTGGGTTGATGAGTAAGCATCGTACACACTTGCTGGAAACCTATGCTGCTGGCTTAGCTGCCGTTAATGGTGAGCAGGCTGTTTACCGCGCGATGCTGGTTAGAGGTAAACGCGAGCCTTGCCACGTGGTGGCGATTGGCAAAGCTGCCGAAGCCATGTTCAGCGGTGCAGCCCGTTACCTGAAAGGCAATCTGCAAAGCGGTTTGTTGATTACCAAGCACGGTCATGTCAATTCTACTATCGGCGATCATGTACAGATTATCGAATCCGCCCATCCGATCCCTGATGAATCTTCCCTGCAAGCGGGCAAAGCCCTGATCACGTACCTGCAAGGTCTGCCCGCAGAGGAACCTATCCTTTTCCTGATTTCCGGTGGTACATCGAGTCTGGTGGAAGTGCTGGAAGCGGGTTGGAGCTTACCTCGGCTGCAACAGGCTACCCAAGACATGCTGGCGAATGGTGTGGTAATCAGCGACATCAATGCCATGCGCCGCACGCTGTCCCTGATCAAGGGCGGCAAATTGTGGCAATACGTTAGTGAGCGTCCGGTGCGTTGCCTGTTGATGTCCGATGTGCCCGGTGATGACCCGGCGGTGATTGGTTCCGGCTTGCTGTTTCCTGCGCCGCGCGAGGATTTCGACTGGGAAATCGTCGCCAGTAACCAGCAAGCACTAGCGGCAATGGCGGTGGCCTCCTCCTCTGACAAGGGGCTGCCAGGTGGCGTTTCTTCCACTGTTATGCCCGATTTTCTGGAAGGCGATGCTGAAGTTGTCGCCCATCTTTGCGTGGAACACTTGCGCAACAGTGAACCCGGACTCTATTTATGGGGGGCGGAAACCACGGTTCAACTCCCGCTCAACCCCGGTCACGGTGGGCGAAACCAGCATCTCGCCTTGGCGGCGGCGCTTTATTTACGCCCTGATGATAATCTGTTCTTGTTAGTAGCGGGGACAGATGGTACGGATGGTGTGACAGATGATACCGGCGCACTGGTGGATAATGGCACGGTGCAGCGTGGTAAGTCCCAAAACCTTGACCCACTGGCTTGTTTTCAGGCAGCCAATGCCGGTATATTCTTGGCAGCCAGCGGCGACCTGATCCATACTGGGCCGACGGGCACGAATGTGATGGATGTGATTATTGGCCTGAAATTGTCATGAAAAACCTTTACGCCGCAGCTTATGCCTGCTTGATGCAAACTGACCTTGAGGATAAACTGGCTTGTGCCCGTCAGCTCTACGCCGACTGGCAGGCGGGTAATTGTTTGCGTGAAAATACTCTGGACTGCCCGGTGCTGACGATTTCAATGCCGGGACGCCCCGCCAAACCGGAACTTGTTCACCCCAAACAGGTCAAACAACGCAAGCTGACCACCCCGGAAGGGCGACGAGCCTTGTTGCACGCAGTGGCGCATATTGAATTCAATGCGATCAATCTGGCGCTGGATGCTGTCTACCGTTTTCGCGATTTACCAGAGGCGTATTACGGTGACTGGTTACAGGTGGCAGCGGAAGAGGCTTATCATTTCAGCTTGTTGCGTGAACGCTTACGGGAGCTTGATTGCACGTATGGTGAGTTGCCCGCGCACAATGGTTTGTGGGAACAAGCCTGTAAGACGGATCATGATGTGCTGATTCGTATGGCGCTGGTGCCGCGTGTGCTGGAAGCGCGTGGGCTGGATGTGACCCCTGGCATGATGCAGCGCTTACGCGAGGTGGGGGATGAGCCGACCATCGCGATTTTGGAGATTATCCTGCGGGATGAAATTGGGCACGTGCGGATTGGTTCGCACTGGTTCCGTTACTGCTGCGCACAGCGCGGGCTGGAGCCGGAAGCCACGTTCCGCCAGTTGATACGTGAGGTGTTGCAGGGGCCGTTACGTGGCCCGTTTTACACCGAGGCACGCTTGCAGGCAGGTTTCAGTGCGAATGAACTGGCACAGTTGGAAGCAATGGAAAAAACGTGGGCAGAAGATGCCGCTTATCGGGTGAAATAGCCACTGCTTGAATGGCTGCAAGCATTCCCCGGTATTTTCCGGCAGAATTTGCTTCATTGGCCTATATTAATAGGCGGGTTATTCAGTGAGTGTCTTGTCATTATGAAAAAAACAGATCAAACCCTGTTGTCAGCATTGCTGGCAATCAGTCTGCTATGCTTTCCATTTAGTCTATACGCTGGGGAAGCACCAATCCCAGCGTGTGTCGACAGTAGCGCTAAAACACTCAATAAACAGGCCGAACCTTATCAGGCCGCTATTAAGCAAGCAGCCAAGCGTTATGATGTCAGCCCGTCACTTATCAAGGCGGTAATGGCCTCTAGCAGTTGCTTTAATGCCGTAAAGGTTTCCCCGCAGGGCGCGGTTGGCTTGATGCAGCTCAGGGCGGATACTGCCAAGCGCTTTGGTGCGTTGGAGGTACTCAACCCCGACGCCAATATTGATGCGGGAACCCGCTACCTCAGTTATTTGCTGAAACGTTACCAAGGCAGTTTGGCAGAAGTACTGACCGCGTATGTGAGTGATGGTGGCAGACTGAGGGAAGAGGCCACCAAAAAAGCCCCCTTGGCTGAGATTCGCGAGCCAGTTAAGCAATTACTCAGTACTTTGCTCAAGTTGGCAAACAACAAGAAAGCCAATCGTGAGGCACAAGCCTTGCTGAAAACTTGGGATAAATCCGAAGATATTTACCTCACCGCCTTGGCAGCCTTGCCGAGGCCGGATGAGAAAGCGCTTAAAATCTGGTTCAAGTCACGTCTGGCGAGTATCCATTACGCACGCGCGCCGGAGGCGAGAGGCTGTGGTGGTTTCAGCGCAAAGACCCTGCAAGAAAAGGCCGCGCCTTATGAAAAAATGATTCAGACATCCGCCAAGCGCTACGGTGTTAACCCGGCGCTGGTCAAATCGGTTATTGCTGCCGAAAGTTGTTACCGCGAGATGGTGGTTTCCTATAAAGGCGCATCGGGTTTGATGCAGCTCATGCCTGAAACGGCGGATGAGTTGGGCGTGATGGATATTTTTGATCCATCCGAAAACATCAATGGGGGAACCCGCTACCTCAGTTGGTTGCTCAAGCGCTATAACGGCAGTTTCTCCCATGCTATCGCCGCCTACAATGCCGGTGCAGGCAGGGTAGAGCAAGGACAGCCCATTACGGTTTCATTTGTAGAAACCCGTGGCTATATCAGTAAGGTGCTAACCAATCTGACCAAGCTGGAAAAGGGTAAAAAGTCCATCGAGAATGCCCGGTTATTGTTGGCGGACTGGGAGCAGGCTGAACTGGAATATCAGGCTGCCTTGCGTGGCGAAACACTCGCGGTGGCTGAACCACCGGCAGAACCGTTGGTTGAAGGGGAGCAGTCGCCAGTTGAGGGACAACAACAAGTTGCTTCCGCAGATGCGAATATAACTACTCCGTTACCAGCTCCAATGGCGGAAGAACAGCCGGGTGCAACCTTGGTATTCTCACGGAATGAAAAGGTTTCACTGGCATCTGCCCAAGCTGGTGAGCAACCGAATTTCCACCTGATTTCTATGATTGATCAAGACATTGTGCGCGTGAAACGTGTTAGTACGACGGTTGTCGTTCCAGCAGCAGAGCCGTTATTGGTGGAAACCACCCTAGAAGCACCTGTAGCGGTAGCAGGGGAGTCTGTTCCCGCCCCCCAACCAGTGCCGCAGTCGCCATCACCAGCAAACAAGGGTTTGCCAAGTTGTGATGCTTTGCCGCAGTCACTGTTGGAGCAGACTGAAGAGCGTGGTAGTGGGCGCTATGGTGCGTTTTTCTACTTGCCTCAAGCGGGTGATACCGTAGAGCAACTTGCCAGTAGGCTGGGGATTAACCCTCAGGATGTGTTGTTTCTGAATAATATTCAGGCAGGTACAGTGATTTCAGCGAGGCAACATTTGAAAGTGGCCGAGTGTTTGCGAAATTTGTAGCAAGCACTTGTGAAATTTTCAGTGTATTCCGCTGTGTTTTGGTAGAATGCCCTGATGGAAGAAAGTTTGTCATTTGTTGTCACGCTCGAAGGTGGTGCGCCTTCTGTGCAGCTTGTTGTGCTCGAAGGTTACAGCCACCCAGACCGTATTATGGAAATCCCGTTTGGATTGCTGGATTTTCGTGCCCTTGTGCGCAGTGCCCAAGCTACCGGCGATTACTGGATTGTAAACACCACCCCAGATTTACCTGAGTTTCAGGTGGAGTCTGCTATTTTTGTGCGTCATCGTGACGATAAAATCCTGTGGGACATCGTGTTTGAGCACTATGAGCCTTTTCTGGACATTGAGCTTGCCGCCGATGAAGAAGACGATGAGCCGCTGGAAGACTTCGATGAGAATGTCATTACGCTGAGCTTTGACCCCTTTCAGTATGTCAGTGCCCTGTACCAGTTTTGCCAGCTTTACCCGCAATTCAAGCCGATTACGTTTCTGCCGAAGTCTGCTGATGAGAATTTACGGCTGGAACAGTTTCTGCCGCAGTTACATATTTTGTGGCGGCGTTATGGGGAAGAGCATGGTTCGGTCAGTTCCGATGGTTTGCTGATCAGTGATACCGATACGTTTGCAAAATACGCCGAAGAGCAGTGGACGGATGAAGTGCTACGGGCTTTGCTGGAAATGCGCTTTGGGCGGATTCTGGGCAATATTGACGAGTATTTGAATTCACTACCCGGTGATGTGCTTGCCAAGCTGGAAGCAGACAGTGCCAGCATCGAGCAGGCGCTGAATGAGCGTTGGGAGAAGTTGGTTAATTCCCTGACGGAAGAAGAGGCTGAGGCGCTGGAAAACGACCAAAGCCAGAGTAAGTTTCCCAATAGCTTGAAGTTACGGCTGATGCGTGAGTTTCTGGCAGGAAATCCGTCGGTATTGCTGGGTCATGCCCATGTGGCAGGTAAAAACAGCGATACGCCCGACAAGGTGATCAGTTTGGAGTCTTGGAAAAAAGACAAGGATTCTGTCGTTAGTCCACAAAACTCCACTCAAGACGAATAATGACATCCTTTCAAGCAGGCTGCCCAGTGGTTTGGGCAGCCGTCGTTGTGCGTGCGTAGTTCTTAGCGTTTACGTGCCTTGAAGCCAACCGCTAGCAAGCCCAGTAACAGGGGGGCGAGAGGGAAGCTGCCGCCGCCCCCGCCACTGGATTGCGCCACTACTTGTGAGGAAGGTTCACTGGAACTGGTAGAGCTGCCGCTGGTAGAGCTGCCACTAGTTTGAGCACGTGCGTTCAGTCGGTCGATGACATTGCGCGTGATACGGCTGACTTGGGGATCATTCAAACCTTCTGCCCAGTCGATGGTTGGTGCAGTAAATACTGTGCCACTGTTGGCTGTTGGCTGGAAAATGCCCATTGTGCCCCAGCCTTGGCCTGCATGGTTATTATACACTACGCCCGGAACGAGGGATGGTGAGTTGACCGCATAAGCAGGTGTTGTTGCCAGTATCTGGAAATTCAGGGGTGTACCATCTTCTCCGGTGACGACAGGTTTGTTACCGGACATGCTATACAATGCTCCATCAACTTCGTAACCGACTACAGAGCTACTGTTGCCATCTCCGCGCCCGAAGACGTTGCCATTGGCTAATCCTGTGTCAGCGAATACCCAATGTGTGGCATCGGCAACTTTGAAACCGCCATAAGAGCCATCGTCACCAGTACTATTTTTGACGTAGTATTGGACGCCAGACTCGGTGTAATTAGCATAGCCACCATGTTGAAAGCTGACACCTGTAGAGAGATTTTCCGGCCTGTTCACGGGCGATTTGAACCAGTTGGTGGTGACTCTGCTATTGTCTTGCCCATATAAGGGGTCATTATTGGCATTTTTGTAACAGACCATGTGTTTGTTGTCAGCGCTGAAACGCACTTGCCACCACATGGTATTACCACTGAATATTGCACCGTTGCCACCTGCTGCAAGGTAGCTATCCCAATTGTCACGCATCTCTTTGGACCAGTACTCGTTGTGCCCAACCAGAATGACCAGATTGTAATGGCTCAACAATGAAGGGTCGCGATGCAGATCCATCATCGAGGCTGCTTCATAGGCAATGCCCTGCTTGTCCAGCCAAGTGACGAATCCCCGGTGTTCTGCCCACTGACCCCTACCTGTCGGGCGTTCCATGGATACCTGAGCGCTTGCCTGCCCATCGGTGGAGTTGAAGCCATACATGGACTTCCCACCAATCGGGGAGTAGGCAATCTTGGTGGGAAGGCTGTCAAGCACCAGTATTTTGGAATCATTGCCCGGTTGTGCAGATTTGATGGCAACGAATTCGGAATAGCTGCCTTTGCCATTGTTGAAGCTGACTTCGTAAATACCGCTTTTCCAGTCTGCCGGAATGCCGATGGAGTAAGCGGAACCCCAGTTCAAGTCGTCATAGCTGTTGGTGGGTGTATTATAATTGACTGCACCGTCAAATGAGCTGCTTTGCAGGTTAGGGTTGTCATTGCCCGCTCGCCGTACATATACATTAAAACTCGGTGTGGTGCTGGCAACATGCACCTTCAGTTGTCCACCTGTTTGCACGCTGCCTGCTTCGATGTAGCCACAAATTTCAGCGAATACGTCGCCATTTTTGAAATCACACGATACTGCAAACGCACTCGGTGACAGCATGAAGCTGATCAATCCAACTACCCCAGCCAGACCAGTCCATAATTTGCTGGAAGTAGGGTGGATGTGGGTAGGTAATATATTAGCCATATAGTCTTCTCCAGAACTGCCCTTGATAAGGCAGTTCTTTATTCACTTGCCGCATAAATTGTTATTAATTAACGTCATAATTACTAATAATTATGACGTTAAGATTAATTAAATTTCAGTTAATTGCTTTATTTATCAGTTGGTTGTCAATTGTTTCTGCTTTCTGCGAATCTTCAGGCCAAAAGTAATAATCAGTCCCATTAATAGTGAGGTGAGTGGGAAACTGCCGCCCCCACCGCTACTGGTTTGTGCCACGGATTGAGGTGATGTGCTGACAGGTGTGCTGACAGGTGTGCTGACAGGTGTGCTGACAGGTGTGCTGACAGGTGTGCTGACAGGTGTGCTGACAGGTGTGCTGACAGGTGTGCTGACAGGTGTGCTGACAGGTGTGCTGACAGGTGTGCTGACAGGTGTACCCTCTGAATCACTGACGTTTCCGTTTCCACTGCTATTGCTGCTGGACGGGCTTGTAGCAGTACGGCTTTTGAGTTGATTGATAACGTTTTTGGTAATGCGTGCTACCGGCACTTCATGCAAGCCTTCTGCCCAATCAATGGTGGGCGCGACAAAGACTGTGCCGCTGTTGGTTGAAGGTTTGAAGAGACCTAACGTTCCCCAACCTTGACCGTTGTAGTTGTTGTACACAACGCCGGGAACATTAGAAGGTGAGTTGACGGCATAGGCCGGTGTGGTGGCTAAAATCTGGAAGTTGAGCGGTGTGCCATCTTCGCCGGTCACAACCGGCTGATTGTTAACTATGCGGAATAATGCGCCATCGACTTCATAGCCAGCAATGCCGCTTACCCGCCCGAAGATGCTGCCATTAGTCAGCCCGGTACCTTCAAAAGCCCAGTGTGAAGCATCGGCTACCTTGAATCCGCCGTTGGAGCCGTCATCATTAGTACCGTTCGTGACGTAATATTGGACGCCATTTTCCGTGTAGTTGTGATAACCCCCGTGGCGGAAACTAACACCGATGGAAAGGTTTTCGGGTCTGTCGATGGGGGGGCTGAACCAGTTGGTGGTGACTCTGCTGTTGTCTGTGCCATACAATGGGTCGGCGGCAGCGTTTTTGTAACAGATCATTTGCTTGCTATCTTCACTGAAACGCACCTGCCACCACATGGTGTTGCCGCTGAAAATAGCCGCATTGCCACCACCGGCAAGGTAGTTGTCCCAATTATCGCGCATTTCTTTAGACCAGTATTCATTATGCCCGACCAGAATCACCAAGTTATAGTGGCTCAGCAATGAAGGGTCACGATGCAAATCCATCATGGAGGCGGCTTCGTAATCAATCCCTTCCCGGTCGAGCCAACCGGCAAAGTCGCGGTGTTCTGTCCATTGTCCCCGACCAGTCGGGCGTTCCATCCCTAGTTGGGGGGTGGCTTGCCCATTGGTGGAATTGAAGCCGTAGAAGGATTTGCCGCCTATCGGGGAATAGGCAATTTTGGTGGGCAGGCTATCCAGTACCAACACTTTGGAATGGCTACCCGGTTGCGCTGCCTTGATGGCGACGAATTCCGGGTAATTTCCCCGGTCATTATTGAAGTTGACTTCATAAATCCCGCTCGTCCAGTTTGACGGGATGCTGATCGGGTAAGCAGAACCCCAGTTCAACTGTGTGTAACTGTTAGCGCCATAATTGCCTGCACCATCAAGGGAGGTGCTCAGCAAGTTCTCGTTGTCGTTCCCTGCGCGTCTAATATTGACACTAAAACGGGGTGTGGTGCTGGAAACGTGGAGCTTGAGCTGCCCGCCGGTCTGCACCCCGCCTGCTTCCACGTAGCCACAAATTTCGGTGAATACATCACCATTCTGGAAATCACAGGAGACGGCAAACGCTCCCGGCGACAGCACGAAGCTGATGAATCCAACTACCCCAGCCAGCCCGGTCGATAATTTGCTGGAAGTAGGAAGGATGTGAGTAGGTAATATATTAGCCATATAGTCTTCTCCAGAACTGCTCCTGATAAAGCAGTACTTTGTTCATTGGGGTTATAAGCGTTATTATCTTAGCGCAACTCAATAAGTTTGCATTAACTTAAATCATCATTGTTAATGGATTAGTCTTTAAAACTAATCACAAAAACGATAAATAATTATATTTATCAAGTGCTTGGTGTGGATTTTTTCTTTTTATCGAAAGGCAATAAATCAATCTCACTAATAGCAAAGTGAATGGGAAACTGCCGCCACCTCCGCTACTGGCACGGACTACGTTACTCCCCCGTTGCTTGCGGTTGCCCGAAGGAATACAGCGCCGTTCTGGAAGGCATAGGAGACGGCAAATGTGCCCGGTGATAGCCGTAGCGTAACCAGCCCTGCCGCTCCGACGGCAGTTTGGTTGTTAATTGGCTGGAAAGGGTGCGGCAAGGCGTGTGGCTATGAGCCATGAAGTTTCTCCGTGGGTTATGTTTGTGAAAACATGTTGAGCCAAAATTATTTTTAATAGCATGATTAAATAATTATTTTTGGCGGGGCGCATTCACAAACAGACAAACTGGGGAGATTTAGGGACAGGCAGTGAAGGGTATGGCGGCGGGGTGTCTCGGGCGGTTACAGGGCAAACGGTGACAAGCCGTTGACGGTCAGGACAACGTTGAGCAGCACCAAGGCTGCCATAATAGCCATTGCTACGTATAAATTTTTGAGCGAGCGTTCCATTGTTATATTCCTAATAGTTCAAGGTGGTGATGGCGCGAAGTAGACGCTATTTTAGCAGTGTGCTCAAGCCGGAATGCTGCTGTGCACACTGGGGTTTCCCCTTGAAAATCCAATATTTGCAGTGTTTTTAATCATTGTGAGGCTGAGGGTTTAGGGTGTGCTCCAGTTGTGGGGCAAGCTGTGTCAAAAACGCGCGATTTAGGGCAACCCAGATAATGAGCGGCGCAATCATCGGTAATAACAGTGTCCCCACTTGATAGCCTAGGGCAATGAAGTCAGCAAGCGGCGCTGAAATGCCTTGTTGGGTCTGAAACGCTGCGCCCACATCAAACGTCAGGGTTTTGAGTACGCTGAAGGTCATGCTGAATACTTCGGTGGGCAAAATCAGCAATAAGCCCCACAACAGATTTTGCGCTTTGTGCTGGCTGGGCGTGGCAAGGATCAGGGCAGCCAGCAGCGGCAAACTGTAACTGTAAATCAAGGGGTTAAGGTGAAAACCCAGTACATCATCCCCTATGGGCGGGGATATAACAGCACCATTCAGGTCATGCCCAAAATTGGAAGCTAACACTAAGGTGTGACCATCCAGCCTTAGCCACATGAGAGCATCAGGAATCAGCATAGACAGCAGCTTGCCCGTGATCAGGGTGATGGGGGCGAGATGAAAAGTCGCCGAGATGTACCAGACAAAAAACGTCAGCGGAAAAAACACGATGACCCCCAGTATGAAACGGCGTAACGGTTGCTGGATCATGCGTTAGCCTCCGTCAGCTTGGGTGGCGTTGCTTGCCCCGGCAGGTAATGAATCCAGATCAGGAAGACCACCAGTGCATCCAGCATGATTAGGGCTTGCCAGATGTACAAATGTGCCCAGTCAAACAGTTCCTGACTCCATTGCCCCAAGTAAAACAGGCTGATGATCCGCAATAAATTCATGCCTTGAATCGCGATAAAGCCCCAGAATAGCCCGGTGAGTTTGTGCAGGAGTGGGGCAGGGAAGGCGATGATCGCTGCGAGTAAGACAATCATGGCTTCAACACCATTGCAACCCGGCTCAATCGACACCGCAAAACCGTTCAGGGTGCTGCTGACCACTTTGCCTGCTGTGGCAACATTGGGGTCGAAAGCTGACATCAGCCCACCGCTGATATTTGCCAGCAGGCTTGTCCAAGGGAGGATAATGGCTGACTGTACGGGTTGCAGCATTTCAGCCCCAAACAATACGCCCTGCAACAATAGGAAGAATATAAGAAAACGTAACATAGCCCTGTTTCTTGTGATTTTTATGATGGCATCATTTTATCTGATTTTAGGGCTAAAAGGTAGCCTTGGTTATGCTTGCCGTACCGGAACATTGCCAATGGTGGGCGGTTCTTTGTTGCAAGTGCCGCAGCGTCGTTGGGTGGCGCATTCATTTTTCATGAGGCAATGCCCGATCCAGAACAGGATGGCACCGCACAGGATGCAGATTGAAAAGAATATCCAGTTAATATCCTGCTGGCGTTGAAACTGGAGTACTGCACTTAGCCCACCAATCCCCACCAGTAAAGCCAGAGCCACCCATTTGGCACTGCGCATGAAGTAAAAGACCAGTGATTGCTCACAATCAAGATTTTTTGCGGTAATACATTTAACGTGTTTTTTCATGGTTTCGATACTCCTAGTCTAAAAACAAACGCACGGTTTGTCTCACACTCGTCTATTTTTGTTTTATGTCCTGCAACAATCGTACCACTATATTGGTTGACTGTAGCCTGTTTTCGGGGAACTTTGCCAGTAACCCGTTGACCAGTGGCTGATAAGCGTGCAGTGTAGCAGGTAGCAGAGGAATGGGGGCAATTGCCTGTTTTTTCAAGAGTTCTTCTAGCGATGTTGATTCATAGGGTTTGTGACCAACCAGTAATTCATACAGTATTACCCCTAGGGCGTAGAGGTCGGTGCGTTCATCCGGGGGGTCGCCGATAATGCGTTCCGGGCTGATGTAATAGGGGGTGCAATAGATTTCATCTTCACGCATAAACCCCGTGGCTACCAGCAGGCGGGTTTCCAGTCCAAAGTCCAGTAGCGCCAGGGAGTTATCGTTGCGTACCAGTATGTTGGAGGTTTTGAGATCCTGATGCAGCAGGCCGATGCCGTGAATTTCACCCAGAGCCAAGGTAATCTCAGTAAACCACTGCAAGGCTTGTTCCAGCGGGGGCAGTGGCATCAGGGACAGTTGCCGCCGCAAGGTATGACCGGGCACATATTCCATGATCATGTATAACGCCCCGGCTAACAAACCCGCATCAATGGGTCTTACCAAGCCGCGATGTGCCAGCAAACCCAGTGCCAAGCTTTCCATGAGGAATTCATCGACCAAGTACTGATCCAGCTTGCTGGCATCGAATTTAAAGCGTTTGATCACCACAGGCTGACCGCCCGGAGCGCTGGCCAATACAATGATGGCATTTTCGCTTTCGTGCAGTACTTGCAATAAGTGGTGACCCGGTAAAGCCAACGGATACCGCGCCAGTGCTGGATGGTTCACGTGGGTATTCCTGTGGTCGTAATCATTTGCCCTCGCCTTCCTTTATTTTCTGATGATTCCCATTCGGGTAGTGTAGGCTATGGCAGGCGGGTATGTCGCTTCCCTTATTGGCGTCGCTGAAATTCAATCCAATGTCAATTGACAAAGCCCCTCTGCTTCAAGGATAATTCCGCGCTTTTCTATGGGCTATTGCCCTTGGATCCTTGCCTCACCGTTAGCGGGAGGCTGTTTAACCCGAAAGGAAACCGTCATGAGACATTATGAAGTTGTTTTCCTGGTCCACCCGGATCAGAGCGAACAGGTACCTGCGATGGTAGAACGTTACCGTAGTATGGTACAAGAAAGCGGTGGTGCTATCCACCGTCTGGAAGATTGGGGTCGCCGTCAACTGGCTTACCCAATCAACAAGCTGCATAAAGCACATTATGTGCTGATGAATATCGAATGTGGCGCGGAAACACTGGCTGAACTGGAAAGCATTTTCCGTTTCAACGACGCGGTTATCCGTAATGTCACCATGCGCTGTGACAAGGCTGTTACCGAACCTTCCCCGCTGAGAAAAGACGCGGAAGCTCGCCCTGCCAAGCGTATGCGTGAAGAAACCCTGTCTGATGATGATGATTCATCTGACGACGAATAATTACGGTTGATCTGGAGATAGTTTATGTCACGTCAATTCCGCCGCAAAAAATACTGCCGTTTCACGGCTGAAAAGATCACCGAGATTGATTACAAAGATCTCGATATCCTGAAAAGCTTTATCACCGAAACCGGCAAAATCGTCCCTAGCCGCATTACCGGCACCAAAGCGATTTATCAGCGCCAACTGGCAACTGCCATCAAGCGGGCACGTTTCCTCGCGCTGCTGCCATACACGGATCAGCACAAATAAAGTGCTGTAAACAGTCAACTTACGCACAAATGCTCGATGTTTGTGCGCAGACAAGGTGAGAACGATGGAAATCATTCTTCTGAAAAAAGTAGAAAACTTGGGAAGTTTGGGCAGTGTTGTGTCCGTGCGTCCTGGTTATGCCCGTAACTACCTGATCCCGCAAGGCAGAGCCCAAATGGCAACTAAAGCCAACAAGGAAGCCTTCGAGGTGCGTCGTGCGGAACTGGAAGCTGAAGCCGAAGCAATTCTGGCTGCTGCTCAAGCACGTCGTGACCAACTGGCTGATATGGTTCTGACCATCACCAGCAAAGCGGGTAACGAAGGCAAGTTGTTTGGTTCTGTATCGAACATTGAAATTGCTGAAGCCATTATGGCTGCTGGCATTACGGTAGAGCGTCGCGAAATCCGTATGCCGGATGGTGCGCTGCGCCACTTGGGTGAATTTGAAGTCGGCGTACATTTGCACGCTGAAGTCGATACTACCATCAAGGTCGTGGTTGAAGCGGAATAATTCCTGCTTTAACAATGCCTTGTGATAAATGCCCCGTTGTGCTTGATTGCGCTGCGGGGCATTTTTATTTATCCACAGCTTTCCCACTGTTCTATCCCTAACGCTTGCCCGCAATTTTGGGTAAACTCGCCGTATGGCAGACTCATACGAATCACTTAAAATTCCCCCCCATTCCATCGAAGCCGAACAATCTGTTCTGGGCGGCTTGTTGCTGAGTGGCTTGGCAAACGACAGCACGGCGTGGGATACCATCGCCGATAAAGTGACGGAGGGCGACTTCTACCGGCAAGATCACCGCCTGATTTTCCGCGCGATTGCTGATTTGGTGGAAGACAGCAAACCGCTGGATCTGGTCACCGTGTCTGAATGGCTCAAGCAGCGCGGTGAGTTGGAACATGCGGGTGGCTTTGCATACCTCGCTACGATGGCAAAAGACACGCCGAGTGCCGCCAATATCAAGGCTTATGCCGAAATCGTCCGCGAAAAATCCGTGCTGCGCCAGCTCATCACGGTGGGGACGGGGATTGCTGATTCCGCATTCACCGCGCAAGGCCGCCCTACGAAAGAGTTGCTGGACGAGGCTGAACAGAAAGTTTTCAAAATTGCCGAGCAGGGAACCCGGCAAGGGCAAGTATTCAAGCCGCTAAAAGGCTTGCTCAAAGTCACGTTGGCGCACATTGAAGAAATGAGCAAGCTCGACAGCAATGTCACGGGCGTTTCGACCGGATACCACGATCTGGATGAGATGACCTCGGGCTTGCAGAAGGGGGATTTGGTGATCGTGGCGGGGCGGCCGTCGATGGGCAAAACTACGTTTTCGATGAATATCGCCGAATATGCCGCTGCCCACAAAAAACTTCCCACCGCTATTTTCAGTATGGAGATGCCCGCTGAACAGCTTACCCTGCGTCTGCTGTCATCCATGGGGCGGGTTGACCAGACTCGGATTCGGACAGGTAAATTGACCGACGAAGATTGGCCGCGTATCGCCACTGCCGTCAAAATTTTCAATGATGTGCCGATGTTCATTGACGATAGCCCAGCACTTTCGCCGACGGAAGTCCGCGCCCGCGCCCGGCGTTTAATGCGTGAGCATGGGCAGCTTGGCCTGATCGTGCTGGACTACCTGCAACTGATGCAGGTAGGCGGCAGCTCGGATAACCGTACTGCTGAAATTTCGGAAATTTCCCGCTCCCTCAAGTCCTTGGCGAAAGAGCTGTCAGTACCCGTCATTGCGCTGTCACAGCTTAACCGCAGTCTGGAACAGCGCCCCAATAAGCGTCCGGTGATGTCGGATTTACGCGAATCGGGCGCGATTGAACAGGATGCTGACTTAATCATCTTCATCTACCGCGATGAGGTCTACAACCCTGAATCCCCTGACAAAGGAACGGCAGAAATCATCATCGCCAAGCAGCGTAATGGCCCGATTGGCAGTGTGCGTTTAACGTTTCTCGGCAAATACACCCGTTTCGAGAATTTTACCCCTGACATTTACACTTCAGGATTTGAATAATTGCTGCAAACCGCTACACTGCCCGCATGAAACGATCAGCCTGCGCCACCATCGACACCGCTGCCTTGCGGCATAATCTTGCCCGCTGCCGCGCGGTTGCGCCCAACAGTTTGGCAATGGCCGTCATTAAGGCTGACGCTTACGGGCATAACATGCTCAAGACGGCGGAAACCCTGAGCCATGCCAACGGTTTCGCGGTGTCTTGCCTTCAGGAGGCGATTGAATTGCGTCAGGCGCGTTTCATCCACCCCATCCTGGTGTTGCAAGGCTTCAACACCTTGCAAGGCATGAAAGCAGCGGCGGAACACCGGTTGCGGGTGGTGCTCCACGACTTGTCGCAGCTTGAATTGCTGGATAGCGCCCCGGCTTCCATCAAACTGGATGTTGCGCTGAAACTCGATACCGGAATGCACCGGTTGGGGTTTCCGGTGGAACAGGCGCATCACCTGTTCGAGCGGCTGGGAAAACACCCGAATATCAAGCCGACCCCGTGGCTGATGACGCACATGGCCTGTGCCGATGAGCTGGATAACCCGCAAACCCCGCTACAACTGGAACGCTTTACCAAGTACACCGATGGTTTGCGTGCGCCCCGTAGTGTTGGTAATTCAGCCAGTATTCTCGGTTGGCCGCAGACACATGTTAACTGGGTGCGCCCTGGCATCATGTTGTATGGTTCCTCACCCTTTGCCAATGGTGATGCCAAGCGTGACGGTTTGCGGCCTGTCATGACCTTGACTGCGCCGTTGGTTGCTGTGCATACCATTGCCAAGGGCGAAAGCATTGGCTATGGCGCAAGCTGGACTTGCCCGGAAGATACCCGTACCGGCGTGGTGGCGATTGGTTATGCTGATGGCTACCCACGTCATGCCCCAACAGGCACGCCCGTTTGGGTCAATGGCAAACAAACCCGGCTCTTGGGGCGCGTCTCGATGGACATGATCGTGATCGACCTGACCGCTATCGAAGCGCGGGTCGGTGATCAGGTGGAGTTATGGGGCAAGCACCTTTCTGTTGACCGTATTGCGCAAGCGGCGGGAACTATTAGCTATGAAATCCTGTGCAATGCAGGAAATCTTTGTAAGCATGAATATATTTGATGAAATAAGTAAATCCTTGTTGCTGATAATCTGATAAGAATTTGCTATCCTATTTTTTGTTCAAATAAATCTGATGATGGATGGGCTTGCACATGGCAACAATAAGATATGCTGTTCAAAACAATCGCCGCGAGCAAATGAAGCGCGAGTTGATTGGACTCGTCATAGGAACCTCGCTGTTAATGGCGGGTATGGCTTTCCTGTTTTCCCAAACGTTGGTAGCGAGTAGCCCGAGCACCAGTAATGCCAAGGCTGATGTTGAAGCCAAGCCAGCTAGCGCGGCGGCTAAACCAGTGACTGAACCAGCAGCGGTTACTCCTTCCCCTTTGGTAGCGGCGATACCTGTTGCTGATGCCTCTGCGTCGAAAGCGGATATTCCAGCACTGGCTTCCTTGGATATTGCGACGAGCAACCTGACGAGTGTGTCAGTGAATACGCCAGAGCCAGCAACAACTGTTATGCCCGAAACCAAAACAGTGGAAGCGCAAACCACTGAGGTCGTTGCACCGACAGAATCCGAAGCCTTACCTGCCGAAGAGAAGGTTGACGTAACCGCAACAGGCTCTACTGGCTGGATTTATGCCGGGCAGTTTGCCAATGGCAAATGGGCGGAGCAAGGGTTGAAAATCGGTGCTGAATTACCCGTTACAGGTAATAAGTATCCACTGAGCTGGTCGGCAACTGTGCGTGAACATGCCCCTGGTAAACAAAGTCAAAACGGTAGCAAGCTGGGTAAAGTAACAGGCAATCTGGCGGCTGGACGTGAAGTTGAAGTGGTGCAGGTTAAAAAGTCTGGTAGCAAAGGCCATGTATGGCTGGAAATCAGATACCAATAGTAACCAGCATTCAATAAATGGCGTTAAACGTGCAACTATTTTCCGGTTGCTAATGTCCAATGATGCACCATGATATTAAGTATCCGTACCAAACTGTTTATCGCCATTTTTCTCGCCTGCTTACTCATTGCAGGCGGGCTAGCAGGTATTTTGCAATACAGTTTGAAACGCAACTTTCTGGACTACCTGAATGAGCAGGAGAGCCGTTCCCTTCTCCAGTTAGAAGCCCGCTTGGTCGAGGTTTATGAGAGCCGTGGTGATTGGACGGAACTCGAGCGTAACTCGCGGCTTTGGACCTTTATTCTTGATAGTGCCGTGCGTAGCAGCTTTTTTCCGGCCAATGGTGACGACGCAGAGGGCGCTGATCCGCAGCTTTTGGCATCCCCACCCGGTTCTTATCGTGAGCCAAGTGGCAGACCGCCACCTCCCCCCCGCTCGCATATTGCGCAACGCATGGAACGTTTCATCAGTCGAATTGTACTGCTGGATGCCCAGCGTGCCATTGTCAAAGGCAATATCCGCCTTGATGTCCCTCAGGATTTACACGAACTTAAATCCAAGGGGAAAACCATCGGTTATCTGGGAATGCACCGCCGCCAACGCCTGACCGAAAAAGTGGATGTGGATTTCGCTGACCGTTTGCAACGCACCTTGTGGATGGTTGTATTGTTGTTGGCTTTACCCATGGCGGGGCTATTGTCCTTCCTGCTGGCGCGTCATTTGGGACGGCCGATTCAGGCACTTCGTAGGGGAACCCGCCAATTGACTGATGGAAATTATGCTTCGCGTATGCAGCCAGCGGGCCGTGATGAACTTGGCTTGTTGACCTGTGATTTTAATCAGTTGGCGGAGCGCTTGCAGCAGAATGAGGCTTCCCGCAAGCAGTGGATAGCGGATATTGCCCACGAACTGCGCACCCCGCTGGCGATTTTACGTGGTGAAATCGAAGCCTTGCAGGATGGCATCAACCAGCCGGATGCCAGCACGCTGGCCTCCTTGCATCAGGAAGTCAGCCACTTGCAACGCTTGGTCAGCGACTTGTACGACCTTTCCATGTCTGACAGCGGGGCACTCAGTTACCGAAAGGAAAGTCTCGATCTCATTGCGGTGTTGCAAGAAACCTTGGCTTTGCATAGTACCTCACTGGATGAACAACAATTGAGTGTCGATGTGAAAGGCTTAAACCAGCAGCCAGTATTGATTCAAGGCGATTCACAACGGTTGCAGCAATTGTTCAAAAACTTGCTGGAAAACAGCCTGCGTTACACCGACAAGCCGGGGCAGTTGCATATCAGTACCCAGCTCAAGGCTGGCTGGGTCGACATCCTGTTTGAAGATTCATCCCCCGGCGTCCCTGAGGATGCTTTACCCCGCTTGTTTGAACGCCTCTATCGGGTCGAAAGCTCGCGTAACCGCGCCACGGGTGGCGCTGGTATTGGCCTGAGCATTTGCCGCAATATTGTGGAAGCCCATGGTGGCAACATTAGCGCAGCGCATTCCACACTGGGTGGCTTGGAAATTCGGGTACACCTACCCCTGCAAAGTTGACGGATACCCACATGGAACAGATTCTGATTGTTGAAGACGAACCTAAAATTGCCGATTTGCTGCAAAAATACCTGCAAAACGCCAATTACCAAACCCACTGGCTCAATACTGGCCTTGGGGTAGGGGAGTGGGTACGCAAGGAACACCCGCAGCTTATCCTGCTCGACTTGATGTTGCCGGGGAAAGATGGTTTGGAAGTCTGCAAGGACATCCGCCAGTTTTCCCCCGTGCCGATTATCATGCTGACCGCGCGCGTCGAAGAGATCGACCGTTTACTGGGGCTGGAGCTGGGGGCGGATGATTACATCTGTAAACCTTTCAGCCCACGCGAGGTGGTGGCGCGGGTCAAGGCCGTGTTGCGGCGCTTGCAGGCATTCACTGCGCATGAGAGCGAAGGGGTTACGCTGAGTACTTCCTTGTTGGAGCTGGATCGTGATCGTTTGCTGGTCAAAGCAGGGCAGGGCGAAATTACCCTGACGTTGGTGGAATTCGAGTTACTCGCCACCTTAAGGCAACACCCCGGCAGAATTTTTGGGCGCGACCAATTGATGACCAAGGTTTATAACGATAATCGCATTGTGTCCGACCGTACTATTGACAGTCATATCAAAAAATTGCGAAAGAAACTCGCAGAAATTCTTCCAGATCAAGAGCTTATTCACTCGGTCTACTCGGTTGGCTACAAGTTCGAGCCGTAAGATCAGGCAACACTTCCACATTATTTGCACAATTACAGCAAATTTCGTGCGCAATGTGTGCGTAACATCCTCCTCAACGAAACACTTAACCAAGTCCTTAAAGGGGAATGAAGATGAAAAAAGCATTAATTGCAACAGCACTGATCGGCGTTATTGGTATGTCAGCGGCCTTCGCTGGTCATGGTGGCGGTGACTGCGGTGGTAAAGGTGGTCACGGCGGCTTTGGTGGTCGTGGTGGTGACAAAATGGGCGAAATGCTCACCGAAAAACTGAAACTGGATGACGCGCAAAAGGCTCAGCTTGAAACCATCAAGCAGGAGCAAGGCACTAAAATGGACGCCTTGCGCACACAAATGCAAGAGCAGATGAAAGCCTTGCGTGCTGAAAACGAAACCAAAATTGCGGCTATCCTGACACCTGAGCAGGCAACAACTTTCAAGCAAATGCAGGATGACCGCCAAAAACGCCAGCAAGAACGTCTGGAATCCATGAAAAAGCGCCTCGAAAGCAACACTCTCTAAACAACTTACAACATTAACAATTAAATAAGGAAAACTTACTCATGAAAAAAGCACTGATCATCACTTCACTGGTTGCCCTGCTGGGTGCGTCGGCTGTCATGGCTGACCAAGGCTTCGGCGGCGGCAGAGGCATGGATCGCATGAAAACCTCCTTGGGTCTGAGCGACACGCAAGCGGCACAAGTGGATAGCATCATGCAAGATCAACAAGCCAGAATGAAAGCGCTGCATGAGGAAACTAACCAACGCATTCAGGCGCTGTTGAACCCTGAGCAAGCGGCTAAATTCCAGCAAATGGAACAGCAACGTGGTGAACGCAAAGGCAACCGCATGGAGCGTTTCCAAGGCAATGAGCAAGCACCCGCCGCGCCAGAAGCAGGCAGCTACGGGAATTTCTAAGTTGGTTTGATTTTTATCGTCTGAGTTGATTTTGAGTCATATTTCACCTCGCTTAGGGCAGCCTTTTGGTTGCCCATTTTTTTGCCTACAAGAAAATATTTCTTATTTCAGTGATTTATATAATAAATGAAAAATATATATAATTGATAATGCCGCGATTAGCTAATGTAAATTTACGATAAAATACTATTAAAAAATCCTGCCTATTTGAAAATATTGTCTAGAATTAGCGTAGAGCATTGGTACTCATGAGTACGGATGATGTTTGTGCGAATAGAAAATAATCAGCATGGAAGGTGAATATGTTAGATAGTCCCTCGGATAATGATGACCTGACCCCAATGCAGGAATATGTGATTGCAGGTGGCGTTATTCTGTTGTTTGGGCTGCTGTATTGGTATTTAAACCATGGCTGGAATAGCGAAACAGCCCTGGCGACAGCACCAGCCCCCACTCAACAGAGCGTGAGGCTGGAGCCGGTAAAATTTTCTGCTGCTGCCGAAGCACCTACCGCCATGGTGGAACTGACTGTTGATGACAGCAAAACAAGCGTAACGGCACCGCCAAGGCAGGCAGTTGCACCAACTGTGGCAGCTACGACTACAGCCGCTGCCACTGTAGCAGCACCTGCGGCAGCATTGCCCACTAAAGCAGCCACTGAACCTGCTCAGGTAGTACCACCAGTAGCACCCGCTGTTCAGAGGGCCTCTTCCCCAGAATCAACGCCCGCACCAGCGGTACAAACAGAGAAACTGGCAGCAGCGCCGCAGATCACCACTTACACGCTCCCGGATGGTAGCAGCATCGACATTGGCAAAAGCAATTTTGGTATCGCCCTCAGGGATGCTATTGCCAACCATCAGACGGACAAGTCGATCGTCTTTGAAGGCATCCAGTTCGACTCGGGTTCAAGCAAACCGAATGTCGCATCGGGTCAACCACTCAAGGTTGTCATTGCTTTGTTGCACGCTAACCCGAGTATCAAGTTATTGATCCGTGGGCATACTGATGAAGTCGGTGCAGCCAAGGATAACACCGAATTGTCACTGGTACGCGCCAACGAAGTGGGTGTGGCATTGGTGCAAGCGGGTATCGACCGCAAACGTTTGCGCATTATGGGGATGGGCAGTTCAGAACCCATCAGCATTGATAACACGGATTCTGCGCGTCAGCGCAATCGGCGTATTGATGCGCTGATTCTCAAGTAACACAACCCTTGATTGACTACTCCCCACGGCTAAAGCCGGGGGATTCCTAATTCACCGAGAACAGGACGACGACACCGAAATGCCATCGCCACTAACATTCTCTCCAAAGGCTAACACCGCCAGCCCGGCGGCTAAAATGTTACGTGCTGCATTCACGTCACGGTCGTGGGTTGTGCCGCATTCGGGGCACTCCCACGATCGCACGTCCAGCGGCATGTTTTCTTTCACGAACCCACAGCAGGAACAGCGTTTAGTGGACGGGAAGAATCTCCCTATCTCAACGTATGTCCTCCCGTACCAGCCAGCTTTGTACGCAAGCTGGCGAGTGAACTCACCCCAACTTGCATCCGCAATGTGCTTGGCTAACGTTGGGTTCTTAATCATGTTCTTCACGGCGAGGTTTTCAGCACAAACCACTTGGTTCTCGTTAATCAGTTTGCGGGACAACTTGTGCAAGTTGTCCGAACGGTCATCGGAAATTTTCGCGTGAACACGGGCGACCTTGCGTTTAGCTTTCAACCGGTTCTTGCTGCCGAGTGTCTTCTTGGCAAGACGGCGTTGGTACTTCGCGAGTTTAGCCGCGTGTTGTGCGGTGTGGCGGGGATTACCGGATTTAAAACCGTCAGAGGTAACGAACAAATCCTTGATGCCCACGTCAATGCCTGCCTTTTTATCGGTGACGGGCAACAGCGTGGGTTCAAATTCACACAAGCAAGACACAAAATAGCGTCCGGCCTGATCTTTGGAAACAGTAACCGTGGTGGGGTCAGCCGGAAGTGCCTGACTCCACTTGATATTCAGCGGTTTATCGCACTTCGCCAGTTTCAATTCACCGTCACGGTAGCTGAACGCGCGGTACGTGAATTCAGCCGATTGGCGGTGCTTTTTAGATTTGAAGACAGGGTATTTTGCCCGACCTTCAAAGAAGTTTTTGAACGCCGTTTGCTGATTCCTCAAGCATTGTTGCAGCGGAACACTGGAAACGTCGTTCAGGAAAGTAGCTTCAGGCAGTTTTTTGATGGCAGTCAGTTGGGAACTCGCTTTCGTGTACCCAACTTTTTCCTGAGCCTGATAGTAGGCATCCGTGCGGTAACGCAAGATGCTGTTGTAAACGTAGCGCACACAACCGAACGTCTGAGCCAGCAACGTTTCTTGTTGTGGGTCTGGGTAGAATCGGAATTGGTAGGCGCGTTTAGTTTTCATTATTCACAAAATATCGTATATTTCGTGAAGAGTCAACAACCGAAGATAGCAAACCAAACGGAGGAGCGAGAAGAGGGTCGGCTGTCGCCGACGCGCTATCCCTCCCCATGCCTAAAGGCAGGGGTATCTCGCGCACGACTGATGAGTAAATTCATTTCACCACTTTTATTGACAGGAGTAACACTATGGATGGTCTTTCATCTTCTTTAAACGGTATGTTGGGCGGGCTTGCCTCCGGCAACTTGGGTCATGCCTTGATTGGCCTAGCTATTTTGGTCATCGGTTTGATCGTAGTCAGTTTTGTGGCGGGTTTCATCAAGCGTTTGCTGGGTAAAGTAGGCTTTTTGGCACGTACTAATTTGGCAAAACCCATCGCATCCCTGATCAAAGCGGTGCTAACCATCTTTGTGCTGATGGCTGTTTTGCAGCACTTCGGTTTAACCGATGTCTTGGCGCCGCTGAAAACCATGCTGAACAAATTCCTCGCGGCTATCCCGAATATTATTGGGGCAGGCGTTATTGCTTATGCTGGCTGGGTGATTGCTAAAATCGTCTCTGAATTGACCGGCGTAGCGTTGGGGCGCGTAGATCGTCAATTGGCACTGAAAATGGGTCATCAAAGCACGCAGGGCATGAAGCTTTCCAAAATTGGTAGCTCTTTCATGTTTGCCGCTATCTTGATCCCGATTGCGGTCAGCGCTTTGGGTGTGTTGAATATCCCTTCCATCACTGAGCCTGCTTCTGACATGCTGAACAAGCTGTTGGCGGCGATTCCAAACATTATTGGTGCCGCTATTATTCTGGCAGTGACATATTTTGTCGCCAAGTTTGTGATTTCCATGCTGAGCAGTGTGTTGGATGGTATCAATGTGGATGGTATGCCGCAAAAATTGGGTTTGACGGGTGTGTTTAGTGACAATTTCACCCCAACCAAATTGATCGGCAATGTCATTATGTTCTTTGCAATGTTGACGGCGGCAACGGCGGCGGTGAATACCTTGGGTATTGACATCATTTCCAATATCTTTGCGAAAGTACTGGAGTTTGGTGGCGGTATTCTGGTCGGTGGCGTTATCTTGCTGGTGGGTTATTTCCTCAGCACGCTGGCGTATAACAAGCTGAGCCAATACGGCAGCGCAGGTATTGCCAGCATCGCTCGTTTCGCTATTTTGGGTTTGGTATTGGCCATGGGTCTGCGGGCAATGGGTCTGGCGGATAATATCGTCAACATGGCTTTCGGCTTTACGCTGGGTGCTGTGGCGATTGCGGTTGCCTTGGCCTTTGGTTTGGGGGGTCGTGAGGCGGCTAAAACCATCGCCAATAACTGGGCTTCCAAGCTCAAATAAAATTGACCGTTTGATGTAAAAGAGAAGGGGTGTATTTGCATACACCCCTTTTTTTCGGGCGTAAGAAGCCGTTGGTCTGTAACGGAATTAAATCAGTAATTTAGTGGTCTATATGATCTAGAATCATGGAATAGTAGTATACATAAATAATCAGGTATTCCAGCAGGCGCGACTTTACTAGCCTGTGCCTGCGGAGATCCGTAGGAGTGAGATATGTTCGCCCAAATCCGCAAGAACACGTCTGGTTGTGCTGACTGGTTATGGCAGCAAGGCATCAACTGGCTGAACGCCACCCCGCGTGAAGACGATTTCAGTGCCTTGTGCAATTTTGAGTTCCTCGAACGTGAAATTCGTCCCGCTGATGTGATTCTATTCGCGGGTCAATCGCGCGTTAGCAAAGTTATCCAAACCGTGGTGTTGTCACCGTGGACACACGCGGCACTTTACATTGGGCGCATCAATGACATCCGTGACCCGAAAGCACGTTCCCGACTGGCAGCTTATTACGACGGTGACTTAAGCGAGCCGTTAGTGATCGAATCCTTGCTGGGAAAGGGTACTATCGTCACCCCGTTACGCAACTACCGCAAAGAACATCTGCGCATTTGTCGCCCCGCTACCCTGACTTGGCAAGATACCGATAAAGTCGTGAATTTCGGCATCGAACACCTCGGCATGGGTTACGATGTCAGGCAATTGCTGGATCTGGCACGTTTCATGTTCCCCTACGCGATTTTACCGCGCCGCTGGCGCTCAAGCCTGTTTCAGCATAATGCCGGGCAACCGACCCACATTGTGTGTTCCAGCATGATTGCCCGCTGTTTCCAGCAAGTGCATTACCCCATTCTACCGATTGTGCAAAATGAACAGCAGGATCAACTGCGTTTTTACGAGCGTGATTTCCGCCTGTTCACCCCCAGTGATTTTGACTACTCGCCTTACTTCGAGATTATTAAATACCCGGCTTGGAATGCAGGGCGTGAGCCTGCTTACCGCACCTTGCCGTGGCATCAAGAGGAGGAGCATCCCCATGAGTTGGTTAACAAAATACCGCCACCAGTACATCAGCCGCCCCGTCATGCGCCTGATGAAGCAACAATTACCGCCGATTTCGCAGACCGAACAGGACGCGTTGGACAGTGGCAACGTCTGGTGGGATTCCGAACTTTTTTCAGGCAAGCCTGATTGGTGCCGCTTACACGATTTGTCCATCAGCAAACTGAGCGTTGAGGAACAAGCTTTCCTTGATGGCCCCGTGGAAGTGCTGTGCCAACGTCTCGACGATTGGCAAATTACCCACGAACTCTACGACCTGCCGCCTGATATTTGGGCATTCCTCAAACAAAACCGCTTTTTCGGCATGATCATCCCCAAGGAATATGGGGGGTTGGGCTTTTCCGCGCTGGCACATTCGCAGGTGGTGATGAAGGTGTCCAGCCGTAGTGCCACGGCAGCGGTCACGGTAATGGTTCCCAACTCCTTGGGGCCGGGCGAATTGCTGATGAAATACGGCACGCAAGCGCAAAAAAATTACTACCTGCCCCGGCTGGCGGATGGGCGCGACATCCCCTGCTTTGGCCTGACTGGCCCGGAAGCGGGCAGCGATGCCAGTTCCATTCCCGATAGCGGGGTGGTGTGCCGTCAGGATTTCAATGGCGAAAAAGCCGTGCTGGGGATGCGCCTGAACTGGGAAAAACGCTACATCACGCTGGGGCCGGTGGCGACAGTCTTGGGGTTAGCGTTCCAGCTTTACGACCCGGATCATCTATTGGGTGACAAGGAAGAGCTTGGCATTAGCGTGGCGCTGATTCCCACCAACCATCCGGGCGTGGAAATTGGTACGCGCCATTTCGCGCTGGATATTCCGTTCCAGAATGGCCCTAATTACGGGCATGATGTGTTTATTCCGATGGATTGGTTGATCGGTGGGCAAGCGCAAGCGGGCAAAGGTTGGCGGATGTTGGTGGAATGTTTGGGCGAAGGGCGTGGCATTTCCCTGCCTGCGCTCTCGACCGGCGCTGCGAAAGTCGCCTCACGTTATACCGGCGCGTATGCGCGGGTGCGCCAGCAGTTTGGGATGCCGATCGGTTATTTTGAGGGGGTGGAAGAGCCGCTGGCGCGTATTCTCGGCAACACTTACTTGATGGATGCTGGGCGTATTCTCACCGCTACCGCTATCGACCAAGGGCAGCGACCGGCAGTGATTACCGCTTTGCTGAAGTACCAGTTGACCGAGCGGATGCGGCGGCTGGTTAATGATGCGATGGATATTTCCGGTGGGGCGGGCATTTGCATGGGGCCATCTAACTATTTGGCGCGTGCTTACCAGTCGATCCCGATCGGGATTACGGTGGAAGGTGCGAACATCCTCACCCGTTCGCTGATCGTATTCGGGCAGGGCGCGATGCGTTGCCACCCGTGGCTGCTGAAAGAAATCAAGGCGGTACAAGCCGATGATGTGGAGGCGTTCGATACTGCCTTTATGGGGCATGTGAAACACATTTTCAGCAATCTGGGGCGTAGTGTTTGGTATGGCCTGAGCAATGCCAAACTGGTGGCGCACGGTTCGCCCATGACCCGCGAGTATTACCGTCATTTGAGCCGCTTGAGCAGCCAGTTTGCCTTGTTGGCGGATTACGCGGCCTTGTCGTTGGGCGGCACGTTGAAACGGCGCGAACGTTTGTCCGGGCGTATGGCGGATATTCTGGCGAACCTTTACCTGTGTTCGGCGGTGCTCAAGCATTTCGAGGAGCAGGGTGAGCCGGAAGCGGATGTGCCGTTGATGGCTTACGCGTGCAAGTTGACCATTCATCGGGCGCAGCAGGCGATGCTGGCGGCGTTCCATAATTTGCCACACCCGTGGCTGGCGAAGATTTTGCGTGCCGTGATGTTCCCGTATGGCAAGCCGTTTAGCCCGCCGAATGATCAGTTGATTCATCAGGTGGCGCGTTTGGCGTTGGAGCCTTCGGCTACCCGTGATCGGTTGACTGATGGGATTTACATTACCAACGATCCGGCTGACCGCATGGGGCGGATTGAAGATGCCTTGCACAAAACACTGGCCGCCGCCGAACTCGAGAAACAGTTACGTAAGTTGATGAAGACGGGCAAGCTGGAAGCGCATACGACCGATGCGGCGATTGTTGAGGCGAAGGATAAAGGTTTGCTGGATAAATTCAGTGTGGAACGGCTGTTGGCAGCGCGGAAAGCGGTGGCGAATGCGATTCGGGTGGATGATTTCCCGGCGGAGTATTTTCGGAAGGGGGAGGCGAAGAAACCCCTCCCCAACCCTCCCCTTATCAGGGGAGGGAGTCAAGAGAGGGAGATGGGGTAGCTTTTATTTATTAAGCGCCGCAAGTAGTGGATTGATTGCTAGCTTGTTGCTGCCCGGATTGTTGTTGGCCTGAATCTTGGCCGCCAGCAGAAGATGAATCCGCGCCCTGCATTTTTTCCATCATGGTTTGCAGCAATTGCATGATCATTTCCATCATTTGCGACATAGTGTCGCCTTGCTCGCCGCCAGCAGCACCAGACTGGCCTGCTTGACCGGATGCGCCTTGAGAGCCGCAGCACTTGCTGCTGCCCTGTCCGCTCATGGCGTGGTTGAATTGTTGGACGCTATCAGCAGAAGGGGCTGAAGTAGGGCTGAGGCCAGTTTGTGAGGCTGCGCTGGAACCAATTCCATTGATGTTCATCATGATACGACTCCTTGTCGTGGGTTGGGAAATCCTGTGTGTACAGCCTACCGCAGATGTCCACGAAAAGGGGGTGTTGTGCAGACGGCTTGTCGGGGGATTAGCCTTGTTAGTCGGTTTGGGTGTTAAGTCGTGACTGGTAAGTGCCCGGTTTTTACCCAAATGATGGTTTCTTCATCGACGTAGGGATAGTGGCTGCTGAGGTGTGGGCTGCGTAACCAAGTGCCCGGCGGGTAGCTGCCGTGTTCGTCTTTGAATGTGCCTGAGAGCACAAAAATTTCTTCCCCGCCAAAGTGCCGATGTGGTTGGAAACGTTCACCCGCAGGCCAGCGTACTAGCGCGACATGTTCGTGCTCAAACTGATGCAGGGACATGACTTGTAAACCACCGATACCCGGCTGCCACGGTGTTTGGGCTGTGTCGATGCGCACGCTTTGCTGGTCACGGGGATCAAACTGCTCTAGCTTGACCAGCAGGGTACAGCCGGTTTTGCTGAAGGGGCTGTGGGCGCTGCGCGGAGGGTTGCGTAAATACGCTCCTTTGCCATAATCGCCGTTTTCATCAGAAAACACGCCATCCAGCACCAGAATTTCTTCACCTAGTGGGTGTTCATGGCGTGGGAAATGGCTGCCTGCGGCGAAGCGCACGATGCTGGTGGTGTGGCCGGATTCCGGGTTTTCGCGTTCTAGTGGCTTGCGGCCTACACCGTCTGCGGGGCTGTTGATCCACGGTATGTTGACGGTTTCGATCACGATGGGTTGGGTGAAATCCATATTCAGCATGGTTTTGTTACTCTCGAATGGTACTGTTGGCAGAGTGCTGTTTTGCTGGGGGAAAAGCAAATAGCCCCGTGAATTTTCGGGGTGGCTATCGGCAAGTTGGTATTCAATGAATGCGTTGCCTACAATGCTTAGTAAGCTCGCTACATGAGGTATTGACGATGGCAATGCTAACGATCCGCAATCTGGATGATGATCTTAAAACACAATTACGCATCCGTGCCGCGCAACATGGCTTGTCGATGGAAGAGGAGGTACGGCGCATCCTGCAACAGATTCTTGCGCCACAAACGCCACAAAAAGGCTTTGGGACTCGTGTGCACCAGCGGGTTATGGCGTTGAGCAATGGGGTCGATTTACCTTTGCCAAAACGCTCTTTGCCGCGTTCTGCACCTGATTTTTCCGGGGAAGCCGCATGATTTTGCTGGATACCAATGTCATTTCCGAGTTAATGAAGGCAAAACCCGAAGTCAATGTCTTGGCATGGGCTGATCAGCAACTGGATACGGATTTGTATTTTTCCGCCATCAGCAAAGGTGAAATTGAATGGGGTATCGCCTTGCTGGTAGATGGCAAGCGCAAGCAGCTATTGGCGGATGCGGCTATCGAAGTGTTCGCGATGTTTGAGGGGCGTTGTCTGGATTATACCTGCGATGTTTCGCCGTTTTATGTGGCGATTGCGATGTATTCAAAGCAGGTGGGGCGTCCGATGAGTGTGGAGGACATGCTGATTGCAGCGGTTGCACAGGCGAATGATGCGGTGCTGGCGACGCGCAATGTGACGGATTTTGATTTTCTACCGGGATTGCTGTTAGTGAATCCGTGGGAGTAATGAGAAGATTGGCGTTATAATCACAACAGGTTCACGTTTTACGCACAGGATAGACAAGCTGATGAATATAATGCCTGAAAAAGAATCGACCAGCAGAATCACGATGGAAGCAGGCAAGCGTAGCGGAAAGCCCTGTATACGTGGTCTGCGGATTGCGGTTTATGATGTGTTGGGTTGGCTTGCGGCGGGTATGACTACATCGGAAATCCTCGAAGATTTCCCAGAGCTGGAGATTGCCGTTGTTGAAGCTAAAAATGAACGTATTGCGGCGGGATATGGGCAGTGCGTGGCGGAAATGATTGCGGCACAACGTTATAACCAACGGGATGGGAAAGAGTTGCCGCATATTTATGGTGTGGTGACGACAGGTCATGCGTGGAAGTTTTTACGACTGAATGAGACTGTGATTTATATTGACCGTGAGGATTATTACATCAATGACCCCGCAAAAATTATCGGGGTGTTGGATGTTATGTTGCGGTAGCTTGCCTTAGGTCAATTGCATCACCGCTTGTTTTATGGGATATGACATCTTATAATAAATAGATGGTAATGTGCTCCCTATGTGTCAGATTTCCCGGAGACCACTCAGATAGCGAAATGAATGTGGAATCGACCAAAGTTTTGCGGAGTTTCAGTTTTCACCGTATTTAATAATAAGATAAGCAAATATGGCTAGAACCACAAATATAAATATAACCGATGCGGCTATGCAGGTTAAGTAAGCAATTATTGGTCCGAATTTAAACCATATCATCTGCATGGAGGTAATGTCTTGTTTGCTATGTGTTTCTTGATATTGGAGTGCCAGCTCATTTTCTTTTTTTTCTAATCCATCTTGATTTTTAATCAAAACAAACCAGTAGGAAGATAATGCAATCACCCCAATTGCTAAAGGAATCCAATGGTATTGTTGAATAAGAAATTGTGGTGCTACAAAGAATGCAAGAATTATAGTAATAATAGGGATTGTTATTTTTCCATGAGTAAATAGTTTTCTTTGTAATAAAAAAGCGGAATCTAATCTTTGTGAAAAATATGTGCGATTATTGCTATTCTGTATTTCCAGGTTATTATTTGTTATTAACTCTTCTTTCATGATTTGTGCCTATTGTTTTTTAGAGATAAAAATTATTTTATTGCGAATGTGGCATTAGAGTCACGCATGTTTTTATCAAGTAAATAAATGCTTAGAAACTTTAATAATTTATTGTATTGATTTTATTGCTCAATATGATTTGGCTTTACTTTTCTGGCAACTTCATTTTTTAATAACTTTCCTAATTCATATCCTTTTTTGTAGGAAAATAAATGCCCTCCACTTGGTAAGCTACTTTCAAATGTATTCTCTTCAAGGATGCCATCGGAAATACCTTTTTTGAAAGAGAGTCCGTGACCATGAGGTATTTCTGGAATGTTTGTCATCTCTATACTCCTCCTTAAACTTTATGGTTAAATATGTGTTGGTTGTGAATTTTTGGATTTGCTTGGAAATTAATAATTCAAGTGGATTAACTATAGCTGGCTAGCTGGCTAGCTGGCTAGTGCCTTTTGTCGGATACATGGTAACTGGTACATCCTGTTACCCCGTCCACACATTTCCGCTATAATCCCCCCCTTTCCAACAGCCCAACCCCGTGGACACCATGACCGACCGCCTAACCGAAACCGCCCGCCGCCGCACTTTCGCCATTATTTCCCACCCGGATGCGGGTAAGACCACCATGACCGAAAAGGTGTTGCTATTCGGGGGCGCAATCCAGCTTGCAGGCACGATCAAGGGGCGCAAAGCCGGTCGCCACGCCACCTCCGACTGGATGACGATGGAAAAGGAACGTGGTATTTCCGTTACCTCATCAGTCATGCAGTTCCCCTACAACGGGCGCATCGTCAACCTGCTCGACACGCCGGGGCATGAGGATTTCTCGGAAGACACCTACCGCGTACTCACCGCCGTTGACTCCGCGCTGATGGTTATCGACGTAGCGAAAGGCGTCGAAGAACGCACCATCAAGCTGATGGAAGTGTGCCGCCTGCGCGATACGCCGATCATGACCTTCATCAACAAGCTCGACCGCGAAGGCAAAGAGCCGATTGAATTGCTGGATGAAGTTGAAACCGTCCTCAATATCCAATGCGCCCCGATCACCTGGCCTATCGGCATGGGCAAACGCCTCAAAGGGATTTATCACCTTTACGAAGACAAGGTAATCCTCTACAAGCCCAGCACCGAGCGCCGTCAGGATTACGACGAAATTCAAGGGCTGGACAACCCCGAACTCGACAAGTTGCTTGGTTCACAAGCAGACGAATTACGCGAAGAAATTGAGCTGGTGAAAGGCGCAAGCCACACATTCGAGCTACAAGCCTACCTCGACGGCAAGCTCACCCCAGTGTATTTCGGCACAGCCTTAAACAGCTTCGGCATCCGTGAATTGCTGGACGGTTTCGTGGAAAATGCGCCCGCACCGCAAGCCCGCCCGACCACCACCCGTAAAGTGGAAGCAGCGGAAGAACCCTTCACCGGCTTCGTCTTCAAGATTCAGGCGAACATGGACCCGCAACACCGTGACCGTATGGCCTTCATGCGCATCTGTTCCGGCAAATTTGAAAAGGGCATGAAGGTTAAGCATGTGCGCATCGGCAAGGATGTGAAAATCCCCGACGCGCTCACCTTCATGGCATCCGACCGCGAGCATGTGGAAGACGCTTACCCCGGCGACATCATTGGCCTGCACAACCACGGCAGCATCCGCATTGGCGATACCTTCACGATGGGTGAAAACCTGCAATTTACCGGCATCCCCAACTTCGCCCCGGAACTGTTCCGCCGTGCGCAATTGCGTGACCCGCTGAAAATGAAACAGCTCCAGAAAGGTTTGGAGCAGTTGTGCGAAGAGGGCGCAACCCAGCTTTTCAAACCGATCAATAACAATGACCTGATCCTTGGTGCGGTCGGTGTACTCCAGTTCGACGTGGTGGCGCAACGCCTCAAGGATGAATACAAGGTCGATGCGCTGTTTGAAGGCGTGAACGTACAAACAGCACGTTGGGTGACCTCTACCAATGAAAAGAAGTTTGAGGAATTTAAAACCAAAGCAGCGCAAAATTTAGCTTACGACCATTCGGGCGAGTTGGTTTATATTGCCCCGACGCGTATTAATCTACAAATGGCGCAGGAAAAATGGCCAGATATTAAATTCCATTCCACGCGTGAACATGGTGTGGAAAGTCGCTGATATGCCCTTATATTCACCGGGTTCTATAACTGTTTTACAAGGGGAAACTCATGAGTGATTTAATCAATCTGGTGTGCCCGGCCTGTGGTGTCACCAACCGTGTGCCTGCCGACCGTGCCAGCGAAGCCAAATGCGGCAAGTGCCACAGCCCACTGTTTAGCGGGCATCCTACCGAGCTAACGGGGGAAAACTTCACCAAAAACGTTAGCCGCAATGATATTCCGGTACTGGTGGATTTCTGGGCGCCGTGGTGCGGGCCATGCCGTCAGATGGCTCCGGCGTTTGCGCAAGCAGCGGCGCAAATGGAGCCGCAAGTGCGTTTTGCCAAGCTGAATACCGAAGATCATCAGATGGTGGGGGCGCATTACAATATTCGCAGCATCCCGACGATGGTGTTGTTCCGGGGCGGGCAGGAAATTGCCCGCCAGTCCGGTGCGATGGGGGCGGCGGATATTATGCGCTGGGTGAGTAGCCAGCTTTAAGCGCGATCAATCCACGGGGATATCAAAGAACTCTACTAGCCCAGTTTCCAGTGAATATTCGGCGCTGACGACCAGTAAATTTTCATTGGCGATCAGGTGTTCCAGAATCTTTGAGCCATGCCGCAAGTGGCTAGTGGCAGCACGGATATTGGCACGGACAGCGTGTTTCATCAGCGCTACCGGGTCGTCGCGTAACGGGGTTTCCATCAGAGTGGCAACAGCGGGGGCGATGCGTTCCACGATGGAGCGTTGGTTGCGGGAAGGGCTGCGCGAGTTGTTGCGTAATTCGTCCAGAGTGGCAGCAACAGCGCCACACTGGGTGTGCCCCAATAGCACTACCAAGCGAGTATTGTATTGGGTGGCGGCAAATTCCACGCTGCCTACTTGCGAGGGCGCAACAATATTGCCCGCGACGCGGATGACAAACAACGAGCCAAAGCCTTGGTCAAACACCAATTCTGCTGGAACCCGCGAGTCTGAACACCCCAAAATGATGGCAAATGGGTTTTGCCCCTCCGTCAGGGCGATACGTTCAGCCTGACTCATTTGTGTGCCATGGCTGAGAATGTTATTGGCGAAACGTTCGTTACCGGCACGCAGGCGTTCCAGTGCTTCTTGCCCACTCAGGTTCGGTTTTTTGTCAGGCATTGGTCGGGGTCTCCTGGAAGTTTTTCAACTGACTGTTTTTAAAGTGAAAGTGTTTTTTGTGCGTATACAGGTCGTATTATGTAACATGCGCTTTCAATCTGAAATAGGCTCGTGCTAAGTATCCATACTGAGATGGTGTCGTTTCAGGCAAATATCTCCCAGAACGGCAGTGTTTCAATACCGTCCGCGAAAGGTTCTGACTGGTCAAAAGTGATCAGGAGCTCACTGATTGCTTTGCCTGTTGCAGACAAACTGCTAGGGTGAGCGCCTTACGCAACATTTAGGGAAGGTTATGGATCACAGCGTACACAACAAACTCATTTCATTCATTTGGGCTATCGCCGACGACTGTTTACGCGATGTGTATGTGCGCGGCAAGTACCGCGATGTGATTTTGCCGATGGTGGTGCTGCGCCGTATCGACACGCTGCTGGAAACCAGTAAGCCAGCGGTATTGGAAGAGGTTAAATTCCAGCAAGAGGAAATGCACGCAACCGAACTGGATGACGAGCCATTAAAAGCCGCCTCCGGTTACGTGTTCTACAATACCTCGAAATGGACGATGAAAAGCCTGTTCAGCACTGCTACTAATAACCAACAAATTTTGCTGGCAAACTTTGAAGAATACCTGTTGGGCTTCAGTGAAAACGTCAAGGAAATCATTCAGCGTTTCAACCTGCAAGCACAAATCCGCCACATGGCTTCCAAGCAAGTGTTGCTGGATGTGGTGGAAAAATTCATTTCCCTGTACATCAACCTCACCCCGGACATTGCCGAAGACCCCGATGGGAATAAACTCCCCGCACTGACCAACCTCGGTATGGGTTATGTGTTTGAAGAGCTGATCCGCAAATTCAACGAAGAAAATAATGAAGAGGCAGGTGAACACTTTACCCCGCGTGAAGTGATTGAGCTGATGACCCACTTGGTGTTTGACCCAATCAAAACCGACTTGCCGCTGACCTTGACCGTGTATGACCCGGCGTGTGGTAGCGGTGGGATGCTCACCGAAGCGCAGAACTTCATCGAAGACAAGTACCCCAGCACGACGACCCGGCGTGATGTGCATTTGTATGGCAAGGAAATCAACGACGAAACCTACGCCATTTGCAAATCCGACATGATGATCAAGGGCAATAACCCGGAAAACATCAAAGTCGGCTCGACGCTTTCCACCGATGAATTCGCCGCTGACCGTTTTGACTTTATGCTTTCCAACCCACCCTATGGCAAGAGCTGGGCTTCGGAGCAAAAGAACATTAAAGACGGCGCGGATGTTATCGACCCACGCTTCAAAGTGACGCTGGAAGATTATTGGGGCAAGCTTGAAGTGGTGGATGCCACGCCGCGTTCCAGTGACGGACAATTGCTGTTTTTGATGGAAATGGTCAGCAAAATGAAAGCAGGGGGCAGCCACATTGCTTCGGTGCATAACGGTTCCAGCCTGTTTACGGGTGATGCGGGGGGCGGGGAAAGCAATATCCGCCGTTACATTATCGAAAACGATTGGCTGGATGCGATTGTGCAGTTGCCGAATAATCTGTTCTACAACACCGGCATTACGACTTACGTGTGGCTGCTGAATAACAATAAACCAGAGGGGCGCAAAGGCAAGGTGCAATTGATTGATGCCAGCTTGTTGTACCGTAAGCTGCGTAAAAATCTTGGCAATAAAAACTGCGAGTTTGCCCCGGAACATATTCAGCAAATTACCCAGACCTATCTGGATTGTGCCGCCATTGAGCGCGAGCTGGATGCCAATGGCGACCCCATCGGCATTGCCAGCAAGGTGTTTCGCAAGGATGATTTTGGTTATTACAAAGTCACGATTGAACGCCCGGATCGGCGTAAAGCCCGCTTCTCGGCGGAGGCGCTCGCGCCGTTGCGCTTTGATAAAGCCTTGGCGGAGGTGATGGAATACCTGTACAGCACGCATGGCGACAAGGTGTATGAGGCTGGCGTGTTGAAGGCGCAGGAAAAAGCCATTCTTGGTTGGTGCGACGACAATGCGATTAGCCTCAACGCTAAGGCAAAAGCCAAGCTGCTGGATGTGCAAGCCTGGTTGGGCTTGAAACAGGTATTCGAGAAGGCGCAGTTACTCATGGCTGAGTTGGGTGATGCGGAATTTGACGACTTTAACCTGTTCAAAGAGCAGGTGGATGCTGCGTTGAAAACCCGCGCCATCAAGCTGTCTGCTTCCGAAAAGAACGCCCTTCTGAATGCGGTGAGTTGGTATGACGAAAGCGCCGCTAAGGTTATCAAAAAGGTGGTGAAGCTCGCGGGCAAAGACATGGATGCGTTGCTGGAACGCTATGATTGCGTGGTGGATGATTTACCGGATTTTGGCTACTACCCGACAGGCAAAAAGGGCGAATACCTCACCTATGAAACCAGCGCGGATTTGCGCGATAGCGAGTCGATTCCGCTCAAAGACAGCATTTACCAATACTTCCTCGATGAAGTCAAACCGCACGTCGCCGAGGCTTGGCTGAGCATGGAGTCGGTGAAAATTGGCTATGAAATCAGCTTCAACAAGTATTTCTACCGCCACAAACCGTTGCGTTCCTTGGAAGCGGTGGCGGCGGATATTTTGGCACTGGAACGTAAAGCCGATGGCTTGATTGCCGAAATTCTGGGGATTCCGCAGTAGCCTTGATGTGCTACCATTATGGGGAACATTAAGCGAAAAAGGTACTGGATTATGCAAACTTTCTCTATCCGTGATTTGCGTGAGCGCAGTGGTGAATTGACCCGTGAGGCAGAGATCGGGCATGTGTCACTGATTACCAAACGGGGACAGCCAATTATGGTTGCCTTGCCATTTACTGACACTTTGCTGGATCGGGGGGTTAGGGTTGCCTTGGCCGAACATTTGTTCAAGGAAGGCGTTTTATCATTAGGCAAAGCTGCCAAGATGGCGGGTATGGCGTATGTGTTGTTCTCAGAACATTTGAGCCGTATCGGTATACCCGTGGTGGATTACTCGCCCGATGAACTGGAGGCAGAGCTTGAGGCGGCTGCGTTGTGAAGTCGCTGATCGTTGCGGATACTGGGCCGTTGGTTATTCTGGCGAAAATCGACCGTTTGCATTTGCTGGTGCAGCGTTACCAGACCATCAGGATTCCTGAAACGGTATTGTTGGAAGCGACGACGTTGGCGCATCGGCAAGATAGCCAGAGGATTGCAGATTTTGTGGCGCAGCATGTACAGGTGGTTGGTGATATTGCGCAGGATGATACTGATTACCTCGATTTTGGTCTGGATGACGGTGAAACCCAAGCCATTTTGCTGGCTAGGCAGTCCCGATGTCCTGTTTTGATGGATGAAAAGCGTGGGCGAGCGGTTGCCAAACGCGAGCATATCAGTGTGTTGGGAACTGTCGGCTTGTTGTTGGTTGCCAAACAGGAAGGTTTGGTAGACGCCATCAGCCCGTTACTGGAGCAAATGCTGGCGCATGATTACCGATTGGCGGCGGGGCTGGTTGAGCGTGCCAGATTCATGGCTGGAGAAAGTTGATGTTAAGGGACGATTTTGATGAGGTTAAATATAAATCGCTGCGTTCCTTGGAAGCCCTTGATCATCATTGGAGTGTGCGGGCTTTGGAGCGGCAAATCGGCAAATTCTATTACATTGGCTTGATTTTGTGCAGTCAGAAAAGTGAGGCGGTGGTGAAGTATTCGGTGCTGACGGATAGTGCGCAACTGTTTGCCGCCAAATACTTGCTATACCTGCCGACCGAAGAAGAACTCAAGCGCGAATTGGAACAGGAGCGCATCAAGGTACAGGCGCAACTCCAGCACAATGCCCATGAGGAACAACCATGACTCTGCAAACCCTCCCCAAATACGAAACCTACAAAAACTCCAGCATCGAATGGCTCGGCAAAATCCCATCTCATTGGACTGTGAATAGAATCAAAGCCGATATAGAATTATTGACTGGCTATCCTTTTAATAGCCGAAAATATTTAACTGAAGGAGTAAAGTTGACTCGTGGCATCAATGTAAAAGAAGGTCGCCTTGATTGGAAAGATACGGCTTATTGGTCAGAGGTTACGTCAGAGCTTAAAAAATATGTGTTGTGTGATGGTGATATTTTAATAGGAATGGATGGTTCAAAAGTCGGTAAGAATTTTTGTCAGATTAATGTAGATGATCTTCCTCTTTTATTGCTTCAACGGGTTGCGAGATTAAGAGCTAAAGGAAATCTTGTGCCAAGATTTTTATTTTGGAATATTGCATCTGTTCGTTTTTTAGATTGGGTTAATACTGCCAAGACAGACCCAATGATACCCCATATTGCTCCATCGGATATTAATGGTTACGTGGTTTCATATCCGCCAATTACAGAACAAACCGCTATCGCCCATTTCCTCAACCAAAAAACCGCGCAAATCGACGCAGCCATTGCCATTAAAGAGCAGCAAATCGCCTTATTGAAAGAGCGCAAGCAAATCCTTATCCAACAAGCTGTTACCCAAGGCTTAGACCCGACTGTGCCGATGAAAAACTCAGGGGTGGAGTGGATTGGGGAGATTCCGGCGCATTGGGAGTGCCTAAAACTAAAGTTGGCATGTAAGTTTATATACGATGGTACTCATGGATCTTATCCCAGAGTGGAAGAAGGTTATAGGTTACTAAGTGTGAGAAATATTATTAATGATGCATTCTTTTTTCGAGAAGATGATAGTCGGGTGTCTTTTAAGCATTTTAAAGAAATAAGTTCTAAATTTTTGATTCAAGAGGATGATATTCAACTTGCGATCGTGGGTGCAACTTTAGGTAAAGTGGCTATTATAAAAAAGATAGAAGAAGAGTTTGTTACGCAACGAAGCCTATCTACTATCCGTGTTAATTCTCGGTGTAATAATGAGTTTCTTGCTTACTTTATGAGAAGTCCTGCTTTCCAAGCTTATTTATGGAATAATGCAGGTTTTTCGGCGCAACCTGGCGTATATTTAAATACAGTGCAAAATTGTTATATGCCATTGCCAAGTATAGATGAACAAAAAGAAATAATTAATTTTATTAGAAGTTCTTTTCTAAAAATTGATGATGCCTTGTCATTACAACAGCAGCAGATCGAGAAGTTGCGGGAGTATAAAACCACGCTGATTAACAGCGCGGTGACGGGTAAGATTAGGGTCACGTCGGAAATGGTGGCAATGGCGGGGAGTCCGTGATGAGCAAAGCGATCAAAGATACCCAGTACATCAACTGGGTTCGAGAGCTAAAACAGCAGTTTTATCAAGCCCAGCTAAAAGCCGTGATCAAGGTCAATCAAGAACTGCTGCAATTTTACTGGCATCTAGGGAGTGAAATTCTAGCCAAACAGCAACAAACTCAATGGGGTGATGGTTTTCTAACCCAATTGAGCAAAGACTTGATGGCGGAATTTCCAGCGGTGAAGGGCTTCTCCAAGCGTAATCTGGAGTTGATCCGTCAGTGGAGAAGTTATTGGGCTGAAACCACAGAGGGTGATAACGCAATTGCGCAACAGCTTGTTTCGCAATTATGCCAGCTACCTTGGGGGCATAATCTCGCCATCATTAGCAAAAGTCAAAGTTGCCCCGAAGCCTTGTATTACGTACAAAACACCTTGGTTCATGGTTGGAGTCGTGCCGTTCTCGTCCACCAAATCGAGTCCGGTTTATGGCAACGTGAAGGCAAAGCCACCACCAACTTTGCACAAACCTTGCCTGCTACCCAGTCCGATCTAGCCCAACAATCCATCAAAGACCCGTATGTATTTGATTTCCTAACCTTGAGCAAGGATTACAACGAACGCGAACTTGAGCAAAGTTTGGTGAAGCATATCACCCAATTTTTGCTTGAATTGGGTTCAGGCTTCGCTTACATGGGGCAGCAAGTACCCATCACGGTAGGCGAGCGCGATTTCTATCTGGACTTGCTGTTTTACCACACACGCCTGCATTGCCATCTTGTCATCGAACTGAAAATCACCGATTTTGAACCGGAACACGCAGGAAAGTTGAATTTTTACATCAAAGCCGTCGATGAGCAGTTGCGTCGCCCCGGCGATGAGCCAACCATTGGTTTACTGCTGTGCAAAAACAAAGATCGGATGGTAGTGGAATACGCACTCAGCGACATCAACAAACCGATTGGTGTATCCGAATATCAATTAACCAAGTCGCTACCCAACGATTTAAAGCCCAGCTTACCTAGTGTGGAAGAGATCGAGGCAGAGTTCTGGCAAGAGACTGACGACAATTCATCTATCTTGCGCGAGATACCCCGTCCTTTAGGTCGGGGAGGGATAGCGCGTCGGCGTTAGCCGACCCTGTTCTCGCTCCTCTTTTCGTTAGGCTACCTTTAGTTATTTAACTTTCACATGATATGTAGTAAAAGGTGAAACATGAAAACGAAACGCGCCTATAAATTCCGATTCTACCCTGACCAGCAGCAAGAAAAGCTGCTGGCTCAGACGTTCGGATGTGTGCGTTACGTGTACAACAGCATCTTGCGTTACCGCACTGATGCGTATTACCAGTCTCAGGCAAAAGTCGGTTATACGGGCGCAAACGCCAGATTGACCGCCATCAAGAAGCTCCCTGTGTCCCTGTTCCTGAATGATGTTTCCAGTGTTCCGCTGCAACAATGCTTGCGGAACCAGCAAACCGCATTCAAGAACTTCTTTGAAGGCCGGGCAAAATACCCTGTCTTCAAATCCAAAAAACACCGCCAGTCGGCAGAGTTTACTTACCGAGCTTTCACCTTTAAAAACGGTGAACTGAAACTGGCTAAGTGTGACAAGCCGTTGGCTATCAAGTGGAGCCGTCAGCTTCCTGCTGACCCGACCACCGTTACTGTTTCCAAAGATCAGGCCGGACGCTACTTCGTGTCTTGCCTGTGTGAATTTGAACCCACGTTGTTGCCTGTCACCGATAAAAAGGTGGGCATTGACGTGGGCATCAAGGATTTGTTCGTCACTAGCGACGGCTTCAAGTCCGGCAATCCCCGTCATACCGCCCAACACGCGGTTAAACTGGCGAAGTATCAACGCCGTCTTGCCAAGAAAAAACTCGGTAGCAAGAACAGGTTGAAAGCTAAACGCAAGGTTGCCCGTGTTCACGCGAAAATCTCCGATTGCCGTTCGGACAACTTGCACAAGTTGTCCCGCAGATTAGTTAACGAGAACCAAGTGATCTGTGCTGAAAATCTTGCTGTGAAGAACATGATAAAGAACCCGAAACTAGCCAAACACATTGCTGATGCAAGCTGGGGCGAATTTACCCGACAGCTTGAATACAAGTCTGGTTGGTCTGGCAGGACATACGTTGAGATCGGGCGGTTTTTCCCGTCCAGCAAACGTTGTTCCTGTTGCGGGTTCGTGAAAGCAAACATGCCGCTGGACGTGCGGTCTTGGGAATGCCCGGAATGTGGCACAACCCATGACCGTGACGTGAATGCAGCGGTAAACATTTTAGCCGCCGGACTGGCGGTGCTAGCCTTTGGAGAGAATGTTAGTGGTGATGGCATTTCGGTGTCGTTGTCCTGTTCTCGATGAATTAGGAATCCCCTTCCTTTAGGGAGGGGAGGAAGTCAAAAGGGCAAACATGGCAAGTCAAACCAACGAACAGGCATTTGAAGCCGCGATTGAAAAACACCTGTGCGGTATTTCCGTCTACCACATCGGCAACCCCTCCAAAATCAAGCGACAGCTTCACGCGCAAACGCAGTGATACGTTCCTGTTCCTCAATGTCCAGCATCCGAATACCGAGTTCTTCTATCTGGATGCGGGTTTCTTCAAAAGCATCGCGCAAAATACCTGTATCACGCTCTGGAGCTTTATAAGTAAACAGCGTTTGTTCAGGCGTAGCCACTTTCATCCGAAACAATTGCTGCATGGTGGCTTTCCACTGTAAGCCGTGATTGAGCAGTTGTTTAGATTGCGGGTGGCAGAAATGAATTGGCTTGATGATGGTCGGGTTGTTTCTCTCCGTCACAAAAGGCAAGCGCACTTCATACAACGCATTACCTAGCGTGCGATCTTTGAAGCGTGCCGCCAACTGATGAGAGATGAGTAACTTGGCAATGCTTGCCTTCATCCGATCTTCATGCCCTTGCTGATGGGCAAAACTGTGATGAACGTAATGCTCAAACAGTTCATCTGCCGTGGTTTCAGGATCTTCAGTAAAGCGCACATAGTGCCCACTGTAGGCAACAATATCTTCACGCGGGCGTACCAACTCGTCATACAACGCTTCAGGCTTTTCCATCGTTGCCATCATGCGTTGGATACGTTTCAGCTCATCGCGCACCAGCATTACGGCATTCTGAAAGATTGCTTTGTCCAACGTGTCGAAAAATTGTGTAACACGCCCGTGACGGTTGGCTGTCAACAGCCGGAAGGTAAAAGTACGGGATTTAGGCGCGTACAAGACGATACCAATATTGGCAAATTCTTGTGTTTCAGGGTAGGGCTGAAAACGGATGATGTTGTATTTACACGCTTGTTTCATTGCATTAGCCTCGTCCAGATTGCACTTCTAGTTGACTTGCCCTTCATGTTTATCCTAGGGGGTTATGATGAAGTCTGCAACAATCTACCCAACAAGCGCACGGGTTACAGTACAATTACGCAACAACTTGTTTCGCAATTGGGTTTCAGTTTAAAGGGCAAACATGGCAAGTCAAACCAACGAACAGGCATTTGAAGCCGCGATCGAAAAACACCTGTGCGGTATTTCTTCGGAAGAATGGAAGAAGCTGGGTGAAACTGCTGGTCTGTATAATGTTGGCTTCGGCTCCGCTAAGCTAACGGGAAGTGGCTACCAAATCGGCAACCCCAGCCGTTTCAATAAACAGTATGCCCTCGATGAGCAGTTTTTCTGGCAGTTTTTGCAAACCACGCAAGCCGAGGAATTGGCAAGGCTGCAAAAGCACAGCCCAAGTGATTGGCAGCGCAAAATTCAGGAACGCTTCGACCGTTTGATCAAAAAACACGGCATCCTGCACATGCTGAAAAAGGGTTTGAGTGTCGATGATGCCCACTTTCACCTGATGTACCCCGCGCCCTTGGCAAGCAGCAGCGCCAAGGTAAAGCAACAGTTTGCCGCCAATCTGTTCAGTTGCACTCGCCAGGTACGCTATTCCAGCGCCAACCCGCTGCAAGAAATCGACATGGTGTTGTTCCTCAACGGCATTCCCTTGATCACGCTGGAGCTGAAAAATGCCTGGACAGGGCAAACCGCCCGCTACCACGGGCAAAAGCAATACCGCGAAGACCGTGACATCACACAGCCTTTGCTGACTTTTGGGCGTTGTTTGGTACACATGGCGGTGGATACCGATGAGGTCTACATGACCACCAAACTGGCGGGAAAAAGCACCTTCTTCCTGCCTTTCAACAAAGGCCACGCCGAAGGGCAGGGCAATCCGCCCAACCCGCACGGGCATAAAACCGCCTATCTGTGGGAAGAGGTGTTCGCGCCGGAAAGCCTCGTCAATATTATCCAGCACTTTGTGCGGCTGGATGGCAGTAGCAAAAACCCGTTAGACAAGCGCACTTTGTATTTCCCGCGTTATCACCAGCTCGATGTGGTGCGTAAGCTGATCAACCATGCCGCCACGCATGGGGCAGGGCAAACCTACCTGATTCAACATTCCGCCGGTTCGGGCAAATCCAACTCGATTACGTGGGCAGCGTATCAACTGATTGAAGTGTATGCCGCTGGCAGCACCCAACCCCTATTCGATTCCGTGATTGTGGTGACAGACCGCCGCCTGCTGGACAAGCAATTGCGCGATAACATCAAAGAATTTTCCGAGGTGAAAAACATCATTGCCCACGCCCACAAGTCATCAGAGCTGAAGGCGGCGTTGGAAGGCGGCAAGAAGATCATTATCACCACTATCCAGAAATTTCCATTCATTATTGATGGGATTGCCGACCTCAGTGACAAGCGTTTCGCGGTGATTATCGACGAAGCTCACAGTTCCCAATCCGGTTCAGCGCATGACAATATGAACCGCGCAATGGGATCGGTGGCGGAGCGAAGTCGAAGCCAAGACGAAGACAGCGAAGATGCCCAGGAAAAAATCCTGCAAGCGATGCGTTCGCGTAAGATGCGTGGCAATGCCTCCTACTTAGCGTTTACCGCCACCCCGAAAAACACCACCCTGGAAAAGTTTGGGCAAAAACAATCCGACGGATCTTTCCAGCCCTTCCACTTGTATTCGATGAAACAGGCGATTGAGGAAGGCTTCATTCTGGATGTACTCGCCAATTACACCACCTACAAAAGTTATTACGAAATCCAGAAATCCATCGCCGACAATCCACACTTTGACACCAAAAAGGCGCAGAAAAAGCTGCGTGCTTACGTCGAGCGTTCGCAGCACACCATCAACACCAAAGCTGAGATCATGCTGGAGCATTTCATCCCGCAGGTCGTGACGGCCAAAAAGCTCAAGGGCAAAGCCAAGGGGATGGTGGTCACGCAGAATATTGAAACCGCCATCCGTTACTATCAAGCCATTACCCGCTTACTGGTAGAACAAGGCAACCCGTTCAAAGCCCTCATCGCCTTTTCGGGCAGTAAAACCGTGGATGGTATTGAGTACACCGAAGCTGACGTGAATGGTTTTGCCGAAGCCGATACCAAGGACAAATTCGATACCGATGAATACCGCTTGTTGGTCGTGGCGAACAAATACCTGACGGGTTTCGACCAGCCCAAGCTGTGCGCCATGTATGTGGATAAGAAACTCGCCAGCGTGTTGTGTGTACAAACCCTGTCGCGCCTCAACCGTTCCTCGCCCAAGTGGGGCAAGAAAACCGAAGACCTGTTCGTGCTGGATTTCTTCAATACGGCCGAAGACATCAAGACGGCCTTTGACCCGTTCTATACGTCGACCTCCTTGTCGGAAGCCACGAATATCAATGTGCTGAACGATCTGAAAGATGAGCTGGATGCGGTAAGCGTTTACGAATGGGATGAGGTGGAGAACTTTGTGACGCGCTATTTCAACAATGAAGACGCGCAAACCTTAAGTACTGTGATTGATGTAGCGGCTGAGCGTTTTAACCGCGAGTTGGAACTCGACAACAATGCCAAAGTGGATTTCAAGATCAAAGCCAAGCAGTTCGTGAAAATTTACGGACAAATGGCTTCCATCATGCCGTATGAAAGGGTGATGTGGGAAAAGCTGTTCTGGTTTTTGAAGTTCTTGATTCCGAAGTTAAAAGTCGCTGACCCTGATGCCGAATTGCTGGATGAATTGCTGAACTCGGTGGATTTGAGCACTTACGGTTTGCAACGGGTGAAGTTGAACCATGCCATTGCCCTGGATGCTGTGGCCTCGGCATTAGATCCACCAAACCCCAATCCACGCGGAGCGTATGATACAGGGGGCGATACTGATACCTTGGATGACATTATTCGCACCTTCAACGAACGTTGGTTTCAGGGTTGGAGTGCTACGCCGGAAGAACAGCGGGTGCGTTTATGCAGTATGGCGGAGTCCATCAAGTCACACCCCGATTTTCACGACAAGTACCAAAATGAACACGACCCGCATAACCAGCATCTGGCGTTTGAGAAACTCTTCAAAGAAGTCATGTTGCAGCGGCGCAAGGATGATCTAGCGTTTTACAAACTATTCGCGGGTGATGCCGCGTTCAAAACGTCGTTGATGCAGAGTATGCAAAGGATGGTTGCTCATGTCCCCTAACTTTTTAAATGGCATCACCATTCTGCTGGTGTACCAACTGGTGGGCGAAGTGAGCGCCCGTTTATTGAACCTGCCCGTGCCCGGCCCGGTGATTGGCATGGTATTGCTGTTCCTGACGCTATTGTTGCGCAATGGGTTGGAGCAGGTGGTGGAACCGGCCGCCAGTGCCTTGCTGAGTCATTTGTCCTTGCTGTTTGTGCCTGCGGGCGTGGGGGTAATGGTGCATTTCGGGCGGATTGGGCATCAATGGCTGCCGATCAGTGCGGCGCTGCTGTTCGGTACGCTGATTACCTTGGCGGCTACGGCCTTGGTGATGCAAGGGGTGCAACGCCTCATGGGTAAGAGGGGTTCCGATGACGCCTGACAATAATCTGGCACAAATATGGGTGTACTTGTCCGCCTCGCCATTGCTCGGTTTGACGATTACCCTGATTGCCTATGGGCTGGCGTATCGGGTTTATGTGTGGGCGCAGTTTAACCCTTTGCTGAACCCAGTGGTGACGGCGGTGGGCTTGCTGATTGCGTTGTTATTGCTGACCAATACGCCGTATCAGGATTATTTCGCTGGGGGGCAATTTGTACATTTCCTGTTAGGGCCTGCGACGGTGGCGTTGGCGATTCCGTTGTACCGGCAGTTCGGCAAGTTGAAAACGCTGTGGTTGCCGGTGTTGGTGGCACTGCTGGTCGGGGTGACGGTCGGCGGTGGCAGTGCCGTTGGCATTGCATGGTTGCTGGGGGCGGATGCGCAAACCTTACTGTCGCTTGCGCCCAAATCAGTGACTGCACCCGTGGCGATGGGGATTGCGGAACGGGTCGGCGGTATTCCTTCCCTGACGGCGGTGCTGGTGGTGATGACGGGAATTGTCGGGGCAGTGTTCGGAACCAAGCTGTTCGATTTGATGCGTATCCGCGATGATAGCGTGCGCGGCATTGCGATGGGCGTAGCAGCGCATGGTATTGGTACGGCGCGGGCGTTTCAGGTGAGTGCCGAAATGGGGGCGTTTGCCGGGTTGGCAATGGCCTTGTCGGCGTTTGTGGCGTCGGTGCTATTGCCGTGGTTATTGGGATGGATAAGGTGGGTGTGATGGTATTGAACAAGGCGTTGGCGGCATGGGGTTCGGAAGATTTCCAGAACGTTTTTAAGCAGGAAGTGCAGGCGTTGGGAACAGCGGCTTTACCCTTGCAGGCAGGCATGGCGCACAGCAGCCATGTGAGTGGCGATGCCATGACCGTTATGGTGTTGGATGTGGCGGAAACCCCCAGCCTGCTTCAGGTCAGAACGGGCATTTTTTACGCCGGGGTAATTGCCGGAAGTTGTTGTGCGGATGACCCCAGCCCGGTGTGCGAACAGCAGGAATATTGCGAGCTGCGTTTCGACATTGACCGGGTGAGCGCTGGGACAAGCGTGGTGTTACTGACGTAAGGTTATTTTACGCTGCCTTTGGGCGGCGGCACTTGTATGCCGGGGGCGGAACCCACCCGCGCCATGTCAATCGGGTACGACTGGCTCTCTACCGTGCCGTAGTGGTCAGCACGGATTTTGGCATCATCGTAGTAACCTCGCAGGCTTTGGGTATGATTGTCGTCTTCACCCATGATCAGATAAAGACGGTGTTCGTTTTGCGCATAGGCCGGGTCACTGGAGGCTTCATCCGCGTGCAGGTACAGGAAGGGGTAAGTCGCGAGCTGCCCGTAGAAAAACTCAGGTGTCGAGTCCGTGTAGGTTTTGCCGTTAATGGTGAAACGGGCATCTTGCGGGGTGATTTTCAGGGAAATATCGGGGCTTTGACTGCGCCACTCGCCATCGTAAATCCCTTTGTCGACGGCGGCGACCGGGGTGTTCAGAGTGGCTGCCGTGATGAGTAAGCAAGCACACGCCCACGTTACGGGCTTGAACCGTTGTTCTAATTTCATGATGTTCTCCTAGCGTTTTGGGTATTATTGATTTATCACTATTTTAGCCGATTTATACCGATAAAGGGGAACAGGGAGTGATGAATCTTACCACTACGACTCGCCAGCGCTGGGCGTGGGCGTTTTATGACTGGGCGAATTCGGCCTTTATCACCACGGTGATGGTGGCGTTTTTTCCGATTTTTTTCCGTAAATATTGGGCGAATGGTTTGCCGTCGGAAGATATTACCTTGCACCTGGGCACGGCGAATGCTTTGGCGAGTGTCTCGATCATGTTGCTTGCGCCTTTTTTGGGGACAGTGGCGGATCAGGGCGGTATTAAAAAGCCGATGATGGCGGCCTTTGTTACCTTGGGGGTGTGTGCCACTTTGGGGCTGACGCTGGTCGGTGAAAGCCAGTGGCAATGGGCAATGTTTGCCTTTGTACTGGCGGTGGTGGGCTTTTTGGGGGCAAACATTTTCTACGATTCGCTGCTGGTGGATGTGGCGGAGGAAAAAGATTTTAACCGGGTATCCGCTTTGGGGTATGCGCTGGGTTATTTGGGCGGTGGTTTGCTGTTTGCGGTGTGTGTGTTGCTGACTTTGAAGCCGGAATGGTTTGGCTTGGTAGATAAAACGGCGGCAGTGCGTTGGGCATTCGGGATTACGGCGGCTTGGTGGGCGTTGTTTTCAATTCCGTTGTGGTTGTGGGTGCGGGAACGTGCGCCAGCACAGGCGGTGCGCCCGTCGTTGCCGGTGTTGTTGCGCCAGTCGGTGGGGCAGTTGCGGGATACTTTTCGGCATATTCGCCAGTTACGGGTGGTATGGCTGTTTTTGCTGGCGTATTGGTTCTATATCGACGGGGTGGATACGGTTATCCTGATGTCGGTGGATTATGGCAAGGCGCTGGGGTTTGCCGATGATAGTTTGATTACGGCTTTGTTGATTACCCAGTTCATTGCGTTCCCGGCGGCCTTGGTGTTTGGCTGGGTGGGCAATAAATGGGGGGCGAAACGCGGTATTCTGGCTGGTCTGGCGGGCTATGTGCTGATTACTATCATGGCTTCGCGGATGGAGAATGCGCAGGAGTTTTACCTGTTGGCGGCATCGGTAGGGCTGGTGCAGGGTGGGGTGCAAGCGTTGAGCCGTTCCTTGTATGCGAGTTTGATTCCGGCGGAACAGGCGGCGGAATTTTTCGGTTTCTACAATATGCTGGGTAAGTTTGCGGCGGTATTGGGGCCGTTGTTGGTCGGCTGGGTCGGTGTGTTAACAGGTTCGCCACGTTTGGGCTTGCTGGCAGTGTTGTTGCTGTTTGGTTTGGGGGCGTGGTTATTGTGGAAAGTACCACGCGATTAAGGCTGGTGAAAAACCGCAGGGGCGTGATATTCACGCCCCTAGGTTAGCTAATGACGTTGCAGTATCAGGCTGACAGCAATTGCTGGCCTTGATGACCCAGCATGACTGGCTGTGCCGGAAGTGGTCTGCCAACCATGCGGCCGCTTTCATCGTAACGGTAAATGAGGCTGCCTTTTTGTACGCTGATGGTCGTGGATGTGTGGTGTTTTAGGCCATCTTCAGGCCAACGCCCTGGTGCTGAAATGGAAGTGATTTGCTTTCCATGCTGGTCATAAATGTAAATTAATGACCCTTTTTGTATGGCATGTCCGATGCTCATGATTCTCTCCTCGTATGGTAATGACAATTTTTACTATTATTGGATATAAGGGGCTATCCCTTAGAGGGTATCATACCAGTCTGCCACTCGGAGGAGTATCAGATGAACGTAGGGTTAGCCCCTGTTGTACAGAGGCAACCGCTTGTCGGGGAAATGTTACCGCTGGTTGTTTAGGCTGGTTCTTGCTGCGTGGTGCAGTGGATGCTACCGCCACCTGCGGCAACGCCATCCACGTTGATTTGCTCAATTTTTCGGCCGGGAAAGGCTTTTTGTAAGGTGGCTTTTGCCTTGCTATCGGCCTGTTTGTCGCCGAATTCCTGCATGATGACTGCGCCATTGCACACGTAATAACCGATGTAACCGGCGGCGAAATCCTTGGTTTCGTAGGTTTCGCGTACCGTTTCAGGGCCTTCCAGCGTTAATACTTGCAGCTTGTTGCCTTGCGCATCCGTGGCGGCTTGCAGGATTTCCAGATGCCGCTGGGTGACGGCGTGATCGAAGGAGGCCGGGTCAGGGTCGTAACCGGCGACGACTACACCGGGGCGGGCAAAACGTGCGTAGAAATCGGTGTGCCCGTCGGTGATGTCCTTGCCCTTGATGCCCGGCAGCCAGATGATTTTATCCAGCCCCAGCAAGGGCATGAGGGTGTCTTCAAACTGTGCTTTGGACATGCCGGGGTTGCGGTTGTTATTGAGCGTGCAGCTTTCAGTCATGATGGCAGTGCCGTGCCCATCCAGCTCAAAGCAGCCGCCTTCCAGCACCAGCTTGGTGGAAATGACTTCCACGCCTGCTTGTTTGGCGATGAAGGCGGCGACCTTGCTGTCTTGCCCATGCTGTTGCTTGTTGCCCCAGCCGTTGAAGTTGAAATTGATCGCTGCCTTGTGACCCTGTTCGGTGAGGACAAAGGCGGGGCCGGTGTCGCGCATCCACAAATCATCCAGCGCTGATACGACCAGTTCCACTTTGCTATCCAGCAGTTTCCGCGCCAGCTCGACCTCGTTTTCACGCACCAGCAGGGTGACGGGTTCGTATTTGACTATGGTGTTGGCGATGGTGGCAAGGCTGCGGCGGGTTTCTGGCAGCAATTTCTTGCCCCAGATGGCCGCGCTGGCACCGAATGCCATCCAGGTGCGGGTGTGGCGTTCACCTTCGTCGGGCATGTACCACTCGCGGGGCGTGCTGGTGGCGGCCAAGGCGCTGCCTTGCATTCCCAGCAGGCTGGCGGTGGAGGCGAGTAAGGTGGATGTCATAAAGTGTCGGCGGGTCATCATGGTTTTGGCTTCTTCAATACGGTGCTACATCATCATAACGGACGTGAATTTCCTGGCTGATTTTCTCCAGTTGCCGGTACAGCGCATCCGCCTCATTCCCGATTTGTCGCATCATGCGCAAGTGATGCATCTGCTCGTTGCCTTTGGCGGCTTGCAGGTTCCTGACCCACCTTACCTGTTCTTGCGCTTTGCTATCAGCCCTTTTTTTTATTTCTTTGTATTGGGATACTAGCGAAAAATAATTGGAATCTTTTTGCGTCATGAAACTCTTCCCACATGAATTGATTTAACGCACTTGAGATGTTATCAGGATTATAACGTCCTGTTTCAAGAGCTGCTGTATTAATTTATACTGCAACGCATCATTAGTTGAGGAAATCTTTACCATGACCATTAAACGTTTTGAAAATCACCAGCCCGATATTCACGCTACTGCGTATGTGGATGACATGGCTTACGTCAGTGGCCAAACCACGCTGGCAGAAGGCGTTTCGGTGTGGCCTAGTGCAGTGGTGCGCGGCGATATTAACCGCATCACGATCGGGCGGCTGAGCAATGTGCAGGATGGCGCAGTGCTGCACGTTACCCACGGTGGTGAATACACCCGCCCTGACGGTTTGCCGCTGATTATCGGCGAGGAAGTGACCATCGGGCATCGCGCCGTGTTACACGCCTGTACTATCGGCAATCGTTGCTTGGTGGGGATGGGTGCAATCGTGCTGGATGCTGCCGTGGTGGAAGACGACGTAATTATCGGTGCAGGCAGCCTCGTGCCCCCCGGCAAGGTACTGGAAAGTGGTCATTTGTACGTGGGTAGCCCGGTTAAACAGGCACGTCCCCTGACTGAGAAGGAACGCGCTTATTTGCGGTATTCCGCCGAATATTACCGCAAGCTGGCGGCGCGGACGCTGGCTTCTGCTTAGCCCAAGGCGTTTTGGCGGTTGTGGTTACGCTTTTGGTGCCGGTTTTGCCACGACTTTACCGCCGGATGCTTTCCAGCCTTCCAGACCGCCTTCGATGAAACGTGCTTTCACGCCGTCGGCTTGCAGGCGATCCACCACGCTATTGCTGACGCCACCGCCGCGCACGCAGTAAATCACCACGTCGTGGATGCGTGGTACGGCGCTCATCCATTCGTCGATCCGCTCAGGGTCTTTCCAGAATGACCACTCAACCATTTCGTGGGAGGCTTCGCGGTCTTCCTTGCGGCGTACATCCAGCACCAAGGCAGTGTCAGCAATCGTGGCAAAATCTTGCGGTGTAATAGTCCGTTCCATGATGCAGTTCCTTAAAATAACGGTAATAACATGCTGTACGTCAGGCCAATCGCTGCGCTGGCCGAGATAACGTGCATTATATCGGCTTTGTATTTCCATAAGGCAACAAAAGCCGCCACTGCAATGATGACCGTAAACCACTCGAACGGTTGCGCAAACGGCGTTTCCCCCGTGCCGTTAGGCCAGAAAGTGTGCCATGCAAAAAACACCGCCAAATTCATGATGACGCCGACTACCGCAGCAGTCACGCCAGTGAGTGGCGCGGTAAATTTCAAGTCATTACGGGTACTTTCCACCACGGGCCCGGCGGCGATGATGAACAGGAATGAGGGGAGGAAGGTGAAAAACGTTGCGACTGCCGCGCCAGCCAAACCTGCACCCATGTAGCCAACCCAAGTGACGATCATGATTAATGGCCCTGGTGTGGTTTCACCCAGCGCCAAGCCATCCATCATTTGCGCCCCGGTCAACCAGCCGTAGTGTTCCACCCCGCCTTGATAGACGTAAGGCAATACCGCATACGCCCCGCCGATGGTGAGAAACGCGGCTTTGGTGAAGAAGCTGGCCATCGCTGCCAAGCCTTGATTGCCAGACAACGCCCACATGGCTATCGCCCAGATGCTCGCGAAAACCACCAGCGTCACACAGAGTTTCGCCCATGAAAATTGGGCGTGGGAGGGTGTAGGGGTATGGTCGTCAATCACTGCCGCGCCGTATTGCTTGTGGGATGCACCGTGCCCGCCACCGCTTTTGAATTTATCTGGCATGACTTTACCGCCAATCACGCCCAACAGCGCTGCGGCCAACACAATCCACGGGAAGCCAATATCAAACACAAAAATGGCGACGAAAGCCAAGATTGCCATGCCCCACAGGATGTTGTTCTGCAAGGCTTTCGAGCCAATGCGCCACGCCGCAAACAGCACGATTGCCACCACCGCTGGTTTTATCCCATAGAATAAGCCTTGCACCAGCGGCACATCTCCCCACGCGAGGTAGATGGCGGCTAATGAGGATAGCAATATAAAGGCAGGCAGGAAAAACAATACCCCGGCCATCACTCCACCGACGACACCGTGCAACAACCAGCTAATGTAAATCGCTAGTTGGGTCGCTTCTGGCCCCGGCAGCAACATGCAAAAGTTCAGGGCATGTAAAAATCGCTGCTCTGAAATCCAGCGTTTGCGCTCCACCAAGTCGGTGTGCATCATCGCAATTTGCCCCGCAGGGCCACCGAAACTGATGAAACCCAGTTTTAGCCAATAACGGAAGGCTTGCCCCAAGGTTGGTGTGACGGGCGGTGTCTGTGGTCTTTCGCTCAAAGCCCGATCAAGGCGGCATGGTAGCCACGATCCCGGACAGTACTCAGTATGTCGTAAGAGTAAGCTTGCTCGGGATCATAATCCACTACCATTAGATGACGCGTGCGTTCATTTATGCACGCTGAGCGGATGCCGTGGGAAAAGGACAGGTCATGTTCCAGTGTGTGGATTTCCATGTCGGAAAGTTCTTCGTCGATATGCATCACGACGGCTACATCGTATCTGTTCATGAGGGATCTCCTGTATCAGGTTACGCCCAACCCACGGTAGGACGTGTGCCGCCGACTGTCAAAAACAACTACATTTCATGTTTGAATCCGCCTACAGTAATAGCGGAATGTTTTTTGATGAAAGGGGCGGATTTGATTGCTTACCTGACAAGCTGGCTGAATACGGGGTTGTTGTTGTTTGACGTGTTCATCATTGCCATCCTGTTACCAATCGTGGTTCAGCAGCGCCGCGAGACGGGCGCGACCTTGGCGTGGGTGCTGGTGATTGTGTTGCTACCGTTCATCGGCTTGCTGAGCTTTTGGCTGTTTGGCACGACCCGTCTGCACTTGCGTCGCCGTAAACGTCGTAAGGTGGAGGAGAAATTTGCCCGTGCGCTGGAACGGGTGCAGATTAACCTCGATGGTGAGCAATACATCGCGGGTATTTCCCCTTCCTTACTGACGCTGGTTAACAAGCTGGATGATATTGGCCCGTTGGGTGGCAACGCAGTCGAGGTCATGCGCGAAGGTGACGCGCTCTTTGATGCGTTGGAAAACGCGTTTGATGCGGCAACTCAGCATATCCATCTGGTCTATTACATTTGGGAAACCGATTACACCGGAACCCGTTTGCGCGATGCTTTGAGCCGGGCGGCGCAACGTGGCGTCAAGGTCAGGCTGTTGGTGGATGACGTGGGTTCGCGGCAAGCCAAGGCGAGTTTCTTTGCGCCCCTGCTGGCGGCAGGCGGGCAGGTGGGGCGCTTCCTGAGGGTGAATGTCTTCAGCCGTCAATTGAACCTTAACAACCGTAACCATCGCAAGATCGTCATTATTGATGGCAATCTGACCTTTACCGGCGGGATGAACGTGGGTGATGTCTACGCGGGCAGGGGTGAGCCGTGGCAGGATTTGCACGCTCGCATTCAGGGGCCGGTGGCGTATACCTTGCAGGAAGTGTTCTGTCAGGATTGGTATCACGCGACCGGCGAAGATTTGGTGAGCGACACCTATTTCCCGGTGATTCCCGATGCGGGCAATATTTGCGCCCAGTTTCTTGCCAGCGGGCCTGCGGATGAGCGTTGGCAGGCGATTCATACGGTATTGTTTGCGGCGATGAATTTGGCGTGCCAGCGTATCTGGATTGAAACTCCGTATTTCGTGCCTGATCGGCCGATCCTGATGACGTTGCAAACAGCAGCATTACGTGGGGTGGATGTGCGCTTGTTGTTGCCGGGGCGTTCTGATCATCCGCTGGTGTTGTATGCGGGGCGTTCCTTTATTGATGATTTACTGGCAGCGGGGGTCAGGGTGTTTGAAATGTACCATGCGATGCCTCACGCGAAGGCGATGATGATCGACGGTAATTTTGCCACGCTGGGTTCGGCGAATATGGATCAGCGCAGTTTCCGCCTCAATTTTGAAGGCAATATGTTCTTTTACGGAACGGAGATTGCGGGCAAACTGGAGCAGGATTTTCTGACAGTGTGTGCCAACGCGAAAGAAGTCACGGAATCGCAGCGCCGCCGTTTGGGTAAACGTCAACGTTTGGCGGAGAGTGCCGCCCGCTTGCTGTCCCCTTTGTTGTAACTGTTTGATATTTTATGCTAAGATTTTGATAATTAAGTATTAGGGGCAAGCCATGCAGCCACTACCGTATTATCTGGGTTTACCGTTATGGTCAAACACGCACTGGAAAGGTTCTTTATTCGGTGCTGATGCCAAACCCGCCGACTTTCTGGCGCAATACGCGCAGGTGTTTAATGCGGTGGAAGGCAATACGACGTTCTATGCCGTGCCATCCGCCGAGATGGTGAGCCGCTGGTTGGCGGTGACACCGGAGAGCTTTCGTTTCAGCTTCAAGTTCCCGCGCACGATTACCCACCAGCATTATTTGATTCACGCGGCGAAAGAGACGCAGGAATTCTTGCATCGTCTGTCACCACTGGGGCAGCGGATGGATGGGCTGATGGTGCAATTGCCTGCGACGTTTTCGCCCAGCGAGTTGTCGATGCTGGAAAGTTTCCTGCGTAGTTTGCCTCGGGATTACCAGTATGCGGTGGAAGTGCGTCACCCGGCCTTTTTTACCCACGCGGCTTCGCGGGCTGCTTATAATGCCTTGCTGGAAGACCTTGGGGTGGATCGGGTGATTTTTGACAGCCGCCCACTACATGCGGCTGCACCGCTGGATGCGGCAACCCGTGAAGCGCAAAGCCGCAAACCACGTCTGCCGGTACAACTGGATGTGACGGCAGCGCAGCCTGTGTTGCGTTACATTGGACACCCGGTGCTGGAAGCCAACCATAACTGGTTGGATCGTTGGGTGGCGCAAACGGCGAGGTGGTTGGCGGAGGGTAAGCGCCCGCGCATTTTCCTGCATACCCCGGATAATCATTTGGCTCCAGCTCTGGCGCGGTTATTCCACACCCAGTTGCAGCAGCGAGTGCCAGAACTGCCTGATTTACCGGCTTTGATAACGGCACCAGAACAGGCACTGCTCTTATGAAAAAAAGGCGCAGTCGGGTTGCTTGCAAAGGGTGCTTCTGGTATCCTCACGCGCCTTTAGAGTTTAAGAATCGCAGATCTGGAGTATCCCGATGTCTCGTGTATGCCAAGTAACAGGTAAGCGTCCGGTCACAGGTAATAATGTGTCCCACGCTAACAACAGAACCAAACGCCGTTTCCTGCCTAACCTGCACGCGAAACGTTTCTGGGTGGAAAGTGAAGGACGCTGGGTGCGTCTGCGCGTTTCTACCAAAGGTATGCGTATTATCGACAAGCTGGGTATTGACACCATCCTTGCCGACATCCGCGCCCGTGGCGAAAAAGTTTAATCAACCGGAGGTAACAGCGAATGGCTAAGAAAGGCGGTCGTGATAAAATCAAGCTGGTTTCTTCCGCAGGAACTGGATTTTTCTATACTACAACCAAGAACAAGCGTACTACGCCGGACAAATTAGAGTTCAGCAAGTACGATCCGGTTGTGCGTAAACATGTCATGTTTAAGGAAGCCAAAATCAAGTAATTGATTGGTTTCCTGCGATTCTTTCAAAAGCCCGGCACTGCCGGGTTTTTGCGTTTACGAAAACTGCGATGGAACACACTATCATGTGGATTGTGATAAGCATTGGTATTTTGTTGGTATTAATGCCCCTATTTTTGGGATTTTTGATGTCCCCCTATCAGCAGGTCACGCGAGTGGAGCTGATCAAGGCATCCGCTGATGCTGTTTGGGAAGCGTTAAGTGATTTATCTCAGCAGGCACTTTGGCGTACTGACTTGGCCAAGATGCAAATGCTGGATGATGATGAAGGCTTGCGTTGGGTCGAACAAGCCGCTGGTGGTCAGCCTGTTGTATTGCGCAAGATCAAGGAAACACCATTGAAAGAGCTATTGCTCGACCTGAGGCAGAAGGGCAGCAAGGGCACTCGCCAAGTCCGACTGAGTGCCGTGCCGGGCGGGACGCGGGTGACATTCACCGAAACGCTGGAAACGCATACCGCGATTGGGCGCATCAAGACGCGTATGAATGGTAACCCCGACAAGCGTCTGGATCATTTTATCCAGCAGTTAAAAACTCGCTTTACGGTTTGAGGTTACGCGCGTTTTTTGTTGCTGCAATCCAGTCGAATGATGTTCAAGGTGTTGCGCGGCAAGGCTGAGTTGCCCGCAACTTCGGCAATGGTCTGTTTCAGGCCAGGGTGTAGCGCCTCGGGGGCGATTTCTGCCAGCGGAAAGAGCACAAAGGGGTAAGCCAGAATATCGCTGTGTGGCAGATTGTGTTCGGGGCGCAAATCCAGTGTGTCGTAGAGCAGCAAGTCCAAATCTAGCGTCCGCGCACTGAATTTTTTCTCACCCCGCAAGCGTCCGTGTGCCGTTTCCAGATCCCGTAAGTACTGTTTCAAAGCATTGGGTGTTAGCTCAGTGGTGAAACCAGCCGCGAGATTGAGGAAGGGTTCCCCCACAAAGCCGACGGCGGGTGTTTCATACACTTGTGAAAAGACTATATCGGCGAAGTCGTGCCGGAGCTGCTGCATACAAACACAAAGGTTGGCTTCGCGGTCGATATTGCTGCCTAGGCTCAGGTAGACGCTTGCCATTGGCGATTTCCCCGTTCAATCCTCACACCGACTTCGCTGGAGCCGCGTACTGCGCCCGGTTTGCCTACTGTGACCTGCATCCAGGGGATATGCAGCTCCTGCATTAAGGTGTCGGCAATGGTTTCTGCCAGCCGTTCCACCAGTTCGTAATGGTCGCTTTCCACAAGTTCCATGACACGTTTGGCGGCGGTTTTGTAATTGAGGGTGTCTTTGATGGCATCGCTGGCAGCGGGGATGCGGTTATCCCAGCCCATTTCCAGATCAATGCGAATTTTTTGCAGGATGCGCTTTTCCCATTCGTAAATACCGATGCGGGCATCGAGGCGCAGGTCGCGCACATAAACTATATCCATACATTACTCTTATTGTCAGTTAGGGTATGGATTTTGACATCCTCCCCTCCCTAAAGGAAGGGGATTCCTCCTACGAGACGGCTATGCCCAGCCGCGAGAATGTTCCGAGCTGCATTGACATCTCTGTCGTGCAGCGTGCCACACTCGGCACACGTCCATTCTCTTATTCCAAGTCCTGCCCTACCTTTCGGACTGCTGGCGGAAATACTGCCGCAACACGAACTCTGACCGATAGCGTTTTGAGGGATGTTGTAGGGGTAGTCATCAGCCGATGATGACCCGTTTAGGCGTGAGTGACAACGGGGAAATGGTATGAAAGGCAGGAGATGCACGACTAACGGATAGGTTAGCTAAAGACGCTTATATCCCTGACCTGGAGGACGGGACTTTACGCGAATATTGGTAATACAGATCCCCATGCCCTGTGAAAAAGGGTATGGGGTAAGGGAATTACTGTCAGTCAGGATAGGTTAGCGGTTGAGTTGCCACTGACCACGGCTGTCTTGACAGGCTTGTGTTTGGATATTCTGGCTTCTGCCATCAATCGTGCCGACGATGTTGACAGGGCGGCAAACCGTGCTTTGGTTATTGACGTTGGCGCGGTAAACCTGGCCGGGCGTGACATTGTACTGGTTGCCCGTGGTGGGGTTTTGCCAGCTTGCGGGACGCCCGCTGTAAACGGATTGACCAAGGTATTGTTGGTCGCGGCTATCCAATTGTGCTCCCCACTGGCTGCCAAGGTAGCTACCTAACGCCGTACCGAGGATGGTCATAGCGGTTTTGCCTTGCCCATCCCCTAACTGGTTGCCTGCAACGCCACCTAGGACGGCACCCAGCATTGAGCCAGTTTGTGCATTATTCATAGGGGCAGAGCCTACACACCCGGCAAGCATCAAAACAGATGATAGGGCGGCTACTGCGAGTGGGGTTTTAATAAACATTTTCATCGTGGACACTCCTTATCCGATCAATCTGATCGGGGAAAAACCGGCAACCCGGATGGCAGGTTGCCAGTCGAAACGAGGCTTAGTAGCCCCGACCGTAATACGGTGCTGGCTGTTGCTGAGGCTGTTGATAGTAACGGTCTTGTTGTGTTCCAACTTGACCCCCCACCGCACTACCGACCATTGTGCCAACGATAGTGGCTGCCGTTTTGCCTTCACCTTGACCAAATTGGTTACCCGCAACGCCACCGAGGACTGCACCTGTCATTGCGCCAGTTTGTGCGTTGCTCATAGGGGCACCGCAAGCAGATAACGCCGCTGCCAGTGCGAGGGCGCTCAGTGAATAAGTAACGGTTTTCATGTATAGCTCCTTAGTAAAAATTATGTTTTTTGGGCTTTTGCCACGTTTTTCCAATTTCTGGTGTTTTCTTAGAGTGGCCTACTCGTAGAGTAGTTCACGAAGAGTGCCATTATTTTGGGGATTTCGCACATTAAATTTTAGAGAGAATCTTGTTTTTGCCTGCAATCTTGATTCGTTGGTTTTATGGGATGCGGTATTCAGTTAATATACAGGTTTTCAGGGCTTTAGAATTGGGGATAAACCATGCACATGACCGTCAAAACGCTGGCAGCTTTGTTGTTGAGCATCGCAGTATGGGTGCTGCCGTACACCAGCAATGCGGGTGAGAAAATTACCAAACCTTGGGTCACGGGCTATTTACCTGCTTATGAGCAAAGTAGTGATGGTTCCATTGCCTTTATGGATGAGGATGATTGGAAGATGGTCACGCACATTGTACATTTTGCCGCGCATCTGAACTCCAATGGCAGTTTGAAGTTTGAAGGGAGCGGTAGTGAGGATATTAACCCAACAAAAAGGGCGGCTGCTATTACTGCTGCACATAGCCACAGTGTACCGATCCTGTTCAGTGTGGTTGAACCTCAGGAAATTTACAGGGATGTGTTGGCTAATACAGGCTACCGGCAAACGCTGATCAATAGTCTGGTGGCTATACTGGACGAAGGCTACGATGGTTTGGACATTGACTTGGAACCCATTACACCTTGGGGATCGGCAGTCAATTCCAATTACGAACTGTTTATCACCGAACTCCATGCGAAGATGAAGCAGGAGTACATCGACAAGGGCAAGAAAACACCTTTACTGGAACGGCCTTTGCTGACGATTGCAGGCGGTTCCGATGGCCGGGAAGCCACATTGCTGGCTCGGCATCAGGATATGATTGATCAGATCAATATCATGTTTTACAACATGGTGGATACCAATCTGACGCAGACTTGGCATGACTCTGCCCTGTATTCCAGTAGCTCTTCTTACCCTTCCATTGATGCTAGTATCAACACCTATCTTGAGGCAGGCATTCCCGCCAGCAAGCTGGGGTTGGGGGTGAGTCTCGAAATGCGCCTGTGGAAAGGTGGAGTAGTGACTGGTTCAAGCGATGGTGTAACCCAGCCAAAACAGTCATGGACGACTCAACCCCAGGACTGGATCACTGGCGCTCCGCTAGATAGTGTGGCTCAACTGATGCAGAACTACTACCAACCGGCCTATTACCACTGGGACAAAGATGCACGGGCTGCCTACTTGAGTATCAATAATACGGGCTCTGCCAACGACATGTTCATTTCCTACAATGACCCACGTTCGGTGACAGAAAAAATCGACTACATCAAGCAAAATGGCTTGGGCGGGTTGATGTTGTGGCATTTGCGACTGGATTACCAACCGGAAAAGCCTGTGGGTCAACGTCGCCCCATTATGAAAGCTGTGCGTAAAGCCTTGCACACGGGAGCAGGCAAATAACCTGTCCCCGTTGGTGTGGGTATGTTAACGGCACAAGTGCTGCACTAACCGCACCCAGTAACTTGCTCCTAGTGGCAAGATACTGTCGTTGAAATCGTAGTGCGGGTTGTGCAGGGCGCGGCTTTCGGTGGCGTCACCGTTGCCGATCCAGATGTAAGCACCGGGGCGTTCTTCCAGCATGTAGGCGAAATCTTCTGCGCCCATGCTGGGAGGCGGATTCCATTGCACCCCAGCTTCACCCGCTAGTTCAGTGGCGACCTGATAACAGGCTTCGGCATTGGCGTGATGGTTGATGGTGGCCGGGTAGCCTTCCAGAAAACGCACGCTGGCGCTGGCATCAAAGGCTTGCGCAATATGTTCCACCACGGTTTGCAGGCGTTGCTTGAGCAGCTTACGGTCTTGCGGATCAAGGCTGCGGATTGTGCCATGTAAGCTAGCCGTTTCCGGGACGACGTTGTAAGCACCACTGCCGCCAACCATGCGGGTAATGCTAACGACACCGGCATTGCTGGGTTTCAGGTTACGAGCCACGATGCTTTGCGCGGCAGTAATAATGTGCCCCGCGACCAGGATAGGGTCGGTAAAGGTATCCGGCATCGCCGCGTGACCACCATTCCCCTTGATCTCAATATCGAAACTGTCGGTGGAAGCCATTACTGCCCCGGCATGTACTGCAAATTGCCCCGAAGGAATCCCCGGCCAGTTATGCATTCCGTAGATTTCAGCAATCGGGAAGCGTGTGAATAGCCCTTGGTCAATCATACGCTTCGCCCCAGCATTGCTCTCTTCGGCAGGTTGGAAAATGAAATAAGCCGTGCCTGCAAAATCGGGGTTTTGCGCCAAAATAGTGGCAGCGCCCAGCAGCATGGTGGTATGCCCATCATGCCCGCAGCCGTGCATTTTGCCGTGGTGGCACGAAGCATGGGCAAAGGTATTCAGTTCAGTCAGAGGCAGGGCATCCATATCCGCGCGTAGCCCAATGTGCTTGTCGCCGGGGTGCTTGCCGTGCAGCACGGCCACCACGCCAGTTTCGCCAATGCCGGTATGCACGTCCAAACCTAAGGCGCGTAAACGTTGCGCCACCTGTTCGCTGGTGCGGAATTCTTCGTAAGCCGTTTCCGGGTGTTGGTGAATATCGCGCCGCCATTGCTGCATATCGGCGTGCAGGGCGTGGCTGGCGGCAATAGGGTCGAGTTTAGCGGTCATGCGGTAATCCTTTCTTTTCATAGGTAGTCGCGATTTTATAGGGCATGTCTGGTATTCTTCTTACTCTGATACCTTTCCAATATTAACACTGTCAGGTCGTGATCTCATGAAAACACCACAACGTATAATGCTGGCGGCAACACTCTTGGCAGTAGGCCATGTGCAAGCGCAAGATCCAGCAGCACCACAAACTTTGACTTTTCCACCTCAGGCGATGAACAGTAATCAGGTTCAGTATCCGGGGGTAGCGCAACCGGGGCCGCGCTTCCCGAATCAGGCCTATATGCAGCAAGCGCCAGCTACTGCCTATTACCCCAATACTTACCAGAACACGTATAGCCCTTACCAGAACTACGCTTATCCGGGGTATACGCAGGGTTACTACCCTTATGCGCAACAGCCTTACGCACAGCAACAGCAAGCCTATAACCCTTACATGATGCAGCAGCAACGGATGATGCCTGCTTACCCGATGCGTCCGCCTGTCCCGCAGAAAAAGGTAGTCAAGCCGTGGGGGGATACCCGTTATATCTGGCCTGATTTTTATACCGATTTTACCGGCGATGCTTTTGATAAAATGATCAATGCGCCCTACGATATGGGGCGTATGCCGGGCGGTTGGCAGTTTCCATCCATCAGTATGCCAGACCCGGTAACGGTTAGCGACGCGATTGCTAATCAGGTTCCGCCCTTTGCAGAGGAGTCTAGCAACATGATTCCTTTGGATGACATCGGTAATATGAGACCTTTTTAAGCTGTTATTGGCGTGCTAGACTATTAGTCTGTTTATTAGTTAAAATAATTTTAGTCTATGTTGGAGGCTTTCATGTATTTGCCAAGGAATTCTTTTGCCCGGGGCGCGGTGGCATTATTGGCGTTGAGTTTGGGGGCGTGTAGCTCGACGCCAGAAAAACCGGAAACAGCGGACAACAGTTCCAGTTCCCAGCAAGTGGTTCAGAAACCGGTGGTACAGCCTAAGCCTAAGGCTGATCAGGCACAGGTTGTTAGCTATGGGGGTAAAGGGGTTGGTCATTATTCAGCAGGGGCGTTGAGTGGTGATTTTGCCGGTAATTCGAGTTTGCTGGGGTTCATCGACAATATGGTGCGTACCCAAGGGTTTGATCGTAACTACCTGTACGGTGTATTTTCTCAGGTACGTAACCGTGATGATGTAGCCCGGTTGTGGGCGAGTACCAGTTCTGACCCCGGTAGCCCAAAAGGCTGGAATGCTTACCGTGACCGTTTCGTGACGGCTGCGAATGTGCAACGTGGTGTAGCATTCTGGCAGCAAAATGCACCTTATTTGCAGCGGGCGCAACAGCAATACGGGGTTCCGGCAGAATACATCATTGGTATCATGGGCGTGGAAACCCGTTGGGGGCGTATCCTCGGCAAGCATCGGGTTATTGATGCGCTTACCACGTCGGCGATTGTTAACCAGCGCCGTAGCAAGTTCTTTTTTGATGAGTTGAAAAACTACATGCTCATGACCCGTAGCGAGCGTATGGATCCGCTGTCGCCCAAAGGTTCTTTCGCGGGTGCAATGGGGTATGGTCAGTTCATGCCTAGCAGTTTCCACGGTTATGCGGTCGACTTCGATGGTGATGGCGTGCGGGATCTGTGGAATCCACACGATGCGATTGGTAGCGTTGCCAATTACTTCGCCAAACACGGCTGGCAACAGGGTGGGGAAGTTGCCGTACCTGCACAGGTCAGCTCCAATACCTACGCCAATGTGCCGGATGGTTTCAAAGTCAAATATTCCATGTCTGACCTGAGTCGCATGGGGGTTGCACCCAAGTATGGCAAAGGTTCCTCAGGCCCGGTGCATTTGCTGGCGTTAAGCACGGTGCCGAATGGCTATAAAGAGCCGTGGGTGGGTTACAAAAACTTCTACGTGATTACCCGTTACAATCACAGCAACTATTATGCGATGACCGTGCACCTGCTGGCGCAAGCCGTGCGCGAGCGAGTCGGCAAATAAGAACCGTAGGGGCGCCCTCCGTGTGCGCCCTCTTCGCCTTCTGTCCCCTAGATCCAGCCCTTACGTTTGAAATACCAGTAGGGCATGACTCCCGCCAAAATCATTAAACCAATCGCCATCGGGTAGCCAAAGACCCAATCCAGCTCCGGCATCACCCGGAAGTTCATTCCGTACAAACTGGCCACCAATGTCGGCGGCAGGAATACCACGGCAGCAATCGAAAACATTTTGATAATTTTGTTTTGCTCGATATTGATGAAGCCTTGGGTAGTGCCCATCAAGAAGTTGATTTTGTCGAACAGGAAGGTGGTGTGTGACATCAGGGTTTCAATGTCGCGGATGATTTCCGGGATAATTTCCTGAGCTGCCTGAGTATCGCGCAGGTGGCGTTGCAGGAAGGAGATGGAGCGCTGGGTATCCATCAAGCACAGACGCACTTTACCGTTGCTGTCTTCCAGTGCGGCAAGGTCGTCGATGGCGCTTTCCAGATCGGTATCGGTTTCTTCGAGAACTTTGTGACTGGTGATTTCTAGCTCATGGTGTAAGTCTTCGATGGTATCCGCAAGGTTTTCGACTTTTTGCTCAAACATGGTCAGCAGCAAATGCCGGGGGCTGCGTACTTCGACTTGCCCACGCCGCGCCCGCATTCTCAATAAGCGGAAATCTGCCAGTTCCTGTTCGCGCACGGTAATGAGTCGATCTGGTTGGAGAATGAAGGCTACGGTGGTGGTATCCATGCGCCCTTCGCTTTGGGTCACAAACAGGGAATGCACGTGGATGCCGCTGCTATCAATGAAATAGCGGGCAGAAGATTCGATTTCCTCGACATCATCCGATTCTGGCAATTCGGTATGCAGCAAGATTTCGAGGCGGTCGCGCTCTTCGTCAGACGTATCCTGAGCGTCAATCCAGCCGGTATGGGAAGTGGCGTAGTCCAGCAGGTCAGCACTCAGTTTGTGTTCGAGCAGCCTGCCATCTGCAAAGCCGAAAAATCGTAACATTGCCTGTCTCCGGTTGATGAAGCCGCTGCTACCTGCAAGGCGGGGCTATTGTAACAGCCTCTTGATAGGATGCCAGTGCGAGGCGACAAAAAGGATTCTGGACAAACGGTATGTCGTAGTATAAACCTACGTTTTTTTAACATCCGCCCAACTGTTTATTGGGTAATACAGGAGCAACCATGTCCACACGCCCCAGCAAGGAACTTGAAACCTTCCCAAACCCTAATCCGCAGCGTGATTACACCATCCGCATCGACTTGCCGGAATTCACCTGCATCTGCCCTAAAACCGGGCAGCCGGATTTCGCCCAGTTCAAAATTGAATACGTGGCGGATGAGAAGTGTGTGGAGTTGAAATCCCTCAAGCTTTATATGTGGAGCTACCGCGAAGAGGGGGCTTTCCACGAAGCCGTGACCAACAAGATTTTGGAAGATCTGGTGGCAGCAACCGACCCGCGTTTTATGCGCCTGACTGGGGTGTGGAATGTGCGCGGCGGGGTCTACACCACTGTTATCGTCGAACACCGTAAAGCAGGTTGGCAGCCAGCGCTCAAGGTTGAATTACCGTAATTGTTTATTTGGAAAAACAGAGGGTGCGCGGTATTATGCGCACCGTCTGAACACTAACAAATACAGGGCAACCATACGATGAAACATCTTTTTACCATTTTTTTTGCAATGATGCTGGCGCTTACAGCTTCTGTCGGTTTTGCAGCCGATGAGAATGCTGCCGAGAAGCCCGCTGATCAAGCTACATCTGGAGATAAAATGTCCACTATTCTGATCGAGACCACCAAAGGCAATATCAAAATCGAATTGGATGCGAAAGCCGCACCCAAAACGGTTGAAAACATTCTGGCTTATGTCAACGAAGGTTTTTACAACGGCACTATTTTCCACCGCGTCATTCCCGGCTTCATGGTGCAAGGCGGCGGTATGCTGGAAACCATGCAAGAAAAAGCGGACAAGCGCCCACCTGTGAAAAACGAAGCCAACAACGGTTTGAAAAACGACCGTGGTACGTTAGCCATGGCACGTACTAATGACCCGCATTCGGCTTCTTCACAGTTCTTTATCAATGTTAGCAATAACGATTTCCTGAACTTCCGTTCCGAAACACCACAAGGCTGGGGCTATGCCGTTTTCGGTAAAGTGGTTGAAGGTATGGATGTGGTTGACGACATTGTTAAAGTGAAAACAGGCAACGTTGGCCCACATGGCGATGTGCCTGTGCAGCCAATCATGATGAACAAGGTTTCTGTGGTCGAATAAGCCATTTCGGCGAGGCTCTCTCCGGCGCTGGAGAGGGCTTTCCCCCGTTATTCGATTTTTTCTGTTATAATATGCTCACCTAATAAAAATAATCGAACGTTTTCTCATGCAATAGGCATATATCTTGCAGGCTACAACTTAGTAAGTAACCTGTTGAATGGGTTAATTTATTCTAAGCCATTACCTCATGGACAATATATGAAAGAAAAATGGAATGCCTACGACCCCCAACCCTTCTACGATGAGCTGATTGCAGCCAAGCATCAGCCGCGCCAATCCAGTTACAAGCTTGTTGAATATCTGCGTAATTTCTCTGCTACCGGATTTAAGCGTTGTGTGGATGAGTCCGAAGCTGTTATCCGCGAAATGGGTATTAGCTTCACGGTTTATAGCGACGCGGGCAATATTGACCGCGCTTGGCCGTTTGATGTGATTCCGCGTGTGATTCCCGGCAATGAATGGGATCGCACCGAAATGGGGCTTAAGCAGCGTATCCGTGCACTGAATATGTTCATTCAAGACGTGTATAACGGCGGTAAGGCCATTAAGGATGGCGTAATTCCCGCAGACGTTGTGATGCAGTCGAAAGGTTATCGTGAAGCGTGTGTCGGTATTACGCCCCCTCACGGTGTCTGGGCGAATATTTGCGGTTCCGATCTGGTACGGCATAGCGATGGCGTGATGTATGTGCTGGAAGACAATCTGCGCGTACCTTCTGGTGTGGCTTACATGCTGGAAAACCGGAATATCACCAAAAGGGTGCTGCCGGAAATATTCAACAAATTACCGATTCGCCCGGTGCGCGATTACCCTTCCCACTTGTATGAAATGCTGGCCTCGTTGCGCCCTGAATTGGAGCGCCCAACCATCGCGCTGATGACGCCGGGTATTTACAACTCAGCTTACTTTGAGCACGCATTCTTAGCGCAACAAGCCGGGTTAGTATTGCTTGAAGGTGCCGACTTGATGGTAGGCAAAGACGATTACGTCTACATGAAAACCATTCAGGGCTTGGAGCGGGTAGATGTGATTTACCGCCGTATCGACGACGAGTTCATTGACCCTGAAGTATTCCGAGAAGATTCCATCCTCGGTGTTCCTGGAATTATGCGCTCCTGGAAAGCGGGCAAAGTCGCCATTGCCAATGCCCCCGGCTGTGGGGTGGCGGATGATAAAGTCATTTACGCTTATGTGCCTGACTTGATCCGTTATTACCTCAATGAAGAACCTTCCTTGCCGAATGTGCCGACTTGGGTGTGTCGTCGCCCGGAAGAGCGCGAATACGTGCTGGAACATCTGGCGGAATTAGTAGTGAAGCCAGCGAATGAGTCTGGTGGTTACGGGATGCTGGTTGGCCCGCATTCTACGGCTGCACAAGTGGAAGAATTCCGTAAACTGATTCAGGAAAACCCCAATAACTACATTGCCCAGCCGACCTTGAATCTGTCGGTGACGCCGACGTGTACGGAGGATGGGGCGATTGAGCCACGTCATCTGGATTTGCGTCCGTTTATTCTGAGCGGTTCGGATATTTACGTGACACCCGGTGGCCTTACCCGTGTAGCCCTAGTGAAAGGCTCACTGGTGGTGAACTCTTCACAAGGTGGGGGGAGCAAGGATACGTGGATTGTGGATGATGAAAAGACCCCAGAGACTGACGGGCAGGAGGATGAGGTATGATGCTATCACGTGTTGCGGAAAGGGTTTACTGGATGTCTCGCTATCTGGAACGGACTGAAAATGTTGCCCGCCTGTTGAATGTTCACACCTCGCTCTTGATGGATTTGCCGGGTGATATGGAAATTAACTGGTATACGTTGATCAAGCTGTTCAACGCAGATGAGTTGTTCCGTGAGCACTACGGCAAGGAGGCTAGCGAAGAAAATATCATGCGCTTCCTGATCGCTGATAAGAGGAACCCCGGCTCTTTGGCCAGTTTGTTCCTGAGTGTGCGTGAAAATGTGCGTACTTCACTGGATTTATTGCCGGATGCAACGTGGGAACAGGTTAACCAGACCCACATTATTATGAATAATTCGCTGTCTTCCATTAGCAGCCGCCATTCCCGGCAAAACCTGCTGCGCACTTTGCTCAAGCAGTGCCAGACTATCCGGGGGATCATCGACGGTCACATGAGCCGCGACAATACTTACCGCTTCATGCAGGTGGGCAAGTATTTGGAACGGGCGGACATGACCAGCCGTATTCTAGAAATGGGTTCTTTGCTGCTATCGAAAAGCCGCAGCAACAACTTGCGCAAATACGAAGGCATCCTCTGGACTAACCTGCTGCAAGCCCTGAGTGCGCGGCAGATGTATCAGCAACGGGTGCGTTCACGGGTCAAGGGTAGCGATGTGTTGCCTTTCCTGATGATGGACGGGGACTTTCCGCGTTCCCTGTATTACACCATCAAGGCGACCGGGCATTATCTCAACCAATTGCCTGAGCCTGAAATGCCGCTGGTTATGCAGCAACGCCTGATTGAGTACCTAGAGGAACAGGATATTCCCAGTCTGCTACCAGAAGGGCAGGTACATACCTTGATGGATCACTTGCAAAGTGAGCTGGGTATGTTACATGCAGACATTGCCACCACATGGTTCTATCCTGATCGGGATGAACAACAGCAATTACAAGTACAAGGATAAGGGCTTTACATGAGTATTCACGTCGCTTTAAACCATTACACTGGCTATAAATTTGATCGTCCGGTAAAGCTGTCGCCACATGTGGTGCGTTTGCGCCCGGCAGCCCATTCGCGCACCCCGATTCTGGCGTATTCTCTGAAGATCACGCCGGAAAATCATTACATTAACTGGCAGCAAGACCCGTTCGGCAACTGGCTGGCACGCTTGGTGTTCCCGGAAAAAACCATGGAGTTCAGCGTGGAAGTCGATGTGGTGGCCGATATGGTCACGATCGACCCCTTCGACTTCTTCGTGGAAGACTACGCCATGAAGTACCCGTTCAAGTACGACAAGGCCTTGCAAAAAGAGCTGGTTCCGTATCTGGAAGTGACCGAAGACGGTGCGTTGCTGAAGGAATGGCTGAAAGGCGTTGACCTGAAGCAGCCGAACACCGTGTTGTTCCTCGTCGCGCTTAATAGCCGCTTGCAGCAGCACATCGGCTACAATATTCGCATGGAACCGGGTGTCCAGACCTGTGAGGAAACGCTGGAAATCAAGCGCGGTTCTTGCCGTGATACGGCGTGGTTGCTGGTGCAAATCCTGCGGCATCTGGGTCTGGCGGCGCGGTTTGTGTCTGGTTATTTGGTGCAATTGACGGCTGACCAGAAAGCGCTGGATGGTCCGAGTGGTCCTGAAGCCGATTTCACCGACTTGCACGCGTGGACAGAAGTTTATCTGCCGGGCGCTGGCTGGGTAGGGCTTGACCCGACTTCCGGTTTGTTTGCAGGCGAAGGGCATATCCCGTTGGCGTGTACGCCGTCGCCGGGCAGTGCTGCACCGATTGATGGTGCTACTGACAAATGTGAAGTTGAGTTCGATTACAGCAATACCGTGCGCCGTATCCTCGAAGATCCGCGTGTCACCAAGCCGTATTCCGACGAGCAATGGGCAGATGTGCTGGCATTGGGTAATCAGGTCGAAGCGGATTTGGTATCCAGCGATGTACGTCTGACTATGGGCGGCGAGCCGACGTTCGTGTCCATCGACGATATGGATGGCGTGGAGTGGAATACCGGCGCGTTGGGCGAGCACAAGCGCGAGCGTGCCGGTGTCTTACTGCGGCGGATGCAAAAGGCATTTGCGCCGGGCAGTGCGCTGCAATTCGGGCAGGGCAAGTGGTATCCGGGCGAACCGTTCCCGCGTTGGGCGCTGGGTTGCTACTGGCGACCCGATGGTTTGCCGGTGTGGAACGACCAAAGCCTGATTGCCGATGACCAGAAGGATTATGGTTTTGATGACAAAGCTGCCAAGCGCTTTGCGGATGTTGTTTGCAGCAATCTGGGGCTGGACAATAAGTATTTGGTGCCGGGTTACGAAGACCGTTTGTACTACCTGTGGAAAGAAGCCAGCCAGCCTGCGAATGTGGATTGGTTGACCCTGAACCTGCGGGATAGCAAGCACCGTAATGATTTGGTCATGGCCTTGCAGCAAGGTTTGGATACACCATCGGGTTTCGCGCTGCCGCTGCGTTGGGATGATGCCGACAAGAGCTGGGCGAGTGCCAAATGGGAATTCCGTCGCGAAGAAATGTACCTGATTCCCGGCAATTCACCGATGGGCTTCCGCCTGCCGCTGGACAGCTTGCCGTGGACAGCCGAAGACGAGCGCGAAGTCGAATCGCAACCTTGCCCGTTTGAAGATCGCCCGCCGTTACAGGATTACCACGGGGAAGTCGAGTGGCGTTACAGCGCCCTGATTGCGCCGCCTGAGCCGACGTTGCAGCACGCCGATGCCAGCAAGCAAATGGTCAAGGAATGGCGCGAAGTACCGCGTACTACCTTGTGTATCGAAGCACGGGAAGGGCGCTTGTATGTGTTCCTGCCGCCGCTGCACTACCTTGAGCATTATCTGGATTTGCTGTCGGTGCTGGAAAAGACCGCTGCGGAACTGAAAATGCCGATTTTGCTGGAAGGCTACGAGCCGCCGTCTGATCCGCGTTTGAAATCGTTCAAGGTTACGCCTGATCCGGGTGTTATCGAGGTGAATATTCACCCGGCAGGTAGCTGGAATGAGTTGGTGGCGAACACCGAATTGCTGTACGAAGAAGCCCGCTTGTCACGCTTGGGGGCGGAAAAGTTCATGCTGGATGGACGGCATACGGGCACGGGCGGCGGCAATCACGTCACGCTGGGTGCGGCTACGCCGAGCGACAGCCCGTTCCTGCGCCAGCCGGATGTCTTGCGCAGTATCTTGACGTTCTGGCAGCACCATCCGGGCTTGTCCTACCTGTTCTCCGGCATGTTCATTGGCGCGACTAGCCAAGCGCCACGGGTGGATGAGGCGCGGGATGAAAGCTTGTATGAGCTGGAAATCGCTTTCCAGCAAATGCCGCAAGGGCATAATGACCAGCCGTGGTTGGTTGACCGCTTGTTGCGCAATTTGCTGATCGACATTACTGGCAATACGCACCGCGCTGAATTCTGTATTGATAAGCTGTATTCGCCGGATTCTTACACCGGGCGTCAAGGTTTGTTGGAATTCCGTGGCTTTGAAATGCCGCCTCATGCGCGGATGTCACTGGTGCAGATGTTGCTGATCCGTACCTTGATGGTGCGTTTCTGGAACAAGCCGTATGCGCATCGTTTGGTGCGTTGGGGCACTGAGTTGCACGACCGTTTCATGCTGCCGCATTATGTGTGGGAAGACATGAAGGATGTGTGCGAAGACCTGAAGGCCGCCGGGTATCCGTTCCAGTTGGAATGGCTTGCGCCGTTCCACGAGTTCCGTTTCCCGGTGTATGGGCGTGTGCAACATTGCGGCATTGGGCTGGAATTGCGTGCCGCGCTGGAGCCGTGGAATGTGCTGGGCGAGGAAATGAGCAGTGCGGGAACCGCGCGGTTTGTGGATTCGTCGCTGGAACGGGTGCAGGTGAAGATCAATGGTTTGACCGATTCGCGCTACGTGGTGTCCTGCAATGGGCGACGTGTGCCGATGAAGTCGACCGGCGTGCATGGCGAGTATGTGGCTGGGGTGCGCTTCCGTGCGTGGCAGCCGCCTTCCGCGTTGCACCCGACCATTGGGATTCATGCGCCGCTGGTGTTCGACATCATTGATACCTGGAATGGGCGTTCGGTGGGTGGTTGCACTTACCATGTGTCGCATCCGGGCGGGCGTAACTCCGAATCATTCCCGGTGAATGCGTATGAAGCTGAAGGACGGCGTTTCTCGCGCTTCCGTGAGCAGCATACGCCGGATGTGCTGGAGCCAAAGGTTCTGTCAGAAGCGACGCGGGCGTTCTATGAGCACGGTGCAAAGCCGCAGCCGATGAGCCCACCGTTGGAAGAGACGAATGCGGATTATCCGTATACGTTGGATTTGCGTCGGTCGTAAGCGACCTCTCCTAATATACCGTGCGGGGTGGGCTTGATGCCTGCCCCGCTTGCGCTTATAGTCAGGGCTACCTAATCATTAAGGGAACGCGCCCATGACCGCGATCACAATTCAAATACCCGACTCCGTATTGCCCGTTTTACACCTTGACCCTGATGGTTTTGTGCAGGAAATGCGTCTTGCTGCTGCTATTAAATGGTATGAGGTGCGGCGTGTGTCGCAAGAAAAGGCGGCGGAAATCGCTGGAGTCAGCCGTGCCGATTTCATCACTGCATTATCGTTGGCGAAGGTTTCCCCGTTTCAATTAACAGCGGATGAGGTGTGTGAGGAATTGCATGACCTCTACTAAACATGTTGTCATCAATGCATCACCGCTGATTACCTTGTGCCGTAGCCAATTACACGTTCTGTTGCCGCAGTTGTTTGAAGCTGTGTATGTACCGCTGTGTGGCAAGAAGTTGTCAATGGTGGCAAGGATGATGCCGCTGCCTGTATTGTTCCTACCTTGGATTGGTTGCAACGCTTACCCCCTGTAGACGTTGCACTGGACATCCAACGCTGGAATTTGGGGGCTGGTGAATCGGCTGTTATGCATCATGCCCGTGAATTGGCAGCAGACCGTGCCATTCTGGATGATGCCGCTGCTCGCCGTTGTGCGCGTAGCATCAATATTGCCATGACAGGTACATGTGGTGTGATTGTGTTGGCGAAGCGGCGCGGATTGCTGCCCAAGGCAGAACCCGCTTTTCGGCAATTGCAGGCAGCGGGGTTGTGGTTGTCGGAGGAGCTGATTGCGGCGCTGTTGCAGGAAGCAGGGGGGTAACATTGCTTGGGTTTGATTAAAATTTAAGCGCATGTCCAATCGTCATCAAAGACCAACCAGCTTGTTGCAATGTTTTACGCTGTTGCTCCGAAATATCCACATAAACGCCGACTTTCTGGCTAGGCCATGCGACATCCAAAATAATACCTGATGTAACTGGATAGTAAACGTGGGGTAGTGATTGAGGTTGCCTGCGCTCATAGCGTTTGAGTACCCCATGTAACGCCTCATCCGCTAGTCGATAGGCACTTTGCCAAGAATCAATTTTAAGTAAGCCTTGCTGCATTCTGAGTTGATTAATTGTGTGCATTTGCTCAGGTGTAATTGTCATGTCCCATGGGATCATATTCCCTCAAGGAGCTACCCATTATTCAAAGCACGGGCTATCCTTGAAGGCATCTTATCCACCCATGGCTACAAGGCAAAGCGTACATGAAACTGCATCCCGAAGCACGGACAACCCCGAAATTACGGAGTGAAATCAAGGCATCGCCGCTCACACAAGCAGAACTGGCGAAACAATACAATGTCAGCCGCCTGACGATCCGCAAATGGCAGAACCGTGAGGAGATGACCGACAAATCGCACCGTCCCGATACGCTGCACACCACGCTGACTGAGGTACAGGAATGGTTGGTGGTGGAGCTACGTAAGACCCTGCTGCTGTCGCTGGATGACCTGACCCACATCACCAAAGAATATATCAATGCCGCCGCCAGCCGTTCGGGTATAGACCGCTGCCTGCGTCGTCATGGGATCGCCAACCTGGCGGTAATGAAGCGGGAACTGTATGGCGAGGAGCCGCCACCGAAAAAGGTGTTCAAGGACTACGAACCCGGCTATATCCATATTGACATCAAATACTTGCCGAAGATGCCCGACGAAAAGGAACACCAATACCTGTATGTCGCCATCGACCGTGCCAGTCGTATGGTGTGCCTTGCCATTTACCCCGACAAAGCGGCTGCCAGTACAGCGGATTTTTTGGGTAAAGTAGAGCAGCGCTTCCCCATCAAGGTGCAATACGTGCTGACCGACAATGGGAAGGAATTCACCGACCGCTTTACCCGTAAAGGGGAACGTGACCCCACAGGCAAGCATAAATTCGACAAAGCCTGTGAGCGCATCAAGGCTGAACACCGCCTCACCAAGCCACGCCACCCCCAAACCAACGGCATGGTAGAACGCTTCAACGGACGTATCAGCGACTTGTTGCAAACCACCCGTTTCGCCTCATCCAATGAATTGGCTGACGCGATCAAACATTATGAACGGCTCTACAACCACTGCATTCCCCAGAAAGCACTGGGATACAAAACCCCTATTCAAGCACTCAAGGAATGGCAGAAAAAGAAGCCAGATTTATTCAAAAAGAAAGTATATGATCTATCGGGACTTGACATGTAATCAGCATATGATCATGTAAATGTTCTTTACGATGACAGTCAATACAAAGTGCCTTGAGGTTATGCTCATAATTGTTCCGTTTATCACTATTGATGTGATGCGCGTGTAATAAATGACGCTGGTCATTGAGGTTCACGCCACAGCATTCGCAGGTGAATTTCTTTTTTCGACGAAAAGCTAGAGAAATATCTTGCCAGTCGGCAGTATAGCCTGCTGTTTTTGGTCGAATACCCGGCATATTTTTAAACCAAGTACTATAGGTCGAGAGTAAATCAATGACTGAGAAATGATCCAATATTCGACGCTTTTCATTGGATGTTGCATCAGCAAAACCTTGGTAGTTAATATGTTTGAGGCAGTTCTGACAAGGCATTAAAGCAATGTTTTTGGCGTTATTACCTTTGTTATCGAAAATTTCAAAATGACCGTCCGGGTTATTGTTAGCGCTATAGCGATGCTCATATTTACCTGAAGCACGCATCTCCTCCAAAGTCGTACACTCTGCAAAATGGTACTTATTGCCCTGAGCGTGATTCTTTTCAACGGCTGGTACGCCCTTATAACTCATCTCCTTATACACAAGTCCCAAGCTGATGTAAGATAAGCAATTTTCACCTATGAACTGGTCATCTAGCGAACTCACCGATCTTGATTTGGGAGACAAGCGCCTCGAAACACGCGCCGCCCATATTCTCAATGCCATGCTGAAAGCGCCCCAATCCAGCCTCCCCAAGGCTTGCCAGAGTTGGTCAAGTACCTTGGCGACGTACCGTTTCTTCTGGAATGAGGCGGTGAGCCATGATGCTTTGATGGCATCCCACTTTGAAGCGACAGAGTGCCGAATCCGTCAACAAGACTCGAAGATTATCCTGTGCATTCAAGACACCACCGAATTGGACTTCAATGGACAGGAAACCGAGGGCTTGGGGCGGTTATCCTACGATAAGCAACGCGGGATGTACCTGCATCCGACCTTGTGTATCACCCCGGAACGCCTGCCGTTGGGCATCACCGATACGTGGATGTGGTCACGGGGCTTGAGCAAAGCCGCCGACCAAGCGAACCCCAGCATCAAAGAAAGCCGTCGCTGGATCGAAGGGTATGAACGGGTAGCCGAACTGGCGGCACGCTGCCCCGGACACCGGCTCATCTATACGGGCGACCGTGAAAGCGACTTTTACGACTTGCTCAAACGGGCACAAGCCTTGGATTACCCGGCTGACCTGCTGATACGGGCGCAACATAACCGTGCCTTAGGAGATGACCTCAAACTGTGGGATGCCATTGAGCAACAACAGGCGTTGACCCGCATCACCTTTACCAAACCGCGCAAGCAGGGTGAAAAAGCCCGCAAAGTGGTACAGGAAATCAAGGTGTTACGTTATACCCTGCGTCCCAAGAGCAAGCACCCGATGCTATTGACCTTGGTTCAAGCCAAAGAAATCAACCCACCCGCCGGAAAATCGCCCCTCATTTGGCGTTTAGTCACCAACCGTTGTGTAGAGACCGCCGATGCCGCTTGTGAACTCATCGACTGGTATCGGGCGCGTTGGGAAATCGAAATGTTTTTTGATGTCCTGAAAGTTGGCTGTCGCGTCGAAAAACTGCAACTGGACACTAAAGAGCGCATCGAAAAAGCCCTCGCGCTCTACATCATGGTGGCCTGGCGGATTATGTTTCTGATGCGGTTGGGGCGTACCTGCCCAGAACTTCCGGCTGAGCTGGTGTTTGACCCGCTGGAATGGAAAGTATCCTTCCGGCTCGGCAAAAAAGCACTGCCCGATGGCATACCTACCCTCAATCAAGTGATCCGCAATCTGGCAGAACTGGGGGGCTTTCTGGGCAGAAAATGCGATGGCGAACCGGGAGCTAAAAGTATCTGGTTGGGCTACTCAAGGGTGCTGGACTGTATTTATGGGATTCAGATGGCTAGTGAATTGGGGGAAGGACTGATTTGTGTATAAAGAGATGCCTTATAACTGTGGTCGGGAATAAACACGACAACCTGATGATCATCATAACTCAGCAACCCTTTCTTGCTCTTAATATCGCTCAGTTTGACTTTGATGCCCGATTGAGAGGTCAGATCTAACTTCTGAAGTGCTGCGCCCATTTGGGTCACACATGCCTTGAGGTTTACGATAAATGCCGTATCAATTTTCATCAGAAGGTAGCCAGTATTTTCTGCACTTGCTGTTCAGCGTTGGTCAAAATACGAAATGACACTCGTCGCGATTTTTCGAGATCCTCGGTGCAAACCGATTGTGTCAAGGGTTCATTTTCCTCTGGACTATTGCACGCTGATTCTTTGAATACGGGGCGCGATGATGATAAACCAACGGCTGCAATGTGTGCCTTCATCCATGGGCGTTGTTTGGCAATGCCCGACATATCGTAGATATACGTCAGTACAGATCGCGTTCTTCCTTGGGATAAGTCCATATTATTGTAGTAGATATCTTTATCAGTCATCGTAGAACCCGTTGTGCCCCATGTCGAATCGGTATGACCCTCGATACGAATTTCAGTGATTGAGCTTTTAAAGCTTTTCACCCCATCCTGTTCTATTGTTCCACCCGCACCCGCACCCGCACCCGCACCCGCACCCGCACCCGCACCCGTAAGCACCGTGAGATAGCGTGGGAAGAAATCATCTAAAACTTCTTTAAATTTGGGTGTTAACTGGTCTTTGCCTATCGCAAACAATATGTCAGGCGATTTAAAGGTGAAGGTAAGATTATTACGATCAATTTCAGCATCCCATTTTTTTAAGTCTCGTGCGAATTCTTGTTGCAGTGCATCATAAATAGCTGTTTTATTCTCTTGATAGGCTTTGACGATTTGCTCAATGCGCTTCTTTTCATCAACGGCTGTGTCTTTATCCTTATTGACAATTTGCATCATGGCAATCGAGATAAACAGAAATACCATCATCAAACCTGACATGAGGTCAGAGACGGATAGCCATTGTGACTCATCTGCATGTGATTTTTTTTTCCGTTGCATCACAGATTGTCCTTATCGTGCACGAACAACTTTATTCATCTCATTAACCAAAGTTTGGTAGTCTTCGGTAAACTTACGCGTGATCGTTGTGAGTGCTGAACCCAGTTCGGTCATGGTGCGGTTAAGCTCCTGTTCCAGTGCTTGATCTATTGCTCTAGTTTGTTTTAAGACAGATTCCTTTGTACTGCTGATGGTTGTTTGAGCGAAATTTTTGATCTGATCTTCTGATTCTTTATAGCCACTCATCATCTGGGCAATGGCTGTTTCAAACGTTTGTAATTGCGCTTGCTGACTGCCTTGCAATTGATGAATAAAGCCATAGAAATCCTCACGAATTTGCGTAACCGAATCAATCAAGGTTGTTTTGATGACTTCTGACTCTCTAGTGAGGTGATCTGATGTTGTTTGCAACGCACCATTAACACCATCTCTTTATACACAAATCAGTCCTTCCCCCAATTCACTAGCCATCTGAATCCCATAAATACAGTCCAGCACCCTTGAGTAGCCCAACCAGATACTTTTAGCTCCCGGTTCGCCATCGCATTTTCTGCCCAGAAAGCCCCCCAGTTCTGCCAGATTGCGGATCACTTGATTGAGGGTAGGTATGCCATCGGGCAGTGCTTTTTTGCCGAGCCGGAAGGATACTTTCCATTCCAGCGGGTCAAACACCAGCTCAGCCGGAAGTTCTGGGCAGGTACGCCCCAACCGCATCAGAAACATAATCCGCCAGGCCACCATGATGTAGAGCGCGAGGGCTTTTTCGATGCGCTCTTTAGTGTCCAGTTGCAGTTTTTCGACGCGACAGCCAACTTTCAGGACATCAAAAAACATTTCGATTTCCCAACGCGCCCGATACCAGTCGATGAGTTCACAAGCGGCATCGGCGGTCTCTACACAACGGTTGGTGACTAAACGCCAAATGAGGGGCGATTTTCCGGCGGGTGGGTTGATTTCTTTGGCTTGAACCAAGGTCAATAGCATCGGGTGCTTGCTCTTGGGACGCAGGGTATAACGTAACACCTTGATTTCCTGTACCACTTTGCGGGCTTTTTCACCCTGCTTGCGCGGTTTGGTAAAGGTGATGCGGGTCAACGCCTGTTGTTGCTCAATGGCATCCCACAGTTTGAGGTCATCTCCTAAGGCACGGTTATGTTGCGCCCGTATCAGCAGGTCAGCCGGGTAATCCAAGGCTTGTGCCCGTTTGAGCAAGTCGTAAAAGTCGCTTTCACGGTCGCCCGTATAGATGAGCCGGTGTCCGGGGCAGCGTGCCGCCAGTTCGGCTACCCGTTCATACCCTTCGATCCAGCGACGGCTTTCTTTGATGCTGGGGTTCGCTTGGTCGGCGGCTTTGCTCAAGCCCCGTGACCACATCCACGTATCGGTGATGCCCAACGGCAGGCGTTCCGGGGTGATACACAAGGTCGGATGCAGGTACATCCCGCGTTGCTTATCGTAGGATAACCGCCCCAAGCCCTCGGTTTCCTGTCCATTGAAGTCCAATTCGGTGGTGTCTTGAATGCACAGGATAATCTTCGAGTCTTGTTGACGGATTCGGCACTCTGTCGCTTCAAAGTGGGATGCCATCAAAGCATCATGGCTCACCGCCTCATTCCAGAAGAAACGGTACGTCGCCAAGGTACTTGACCAACTCTGGCAAGCCTTGGGGAGGCTGGATTGGGGCGCTTTCAGCATGGCATTGAGAATATGGGCGGCGCGTGTTTCGAGGCGCTTGTCTCCCAAATCAAGATCGGTGAGTTCGCTAGATGACCAGTTCATAGGTGAAAATTGCTTATCTTACATCAGCTTGGGACTTGTGTATAAGGAGATGCATTAACACGGGATGAGCTGTCATCAAATTCCGTTGCTGTTTTGATAATGGCATTCGAGAGGTTAGCGGCGCTTTCATTGATGCCTTCTACCAATTGCGATGGTAACTGTTCACGGGCTTGCAACTGCCAGAGTCTGAGCTATGCTTGAAAGATGAACGAGCTAACGATCACCACCGATTTTACTGATATTGCGTTGCCAACCGATTTGGCCACCTCCCAGCAGCTTAACCGTGATCTGCTGACGTTGGTGGTTGCGTTGCAGGCACGGGTAAAACAACTGGAAGCGGAACTGACAGAACTGAAAGAACGCCTGAATGACTCCTCCGCCACCTCCTCTAACCCCCCGTCACGTGACACGCCCGAACAACGCGCCCAACGCGAGCGCAAACCGAAAAGCCCGTTAAAACGCGGCGGTCAGCCAGGACACAGCAAACATGAACGCACCTTGGTGGAGGAATCACGCCTGGATGCTATCCAGCATTACTATCCCGAAGGCTGTTGCCGTTGTGGTGGTCATCTGGTGCTGGAAACCACGCCGAGCCAGCGTCATCAGGTATTTGACCTACCGGAAGTTGCTTATCAAGTAACGGAACACCGCCTGTATGCGGGTACGTGTAGTTGCTGCGGGAAACGTCAGGTAGCCGAGTTACCCGAAGACATCCCCAGCGGGCAGATGGGTGCTGGCTTGATCAGTTGGATCACCCTGATGAACGGGGCGTGCCGCCTGTCCACGCGGCAAATCCAGTTACTGCTGGAAGAACAATGGCAGTTATCCTTCAGTAGCGGTGCGATCAGTGAGGCTACTGCCCCCGTCAGCCGTTGGTTAGCACCCTTATATGCTCAGGCGGGTGATGCAGTGCGTAGCAGCCCGGTGGTAAACGCGGATGAAACCAGTCACTACCGTGGGCGCGAACGTGAATGGTTATGGGTGATGTGTTCGCCACAGGTGGTGTACTTCATGACGCATTACTCACGCGGCAAAGGTGCAGCGGACGAATTGCTGGGAAAATTCAATGGCGTACTCGTGACCGACCAGCACGGCGGCTATAATCACCACCCCAATGAACGACGGCAACTGTGCTGGGCGCACATTATCCGTAAGTTCAAAAAAATAGCACAACGTTACGGGCGTGCAGGCATCTTAGGGAAGCGTTTGCTGCGTCTGGCACGCCTGATTGTCCACTTGCATAACCGCAAGCTCGCAGGTGCTTACTCGGACAGGTTGTACCGGCAACGCATGGATAAACTCCGCGAAGCCTTCCGCCAGACATTGGTAGCAGGTAGCGGCTTACGTCAAGCACAACATCCTGATAAGCCGACTAAAACCGCCAACCAGTGCCAACGCTTACGGGATGATGACCTGATGTTATGGACATTTTTGCGTCATTCCGGTGTTCCTCTGACCAACAATGCTGCCGAACGGGCTATCCGCCCCTATGTCATCTGGCGTAAGACCAGCTTTTTTAGCCAATCTTTCCGAGGTGATCAATTCCGCCCGTTAATACTGACTATCGTGGAAACCTGCAAACGCCTAGGTATCAGCGCTTACCGAATTATCCGCCAAGCGTGTCAGCAGGCATTGGCTAAAAAGCCGGTGACGGTGCGTTTGCCTATTCCCCCTCCGCAAGTATTGAATCCGGTGACTGGACTTATTGCCGCTTAAGGGGGCTGCTCCGTGAACAGTTACGCATCGTTCAACGTTTGTAAGGCATTGATGACTTGTTTACGTTGATCAGCAGCATCACTTCGGTGTAATTTTAAGATGTTGACTAGGCTTGAGTCAGTATTTTCATCACCGATGGATTTGACGATCTGCGCCAAATGTTGATTTTGCACCGTTAAAATGCCTTCGATCGAGTTGTCGCTTTGAGCTAAGCCATCACTGTTTTCTGATGCTTGCTCTTGATTGAGCAAAAAACTCTCAAATGCCTTAAAGGTAATCGACAAAAAAACACCAGTAATACTGGTAAAGAAAGCTGTTTGTAGACCCCAGAGCAGATTCGTAATGGAGTCATTCATCTTTTCGGGCGTTGGATCAAATGCCAATAGACCAATGACAATACCAGCAAAAGTTCCTAAAATACCCAGTGATGATAATAAGGTTGGGATGTAATCAGTAAAAGCCGGTTTTTTTCCGCGTAGCCTCAATATCAGTGCAGCGATGAAAACAGACAAGATTACCCAAAAGAAAATATCCGTAGTTGTTGATGAAAATTCAGGGGTTGGGTCAATTATTTCTTTTAATTTTTCAATAATCATGAGTTGAATCCAATCAATTAGGTTATATTGGGTTGATAGGGAGCAAATCGAGCACTGTGGTACTTAGCCGTCTTACTGAAAAGCCTGTAACAGACCAAACAAGAATCTATTAATCATAAAATAAACAATATCTATTAATGTCATGTGGTCTTCCGCATAGCCCAAAATGTGCATTGATTTTCTTCCAATATGCCCGTTAATTGCGCAAATTTTAACTTAAGAATTAAATCTGCTGCTGTGATCATGCTTACATTTTCTTCATAAAAATTGAAGAGGGTTGACAAAAATGCTGTTGTCTTTCTCTCGTGGCAGCATACTTAACTTGTTTCAACAGTCGTAAGTTATTCCCATCTCCACAAAGCTATAATGGGCGACGTGTGCCGATGAAGTCGACCGGGGTGCATGGTGAGTATGTGGCTGGGGTGCGCTTCCGTGCGTGGCAGCCGCCTTCCGCACTGCATCCGACGATTGGGATTCATGCGCCGCTGGTGTTCGACATCATTGATACCTGGAACGGGCGTTCGGTGGGTGGTTGCACTTACCATGTATCGCATCCGGGCGGGCGTAACTCCGAATCGTTCCCGGTGAATGCGTATTATCCGTATACGTTATACGTTGGATTTGCGTCGGTCGTAAGAAACCCTGAAGAAAATCCTCCCCTAGCCCCTCCTTTTGCAAAGGAGGGGTGCTGGGAAGCATCGCAGCCCTGCAAGCCAGTCTCGCACTCACGCCATTATGCTAAACTGTTCCCATCACTCCGAAGGATAGTCGCAGCATGAAAATCCCCTACGGCGAAAGCAATTTCAAGAAAGTCATCACCGAAGGTTTTGTCTACCTCGACAAGACTGATTACATTCCCCAGTTGGAAGCAGCAGGCAGCCATCTGTTTCTGCTGCGCCCGCGTCGTTTTGGCAAAAGCCTGTTCTTGTCCATGCTGGAATATTATTACGATGTGGCGTATCAGCACGAGTTCGATGCGTTGTTTGGCAAGCTGTACATCGGGCAACAGCCAGCACCACTGCGTAGCAGCTATCAAGTGCTGTTCATGGACTTTAGCGGTATTGATACCGATGCAGGGCATGATGCTGTTTTGCAGCGGTTTACCAGCAAGGTCGATATGCACTTGCAAACGTTTTTGCGCCGCTATGCTTACCCTGACAGTTATCAGGACGCTATTCGGGAAAAGGTAACTCCCGCCGACAAAATGCAGCAATTCGTGGAGTTATTGGGTGAACACAAATTTCTGCTGTTGATCGACGAATACGACCACTTTGCCAATAGCATTTTAGCAGCAGACATGAAGCTATTTCTGCGCATCATGGGCAAAGGTGGCTTCGTGCGTAGCTTTTACGAAACCCTCAAAACGGCTACGCAACGCGGCACCCTCGACCGCCTGTTTGTCACGGGCGTTACCCCCATCATGCTTGATAGTATGACCAGCGGGTTCAATATTGGGCAAAACCTGTCATTGCACGAAGATTTCAACGAAGCCATTGGTTTCACCAAGGCAGAAGTTGCCCGTCTGTTGCAGCCGTTAGTGGATACTTGTTCGGTGGAGTTGGAACAACTGCTGGCTGATGTGACCCGTTGGTACAACGGCTACCGCTTCAACCTCAAGGCATCGGAAACGGTCTACAATGCCAATATGGTGTTGTATTTTGCCAAGAATTTCGACCTGCGCCGCTGTGAATACCCCGATCCGATGATGGATGAAAACATCGCCTCGGATTACGGCAAAATCATGGGCATGTTCAGCATTGGCAACCGCGACACCAATTTTGCGGTGCTGGATGAGCTAATCAACACCGAAGAAGTGACCGCCCAACAACGCCGCAAATTCGAGTTTGACAAAGGTTTTGACCGTGACGATTTTATCAGCCTGTTGGCGTATATGGGGTTTATTACTCTGTACCGCAAAACGCTGGCGGGGGAAACTTTTGTCATCCCCAATTACGCGATTCGCGAATTCTACTTCCATTATTTCAAGGTGGAACTGGAGCGCCGTAACCAGATGAGTATTCCCAACCATACGCTGCGGCTGGCGGTGGAAAAGCTGGCGCTGTACGCCGATATGCAGCCGTTGGTGGATGAAATGGTGCGTGCCTTGCAACTGCTTTCCAACCGCGACGCAAAGGAAGCGGGTTGGTTAGCCAAAAAGCAGGAGGGGCTTGAGCAAGTGCAGGGTTATCTGCAATTGCCGGAGATTGCCGCGCTGCAAAACCTTGCCGCATGGCTACTGGTGACAGATGGTGAACAGGTGGAAGTTGTCCGGGTTGAGTTGGATAAGGTGGGGAACTCATGAGGCGTTTCCACTGTGTCTGCGGGCATGAAGTTTTTTTCGAGGACAGTAAGTGCTCCTCTTGCCATAGCCTGCTAGGGTTTAACCCCGAAACCTTGACAATGGTGGTGTTGAACGAAGATCCCACGCTGCGTGCTTGTGCACTCCGTAATCATCCTGTGGGCTGTAACTGGATGGTGGCTGAGGACGATGATCACGAACAATGCCGCTCTTGCCGTTTGACGCGTACCGTTCCCCAGCAAAATATCCCCATCAACGTTCAACGCTGGAAAGTGCTGGAATATGCTAAACGGCGTTTGGTGTATTCCTTCATTATGTTGGGCTTGCCGGTGGTGAGCCGGGAGCAAGACCCAGACTCAGGCTTGGCGTTTGATTTTCTGGAGGATCAGCGCACCAATCCTTTGGTGAAAAAAAGAGTGGTGTATACCGGGCATCATAATGGCTTGATTACTTTGCATGTTTCCGAGGCGGATGATGCCTATAGGGTGAAAACACGCGAGCAGATGAACGAAAGCTACCGTACTGTACTGGGGCATATGCGCCACGAAATCGGGCATTATTATTGGGATAAGCTGATACGGGATTCGGTGTGGTATCCGCGCTTTCGGCACATGTTCGGGGGCGAGGAAAACTACCGTGAGTCAATGGATAACTATTACGCTTACGGCCCCGTTCCCAATTGGGAGAAGCGCCATATCAGTGCTTATGCCAGCGCCCACCCGTGGGAGGATTGGGCGGAAACCTGGGCGCATTACCTGCATATCATGGATACGCTGGAAACCGCCACAGACTTTGAGGTGATCCATCGGAGCACGTCGCATTCCCGCGACTTCCACCTGTTGATGGGGGAGTGGCGGCAACTGACGCTGATGATGAATGCCCTGAACCGCAGCATGGGGCAGCGCGACCCCTACCCCTTCAGCCTGTCTCGACAGGTGATTGTGAAGCTGCGTTTCATCCACCAATTAGTGGCGGGTTCAGAGAGCGCGTAAGTAGCTGTTCGGCTGCGCCTGACTTTCTTCCAGACGTGGCATGGAGCGGAATGCTTGATTCAAGTGATGTGCCCATTCCTGACGAATAGCCAGTAGATAAGGGTCTTCGGCATCAAACTTGTAATGTTTGGGCGTGGTGAACTGATCGCGTTTGTAGATCAGCACTTCAATCGGTGGCCCTACGCTGGCGTTACTTTTCATGGTGGAGTCCATGGAAATCAGCGAGCAGATGGCGGCATCTTCCAGCGAGGCGTCACGGGTAATGAAACGGTCGAGCACTGGTTTACCGTATTTGCTTTCGCCAATTTGCAGGTAGGGTGTCTCACTGGAAGACGTGATGTAATTTCCCTGCGGATAAATCATGTAAAGGTTTGGTTCGCGCCCTTTGATTTGTCCACCCAAAACCAAAGTGGCATCGGCAATAAAACCGCCTTGCTCATTATGTTTACGAATGAGATTGACCAGAATTTCACCCAAGTAATCCGCAACATCGGCGAGATAAGCCATGTTGTTAATATTTCTGGGCTTGCCCTCGTGAACATCACGCTTGACCTGCTGGATCACGGCCTGGGTGGTGGCGAGGTTGCCCGCACTCAGAATAACCAGGAAACGATCAGGTGTCGTTTCACATTGGTACATCTTGCTGTAGGTACTGACATTATCAATACCCGCATTGGTACGGGAGTCGGATGTCAGGACAAGTCCTGCATCAAGAGAAACGCCTACACAATATGTCATGTTATGTCAGTTCTAGGTAGTTTAAAGTTAGGATAACTTATTAGACTCTGTGCAGCAGGTCAACGTTCTATTAGATTTGTTTTTTAATTTGCGACAAAAAAGTCGATTTATAAATAAAGAGTGCTTATGGTTAGCTGGTTTATTGCTGATTTACATCTTGATACCTCCCGCCCTGCCATCATTCGCTTGCTGATAACATTTCTGCAACAGCTCAAGGGTAGGGCAGATGCACTCTATATTCTGGGGGATCTGTTCGAGTACTGGGTGGGGGATGATGCGTTGGATAGCCCCGCTGCGGCTGGTTTTTTGCCGGTTGTCGCGGAGTTGCGCGAGCTGGTTGATAGCGGAGTCGCGCTGTATTTCATGCACGGCAACCGCGATTTTCTGGTAGGGGAGCAGTTTGCGGCAGCAACGGGCTGCATCTTGTTACCCGAACAGCACCTGATGGATTTATACGGCACCCCGACCCTGTTATTACACGGTGATACCTTGTGTACCGATGATGTGGAATACCAGCAAGTGCGCAAATTGTTCCGCAATCCGCCATGGCAGCAGCAATTTCTGGCCTTACCGCTGGAAGCGCGTATCCGTCAGGCGGAGGCGATGCGGGCGCAAAGCCGCGAGAGTATGCAGGGCAAGGCGGCAGCGATTCTGGACGTGAATCAGCAGGCGGTGGAGGCAGTTTTCCAACAGACGGGCGTTTCTCGCATCATCCACGGGCATACGCATCGCCCAGCGGTACACGATGTGGCGCTGGATGGCAAAATGCTGCAACGGGTAGTGCTAGGGGATTGGCATGAAGATAAAGGCAGTTTTTTGCGGGTGGATGCTGAAAAGATGACGCTAGAATTTTAACATAACCTTAATATTTAGCTTTGATTCAGCTAGCAAGCTCTTCATACTATCCGCGTTTTTTCTAGCTTTGGAAAGGTAAGTGTCATGCCTAAAAACCATATCGCAGGATTGTTCGGCAAATCGCCGATACGTCCCCTTCAAGAGCACATGTATTGTGTTTACAAGGGAATCAAACATTTAATCATACTGGCTGAAGGGATGAATAGCGATGATGAGCAAAAAATTACCGCTGCGCATCAAGCTATTGTGGATAGCGAACATCTCGCGGATGATATGAAAAAGGATTTACGCCATAACTTGCCGCGCGGATTTTTCATGCCAGTCGATCGTCGTGATTTGCTGGATGTGCTGTGGATGCAAGATCAAATCATCAATCAAGCCAAGGATATTGCGGGGATGGTGGTCGGGCGCAAAATGCGTTTGCCAGAAAACATGCAAGAGATTTTCCTAAAATACACCCAACGCTGTGTCGCTTCAGTCAAGCAGGCATTGGAAATCATCAATGAACTGGATGAGTTGCTCGAAACAGGTTTCCGAGGCATGGAAGTCGATCATGTGGAAGAAATGCTCAAGGAATTGAGCCGGATTGAACGTCAAACCGATGAGTGTCAGGTTGAGCTGCGCAAAATCCTGTTTACGCTGGAAGACAGCTTACGCCCGACTGATGTGATGTTTACCTACCGCTTGATTGAGTGGATG